>JBHICV010000069.1:0-11590 GCA_046759765.1 Acidimicrobiia bacterium
TGGAGCGGGTAGTCGACGCTGTCGGACAGCAGCCGATAGGCCGCGACCATCGACGGCACGTGCGAGTGCTTTACCGAGATCTTTATGTCGTGAAAGTCGACCTCTTCCAGGTAGCGAATCTCTTTGAGCGCCGATTCCACCAACGCCTCCGGAGTCGGCTTACCGAAACGCGTCAATAGCTCACGGTCCAGAGAACCCGCATTGACACCCACCCTGATGGGCACGCCGCGATCCTTGGCCTCGCGGGCGACTGCCTTGATCTGCTCTTCCTTTCGGATGTTCCCCGGATTGAGCCGAAGAGCTTGGACACCCGCTTCGAGCGCCCCTAGCGCCAGCCGGTATTGGAAGTGGATGTCGGCAACGATGGGTACGGGGGACCGCGGCACGATCTCAGCCAGCGCCTCGGCGGCCTCCGGTTCGTTACAGGTGATTCGAACAATGTCCGCTCCGGCGCCGCGGAGCGCGTACACCTGGGCCAGCGTTCCATCGACGTCGGAGGTCTTTGTCGTCGTCATCGACTGAACGGAGACCGGGGCGCCGCCCCCGACTACGACATCTCCCACCGCAACCGCGCGGGTCGTTCTTCGAGTGATTGCCATCTAACCGAAGTTGATGGGATTAACGATATCGAGAAAGAGACCGACCATTCCAATGAATACCAGCAACACGACGACCATGGCCGCGATCGGAGCGAGCTTGCGGACATCGGCCCGGCGATGCGTGACGCGTTCGTAGATGGCTACCGCGAAGTGACCTCCATCAAGCGGATATATCGGCAGTCCGTTCAGCACACCGAGGAACACGTTCAGGAAGGCCATGATCACCAGGAACCGCTCCAGTCCGAGCGCACCCACCTGAGCACCGATCTGGGCGACTCCTAGCGGCGAGGTTGGCCGAAGGTTGTCCGGCAGGCTCTCTCCCCCGTCCGTGAAGACGGCTGCGAGCTTGGCGAGTGAGTCGGGGCGCACGAGGTTGAACAGAGCTTCGTAGGCGGTGGCGATCATCGTGATCAGCTCTCGACCTGCCATCCCCGCTGCTCGGAACGGGCCCACAAACTCCCTGGTTACCTCCGGAACGATCCCGAAGTAGCCGACCTTCTCGCCGCTGTCGGGGTGAGTGTCCCCGATAACGGGGCTCAAGGAGACCAGCTCGCCGTCGCGTTCGACTATGACAACGACGGGAGACCCGGGACGTCCCCGGATCTCCTCCACCAAGACACCCCAGTCCGTGATTGCCTCACCGTCCAAAGTGACTATGCGATCGCCGTCCTGGACGCCGGACGCTGCCGCCGGGCTCTCGGGCACGACCGCGGCCACGGTCAGCTGCACCTCACCCGTTGGAACTCCGAACAGCGCGATGACCAGGAGAACGATCAGGTAGGCCATCACGAAGTGCAGAGCCACACCCGCCAGGACTACGACGGATTTCTCCCAGAACTTCTTCTCCCGGTACGTCCTCCCGGCGTCGGCGGGATCGACCGACTCGAAAGGATTCATACCTGTGATTCGCACGTAGCCGCCGGCGGGAATCGCCTTCACACCGTAAGTGGTTTCACCGCGAACCGTGGCCCAGAGCCTCGGCCCAAACCCAAAGAAGAACTCGGTCACCTTCATTCCGGTGAGCCGAGCTGACACGTAGTGTCCGGCCTCGTGCACCATGACGAAGAAAACCAGGGCGGAGAGCATCACGATCGCTCCGAGCGTGCTCACGACCCAATCCTCTGGGTGATCATGAGGTTCACGCTACCCGTTCAATCGGGCTAGCAGACCCGTCCCAGGACGCTACCAGCGAACTCCCTGGCCTCGGCGTCGACGCTCTTCACCTCGTCGATGCTGTCGACCGTGCGGTGCTCAACTCCTTCCATCGTCCGTTCGACGACTTCGGCGATACCGAGGAAGCCCAGGCGCCCGTTCAGGAATGCATCGACGGCGACTTCATCGGCGGCATTCAAGACCGTAGGGGCAGAACGGCCCAGCTTGCCGGCTTCATACGCCAATCGAAGGGCCGGTAATTGGTCGAGGTCGGGCGGATGAAAAGCCAACTCGCGTCCTACGAGATCAAACTTGGGCAAAGGACCGGGGGCGCGGTCGGGATACGTGATGGCGTACTGGATGGGGACACGCATATCCGGCTCCCCGATGTGGGCCTTGACCGAGCCGTCTGCAAACTCGACGAGCGCATGGACCAGGCTCGGTGGGTGAATGACCACATCAATCGCGTCGTAGTCCAACCCGAAGAGATAGTGAGCCTCGATCACTTCGAAGCCCTTGTTCATCAAGGTGGCCGAGTCCACGGTGATGCGGGGCCCCATCTGCCAGGTCGGGTGACGGAGGGCTTCAGCAGGAGTCACCTCCGCCAGCTGCTCGAGCGACCAACCGAGAAACGGGCCGCCGGACGCGGTCAGTATCACTCTGAGGACTGCACCAGTTTCCTCGCCGACGAGACATTGGAAGACGGCCGAATGTTCAGAGTCGACGGGAAGGATATCGCCTCCTCCTCGTTCCCTGGCGGCCAGAACTACGGGACCACCGGCGATCAGGCTCTCTTTGTTAGCCAATGCCAGCCGGTTTCCGGCTTCCAGCGCAGCCACCGAGGCGGCGAGGCCGATCGAGCCGACAACGCCATTGAGCACCGTCGTGCCCGGAAGTGCCGCCAGCTCAGAGAGAGACTCGTTGCCCCACCGGACACGATTCCCGAGCTCGGACGAGAGCCTTTCACGTTCTTCCGAGGATGGGGAAGTAACCCCGACGAGCGCGTCGGGCACATCACGTGCGATCTCCAAGAGAGAGTCGGAGCCTCTTCTCGCCGCGATCGCGGCTACGGGAACCTCGAGCCGATTGGCTACCTCCAGCACCTGTCGTCCGATCGAACCCGTCGCCCCGAGGACGACCAACGGGTTCACTGGACGATGCCCATCCAGAAGAGGGCGTAGTAAGCCGCCGGCAGTACGAGAATCAGGCCGTCGACTCGATCGAGCAAGCCTCCATGCCCCGGAAGGATCGATCCCATGTCCTTGACGCCGAGAGATCGCTTGACGAGCGATTCCGTGAGATCACCGAGAGGCGAGAAAACGACAATCACAACGGCCAGGATCAGGGCCTGGCTCAGTTCGAGTACGTCGAAGTAAGAGACGGCCGTAAGACCCGCGCCTATGCCCAGTGCGATCACCGCGCCTCCCACCAGGCCCTCTACAGTTTTGGTGGGCGACAAGGCTGGAGCGAGACGAGTCCTACCCATTCCTCTCCCTATGAAATAGGAGCCGATGTCGAGCGCCGCGTTGACAACGACGATGAACAGCACGAGAGGCTGATAGTCCGGGGAGTGAATGATCGGCATGGCAAACGACATGGCGAGCGCGATCCACAGGACTCCGAGCAACGTCAGCGACCCGTTCTCGAGCGGCCGGCGCATGCCGGTGAGGACGTACCAGAGCATCAGCACCGCGATCGTGCCGGCTGACAACGCGGCTGCCGCATAGGGGCCGTCGGATCCTGCTGCCCACGATCCAGCCAGGATCGTCGCCGAGCCCACGACACCGATCAGCACCATCGGGTTGAAGCCAGCACCTCTAACGGTGCTGTAAAACTCGAGCAAGCCGCCCAGGGCCACGATTCCCACGAGCGCGGCAAGGACGCCCGGCTGCGGCACGATCAGGGCCACCACGAACACCGCCGCCAGCGCTACCCCCGTCGCTACCCGGGTGAGGAAGTCCGGCTCCTCCGGGCCCTCCGGCTCGGCCTCCGTCCCGGTCACGTCTTCGAACCCGACCACTCCGTGCTCGATACCGGGCACCACCACCGCCACCGCCTGCGGTTCGTGTTCAGCTTCGTCAGCTTCGTCCACCGCCCGGGCTAGATCTTCGTATTCGCTGGTAGTTGCCGCCGCGTACTCGTCGGAGTCGGCATCGGGCTGATCGGAGGGCTCGCCCTCACTCTCATCGGTGGTCTCGTCCGCGGTGGGGAACTCCTCCTCGCCCTCGGCGTCCTCCGCTTCCTCGTCAGGTTCCATCCAGCTGAAGTCGAGATCGAACTGCTCCGGGACGCCTTCCGAGGGCTGCTCCTCTTCCTCCGACGGGTAGTTGGACGGGTGCTGTGCCGGGCCCTTGAAGGGAACTACCGAGTCGTCTGAGTCATCGCGATCGTCAGCCAAGTCACACCTCCAGCAGCTCTTGCTCCTTGTCGGCAAGGTGCTCGTCGATGGAAGCGATGGCCGCGTCTGTGAGTTGCTGGAGCTCCTTCTCGGCTCGGTGAATGTCATCCTCGGAGATGTCGAGGTCCTCTATGTCATCCTTGGCATGCCGACGTATGTTGCGCACCGCCACCCGGCCATCTTCCGCCATCTTCCTGACGACCCTAATGAGTTCCTTGCGGCGGTCCTCGGTCAGAGGCGGAAAGACAATCCGGAGAACCGTGCCATCGCTCGCAGGGTTGAGACCCAGGTCTGAGGACTGAATGGCCTTCTCGATCTCCGCGATCGCGGATCGGTCGTAGGGCTGCACCACCAGCAGTCGCGGCTCCGGCACCGACATGGTCGCCAGCTGCTGCAGCGGCGTCTGCGTTCCGTAGTAGGAGACGGAGATCCGCTGCAAAATCGCCGGGTTGGCTCGACCCGTCCTCACCGTGGCGAACTCCGAAAGAACGTGTTGAGTTGCCAGGTCCATGTGCTCGCGTGCGTCCTCGAGGATCTCTGCGGTCACTACGCCTTCTTTCCGACCAGTGTCCCGATCCGCTCTCCTCGGACTGCCTTCACGATGTTGCCGGGTTTAAGGAGGTTGAAGACCACTATCGGAAGAGAGTGATCGCGACACATGGTTATCGCCGTGGCATCCATGACCTGGAGATCGAGGTTGATCACATCCAGATAGCTGACCTCGTCCAGGAGCTTGGCGTCAGGATGCTCCTCCGGGTCGGCGTCGAAAACGCCGTCGACCCGAGTGGCCTTGAGCAGCCCATCGGCGCCGATCTCCGCCGCACGCAAGGCCGCGGTTGTGTCAGTGGTGAAGAAGGGATTCCCGGTTCCGCCGGCGAAGATGACAGCCCGGCCTTTCTCCAAGTGCCTGATGGCTCGGAGACGTATGTACGGCTCAGCCACTTGGTCGATTCGCAGGGCGGTCTGCAGCCGGCTCGGCACGTCCTCGTTCTCGAGGGCATCGCGTAACGCCATCCCGTTCATGATCGTGGCGAGCATTCCCATGTAATCGGCGTTGGCGCGATCCATGCCGGCGGCAGCGGTAGAAACGCCACGGAAGATATTTCCCCCACCTACTACGCAGGCGATTTCTGCGCCCAAAGAATGAGCTTCCGCGATCTCGGACGCTACGCGTTGAACTGTCGAGGGGTCGATGCCATAGCCGACATCGGGGTCGGCGAACGACTCGCCCGACAGCTTGAGAAGTACGCGCCTATACATCTCTTCGTCCTCAGTTAGTTGTTTCGCCTACCGCTAGGCGAGCGAACCGCTTTACGCCGACATTCTCGCCCATCTGTACTGCGGTCTGCTGGACCATCTCCCCCACCGTTCCCCCGAAGCGCTCTTCGTTGACGAACGGCTGCTCGTACAGCACCTCATCTTGGTAGAAGGACCGCATCCTCCCCTCGACGATCTTGGGAATCACTTCGTCCGGTTTGCCCTCGTTGGTGGCCTGATTGCGGATGACCTCCTCCTCGTCGGCGATCTCGGACGCAGGAACTTCCTCGACCGACACCCAGCGAGGGCGGCGGGCCGCAATATGAAGAGCAAGCTGATGAGCCAGGTCCTGAAACTCCGGAGAACGGGCCACGAAGTCGGTCTCCGAGGCCAGCTCGACTAGGACACCGACAGCGGGGTAGTCGGGATTCGGGTGGAGGTAATAGCCAATCGTTCCCTGGTTGGCGGCCCGAGCGGAACGCTGGCCCGCTTCGGCCAATCCCTGCTCTCTTAGAAGCTTGATCGCACCATCGAAGTCTCCTTCAGTCGCTTCGAGTGCGCGCTTGGCATCCATCATTCCGACCCCGGTGGTGCGCCGCAGCCGCTGCACCTCTTCCGCCGAAGCGGTCATGGCTGGGCTACCTCGTCAGCGGCGCTTTCTGCCTCTGGGGCCGGTGCGGCGCCTTCTGTCTCCTGAGCCGGAGCGGGGCTCTCTGCCTCCTCGGCTTTAGGTTCCTGGCTTTTCTCGGCCGGTTCGCCGGCTTGGCCTGCTTCGGCGGATCGTTCCGCCAGATCCTCCACAGTCTCAAACTCCTCATCTCGTGCCTCGAACTCGTCAAGGTCCGCACCGGCAATCCGGCGCCCTTCTACGCACGCGTCGGCAATAGCCGTCGCGACTACCTGGGCAGCCCTAATGGCGTCGTCGTTGCCGGGGATTACGACCGTTATGTCGTCCGGATCCACGTTCGTATCCGCCAAGGCGATGATGGGGATGTCGAGCCGGATTGCCTCTCGAGCGGCGATGCGTTCCGTGTTCAGATCGACGATGAAGACGGCGTCGGGAACCCGCGTCATCGAAGCAACCCCCGTGAGATCTCGCTGGAGCTTGGCGAGTTCTCGGCGGAGCCGGAGTCGTTCCTTCTTGGGCAGCGCCTCCATAGTTCCTGAGCTTTCCATCGTTTCGAGCTCTTTCATGTAGAAGATCCGCTTGTGAATGGTGGCGAAGTTGGTGAGCATGCCGCCATACCATCGGAAGTTCACGTACGGCATAGAAGCGCGTTCGGCTTGGGTGGCGACCGCCTCGGCAGCTTGTGTCTTGGTTCCCACGAAAAGCACGATCCCGCCGTCCGCCACTATGTCTCTTATGAACGCGTAGGCGTGCTCGAGCTGGTCGAGGGTCTGGCGAAGGTCGACGATGTGTATGCCGTTGCGCTCGCCGTAGATGTAGGGCGCCATCTTCGGATTCCACCGCCGGGTTTGGTGTCCGAAGTGAACGCCCGCTTCGAGTAGCTGTTTCATCGTGACAACGGCCACGGATCCTCCTGGTCTTTGGTTGCGTCTTCCGCCCGCCGGTCGCTAGGTGGCGCAAACCTCCCGCAGAGCTCGCTCCGACCGAGGGAGGGTCCGCGGCGGACGTGTGTGATGAAAGAAGATTAGCTACTTGATGCTCGGTTCCGTGAGCCGGTTCCGAAGACTCATCACGGACTTGGTGTGTATCTGACAGACCCTGGACTCTGTTACGCCCAACACTTCACCGATCTCGGCCAGGGTGAGACCCTCGTAGTAGTAGAGAGTGAGCACCAATCGCTCCCGGTCCGGGAGTCGGTTGATGATGTCGGCGAGAACTCGCTTCGTCTCCTCTCTCTGAAAGGCCGCCTCCGGACTGGTCCCCCGCGGATCGGCCAGGAGATCCCCCACCGCGGCGGAATCCGGGTCGCCCGACCGAAGCAGGTCGTCGAGCGCCACGAGGCCGAGTTGTGATATCTCGGCCAGAGACTCCTGCAGATCCTCGAGCGGCATGTTCATATGAGCTGCGAGTTCCTCCTCCGTGGCTGACCGTTGGAGCTGGTGCTCGAGCTCGGCGTTGGAACGCTCGATTTCACGTGCTCTGGCACGCACCGAGCGGGGCACCCAATCAAGCGCTCTCAACTCGTCCAGAATGGCACCCTTGATCCGGTTGATGGCATAAGTCTCGAATTTGAAGCCCCGCTCCGGCTCGAACTTGTCGATCGCGTCGATCAGCCCGAAGATGCCGTAGGACACGAGGTCGGCCTGATCGACGTTACGAGGAAGGCCTACTCCGACTCGGCCGGCGACGAACTTCACCAGGGACGAGTAGTGAAGAATCAGGCCCTCGCGGGCTTCCGGATCGGCCGTCTCCTTGAAACGGCTCCAGAGCTCTCTGACATGCTCCTCAGGGAGCCTGTCAGGCGCGGGGGTGAGACCGGTCATAAGTGGACCTGAGGTGGTGGCGGGTCACGGAAGTGTAAATCTGAGTGGTGCCCAGTTCAACGTGCCCCAGCAACTCCTGAACGGCACGAAGGTCCGCGCCTCCTTCCAGAAGGTGGGTCGCGAACGAGTGGCGCAGAGCATGCGGGAAGGTTCCGAATCGCTGCTGGACCACTCTCCGGACATCTCTGACGCCGAGTGGGCCGCCTCGAACGCCCAGCCAGAGGTACGAACCACTGGTCGGGCCTGCCAGCTGTGGACGGCCATCCTTCAAGTAACGCACGAGAGCGCGTCGGGCCGGCAAACTGAGAGGAACCATCCGCTCGCGGTCGCCCTTTCCGAGCACCCGAATGAAGTCGCGATCTGTGGCGTCATCCACCTTCAGCGCCACGGCCTCGGCCACTCTCAGACCACTTCCATAGAGGAGCTCCAATAGGGCGCGGTCCCGAAGATCGGTCGGGTCTGATCCCGCGAGGGCGTCCAGAGTCGCGGTTACGTCACGCGCGGGCAGCGATCGAGGAAGGCGCGAGCCGAGACGAGGCCGCGGCACGCCCTCGGCCGGATTGACGTCAATCAGACCACGACGCGCCGAGTCGACGTAAAAGGCGCGAACCGCCGACGACTTGCGTGCAATCGAGGTCCGCGCATAGCCGAGTGTGTCAAGATGGGCCACGAATCTACGAATGGTCCTTCGATCTACTGCCCGCACATCTCGGTGGCCCCATCGATCACAGAACTCGAAGAATTGAGCAAGGTCGCGGCGATATGCAGCCACTGTGTGTGCCGAGAGGCTGCGTACTTTGACCAGCCGCCTGAGGTAAGGATCCACGTCGGGCCGGGCCCAGGCGGGCAAAGCAGGTGTCGCGGGCATCACAACATGATCCCACCACTCGGGCGCTGTTCAGCGTATCGTCGCCAATCCTCCGTCCCAAGCGATCCGACCTCTGGCCTCGAGCCGGGCCAGCTCGGCGAGGATCTCGGGGGCAGTCCAACCGAGTTCGGCCGCCAGATCATCGGCGTGCCGTCCGACTGATGAGAGATGGGCGAGTACCGGGCTTCCGTCTTCGTCGCCCGTGGCTTTTCGAGGCGGACCGAGAACCCTTCCGACGGTTTCGATCAGGTCGTCACGTCCGAGGACGGGATGAGCCCCGTCCTGGATCAGCAGGTTGCAGCCCTCCGATGTGGGACGGTCGATGTCGCCGGGAACGGCAAAGATGTCCCGTCCTTGTTCCAGGCCGCGACGCGCGGTGATCAACGCACCTCCATCGACCCGGGCCTCGATGACGACAACCGCCGCCGACAGGCCGGAAATGATTCGGTTCCGGGGAGGAAATCTCCAACCGGTAGGTGGCGTACCCGATGGATACTCCGACAGAACACACCCGCCCAGTTCGATGAGCTGCTCTCGTAGCTCTCGGTGCTCAGGCGGATAGCAGAGGTCCATGCCACATCCCAGGACCGCCACCCCGACCGCTGACGCCTCCACGGTCCCTCGATGGGCAGCTCCGTCCACACCCCGGGCAAGACCGCTGACCACCGGCCACCCGGCTTCACCGGCCGCTCGTCCAAACGTCGCGGCTATGTCCAGTCCGTATCGAGTTGCTTTCCTGGTGCCGACCAGCGCCACACCAAGGGCCTGCGGCGGATCACCCCGGCAGAAGAGAAAATCGGGCGCATCCGGGAGCCCGGCGAGGCTGGCGGGAAAGCTTCCCTCCCCCTTTACAAGCAACCGGAGGCCCGCTCTAGCGGCCGATTCAATCCGCTCGTCGGCCGGCACCATCGCGGCCGCGCGAGCTCGTGGCGGCACCTGTATGGCTCCGCGGATAACGGCATCGAGGACTCGCTCCGCCGAGCCCAACTTGTCGAGCAACTCCCGCAGACGGTCGGGATGCATCCCGATGTGAGCGACTCGTATCAGTGCTTCGCGGCCCATAACTCACTCCGGAAGGCGAGAGCTTCTGCGACGTGTCCCTCCGATATCTCATCCCCCCCGCCGAGATCAGCGACTGTGCGCGCGACGCGACGCACCCGATCGAAGCCTCTGCCGCCGAGCCCATCGAAGGCAGACTTCAGAAGTCCTTTGGCTTCGGGGGTGTATGGCTGATCGTCGAGCGCCGGTCCATCGAGGTTTCGGTTCAGGACTCTTCTGTCCAGCTGTCGTGCGCGGGCTGCCACCACACGAGCCTTCACTTCATGGCTCGGTTCGCTACGTATGCCGAAGTAGCTCTCTTTATCTGGTCTCCGAATCGGGAGTCGGATGTCGAACCGATCGAGCAGAGGTCCCGAGAGACGGCGGCGATACCGCTGCTGAACCGCCTGCGAGCAACCGCACGCCTGCCGGCTGTCATCTTTGAAGCCGCAGGGACACGGGTTAGTCGCCGCGACTAGCTGGACATCGCAGGGGAAGACTCCGGTTCCTCCCCTGCGGGCGATTACCACCGTCCGGTCTTCTAGCGGCTGGCGCAGCGCGTCCAAGAGATGTCGTGGAAACTCCCCCAGCTCATCGAGAAACAGCAGGCCTCTGTGGGCGAGCGAGATCTCACCAGGCTGGGGGAAACCAGACCCGCCGCCAATCAGAGCTGCCAAGGAAGTCGTGTGGTGGGGCCGCCGAAGAGGCGGGCGCCGGCTGATGGGTCGTGCTCGGCCAGAGGCCGACCATACCTGCGACACCTCGAGCGCTGCTTCATCAGCGAGTGGGGGAAGCAGCCCGGGCAGCGCTCGCGCCAGCATGGTCTTGCCAACCCCGGGAGGCCCCCACAGGAGGAGGTGATGCCCGCCCGCGGCGCCCACCTCGAGAGCTCGGCGGGCCGATTCCTGGCCTCGGACCATGGCGAGATCGACAAGGTCCTCCTCGGGAGTCGTCGGCGTGGGCTCCGGTATGGGAGCGCCCCGATGCCGGTGCTTGGCAACGGCAACGGCTTCGGAGAGCGTGCGAGCGGCTCTCACCTCAACACCCGGCACCGCGGCTGCCTCGGTTGCGGAGAGCGGAGGGAGAATGCACGGCTCGCCCACCGATCCGGCAACGATTCCCGCGGCAAGACCTCCTCTCACGGGCCGCAAGGACCCGTCGAGCGCCAGCTCCCCCAGAGCAACTCCCGTGGCGGCGTCTTCCGGCAGGACCCGATCGGCCACCAAGATGCTGAGCGCAATCGGCAAGTCGTAAGCCGACCCTCCCTTGGGAATGTCGGCTGGGGCCAGGTTCACCGTCACCCGTCGCGCCGGAAACGGGAAGCCGGTGGTGGCGAGCGCAGCACGAACTCGGTCGCGAGCTTCCCTCACCGCGGTATCGGGCAGACCCACGACACAGAAGGAGGGCCGACCGCTGCCGATGTGGGTCTCCACCCGCACGGGCGTCGGATCAATGCCCACCATCGCGGCCGAAAGCACTGTCGAGAACATGAGGCCAACGTAGAGACGGGGTGTGACAAGAGTTGCGCGGCCTCGCGAGACTCACGTCATGCCCCCCGTCCAGTCGGATCTCGTGGATGCGATTCTCCGCTCGGGGATCACGGACGATCGCCTCGTCCAAGCCTTCCGTGAGGTTCCGCGGGCAGGCTTCGTACCTCCGGACTTCATTCACATGGCGTACGAGGATCGACCGGTCCCCATCCCCCATGATCAGGTGACGACCCAGCCGTCGCTGTCGGCGAAGATGATCGAAGCCCTCGAGCTGACACCTACGAGCCGGGTTCTGGAGGTGGGAACGGGCTACGGATTCCAGACCGCCTTACTCGCC
>JBHICV010000070.1:0-11478 GCA_046759765.1 Acidimicrobiia bacterium
CGGTGGTCGCCGTCCCAGCTCACCCTCAACGATCGTGGCGAGCTGGCGATGGCCCGGCAGCGAGCCGGGCAGCTCGAAGTAGAGGGGTTCCACGTGGGAATAGCGCTCCGAGAGCTGACTCACCTCCTGCTCGTCGTAGATCGGTGCAACGGATAACACCTCCCGTGATCCAGGAGGAGCCCAAGGCTTTCCCGCCGCCAGCTCGGTGAGGTTGGCGTCCAGCCAGCGTGCCACCCAGCGTGATCGATCGCCGGGGATCCAGTCGGCACGTCCCAGCACCACCATCGCCACGGCTTCGGCCATGTCCTCCGCCGGGTCGACACCGCCGTACTGGGTGGTGGCCCCCGAGGTCGTAGGCAACCTCCACTCTGCTTGCGTGGGGTCGTCGGACGTGTTGCGCCATCCGGTGGCGGCGGCAAAGTCGGCCACGAGCCGCGACCCACTGCTTGGATCGACTCTGGGAACTGCGCCGGTCAGAGCCGAGTCGATATAGGCGTCGCTCAGGGTCAAGAACTGGGCCACATGGGCCAGCTCGTGAAAGTAAGAGCGTGCGAGGTCGAAGCGGGTGACGGGGCCGTCCGGATCGGTGAAGCTCCGATCGACGAGGTAGACGTCGGGTCCGAGCGTGAACGCGCGGGCGTCTATGTGAGCTGGATCGGGCGACGAGATCGTCGGAACTCGCACCACGGCGCGTGGTGCCGCCACCCGGTCGAGCTCGGGAGGAACCTCTGCTATCGCGCCGGCAAGCCGTTCCAATTCGTCAGCGTTAGGCCGGGTGTGGGAACCGAGCACGGTCGTTCCCGAGATGTTCCGCTCCCAGTCGATGTCCTCCGGCAGCGGTGAGCCCAGGTCCGAGATGAGCTGATCGTCCGCGAGGTCGTATTGAGTGGGGGCCGCCGGGTCGGGGAGGCCCGTGCTGCCGCATGCGACGACGAAGGCGGCGACGAATAACAGGCGGCCAAGCACAGCCTGTCTTGTAGCAGGATGCGGCCGCTTTACGAGGTTTCCCGTGGAGTACCCTCCCCAGAAACCGAAGGGAGTGAAGTCATGGCAAGGGTGACCGTGGTCGGAGCCGGCAAGTACGGCTCGACCACTGTTCAACGGTTGGCCGAGGCCGATCTCAGCGACGAAGTCGTCATGATCGACATCATCGAGGATCTGCCACAAGGACTGGCCTTGGACATGAACCAGTCGCGTCCAGTCGAGGGCTACCGCACCAAAGTCGTCGGCACCAACGACTACAAGGACACCGCTGACAGTGATGTGGTTGTCATCACTGCCGGCCGGCCGCGCAGCCCGGGCATGAGCCGGATGGACTTATTGGAGGTCAACGCCAGGATCGTCAAGGACGTCACTACCCGCGTCATGGAGCACTCACCCGAGGCCACGCTGATCGTGGTGACCAACCCCCTCGATCACATGACCACCTTGGCGGCGGAGGTGTCCGAGCTGCCCAAGAGCAAGGTGATGGGACAGGCGGGGATCCTCGACAGCTCTAGGTTCGCATACTTCATCTCCGAGGAGACCGGCACGGAGATCCTGGAGGTCGAGGCCCTGACGCTCGGTTCACATGGCGACACGATGGTTCCAGTACCGAGTCAGAGCACGGTGGCGGGGCGGCCCCTTGCAGAGGTGCTCGACTCGGAGACGATCGATCGGCTGGTCGAAAGGACGCGGGACGCGGGTGCCGAGATCGTGGGCCTGCTGAAAACGGGATCTGCCTACTACGCACCTGCCTCAGCGGCGAAAGCGATGGTTGCCGCCGTGCTCGGGGACACGAAGGAGACGCTTCCAGTGTGCGCCTGGGTTGACGGCGAGTACGGTATCCACCACATCTATCTGGGTGTCCCGGCCCGGTTGGGGGCCAACGGAGTGGAGGAGATCGTCGAACTCGACTTGACTACCTCCGAATTGGCCTCGCTGCGTGACGCAGCCGAAGCTGTCAGAGAGAAGGTGGGCGAGCTGGAGGAGGTGACTTACTGAGCCAGTAACCCTTGGGCCACAAGGGTTCATGCCTAAAATCACGGGTCCTTATTTCTCCCATAGGAGGGGGTATGAACAAAAGTGATCTAGTAGACAAGGTCGCGTCGGAGACCTCGAGCAGCAAAGCCGCCGCCGGTGCGGCTGTTGATGCCGTAATTGGGAGCATCGTCTCCGGATTGCAGTCGGGCGAGAAGGTCCAGATCTCCGGATTCGGTACATTCGAGGTTCGCCACCGCGCCGCCCGTACGGCCCGCAACCCTCAAACGGGCGCTGACGTATGGGTTCCGGCCCGCAACGCCCCCGCTTTCAAGGCAGGCAAGGCGTTGAAGGACGCGGTCAACTAGGAAGCAGTTTCTAAGTCGTAAGGGGGGCGCCGTCCGGGGGGACCGGCGCCTCCGTCGCGTCAGAAGTCGACTTCGATGCCTTCGTTGGCGGCCCGCCACTGGGAGATGACATTGGTGTGCATCATGAGCTTGGCCAGGTTGCCGGTAGCTTTCAGCTTGCCGCTGAAGAAGGCCGACTCGGTGTTCAGCTCTCCCTTGGTGATGGCCACCGCCGTCTCGTAGTCGTTAGCGATCTGGACGTCGGAATCCTCGACTTCGCCCAACTCGACCGAAGCGTTTCCGCCAGAGGCCTGGAAGTGGTAGTGAACGTCCCCGTCGGGTGCGTCCGAGACCGTGAACTGGATGGTCAGGTCCACGTCCGCGACTGCGCCCTTGAAGCCTTCGTGGCTGTTCAGAGCGGTGGTAACTGCCTCGGTCCACCCCTCGCTGAGGAATTGCACGCCCATCGATCGCAACCTTTCCTAGACGCTCGGAATGGTAGCCCCCGCCTCGTGAAGCGGAGCAAGGGCGCGTGCGATGCCGTCGAACACGTCGTGTGAGACCGGGCGGAGAGGAAGTCGTGGCAAGCCCGGCCGCAGCCCGGCGATCTCGGCGGCCGCTTTCACTCCCGGTACCCGATGCGGCTCGATTATAGCTGCGGCTTCTGCGAGCGAATGCTGCCACCGCTCTGCTTCGGCCGCGTTGGCAGCAAGAGTCACTCCGAGAACGTGCTCGGGGAGGTAGTTGCAGCTGGCGGTGATGGCGCCGTAGGCACCGGCTGCGAGCGCTGCCTGTAGGACGGCCGTTGCGCCAGCGAACAGAAAGAAGCCGTCAGGGACGGACGCCGCGATCCGACCCATCCTGGCGGCATCGCCCCCTGAGTCCTTCATTCCTGCTATCGCTTCGTGTGAGGCAAGTTGGGCGACCACCTCCACGGGGGGCTCGTAAGCGGTATAGAGGGGGACCGAGTAGATCAGTATCGGAAGGCGGGCGGAGTCGGCCAGCCTGCGGTAGTGCTCCGCCACCGCGTCGTGATGTCCACGAATCAGCGTCGTGGGCGTCATGACGAGACCCGCGTCTGCGCCTCCGTCGGTTGCTTCCTCGAGCTGACGCATAGCCGCGCGCCGCGTCTCGGCGGCGATGCCACAGAGCAGAAACGGATCCGAGCCGAGCTCGTCGCGTGCCCACTGGAGGAGCCTCATCCTCTCGCCCTCTTCGAGATACGGCCCCTCGCCTGTAGACCCGCCCAGGAGAAATCCTTCGATACCACGCTCGGCCAGCTGTCGAAGGTTATGCCGATGGGCGGCCTCGTCGAGCTCACCTAGACCGTCGAAAGGGGTGATCAGAGCCGGCATGGCCTGGGGCGGAACCCGCATCGAGCGGAATCTAACGCCCGTCAGCGGATGAGTCTGAAGACGACCTGGTTGGGATCTCCGGGGTAGGGCCAGCGGGCATTCTCGGGCATCATGCCCGCCTCGAGGATGAAGGCGGTTACGGCCTCGAGACCTCTTATCCCGCTGCCCGGGGTCCCGCACGTCGAGACCGGGTCGGGTCCGCAAGGGCCGCTATCAGCTATTCCTGGCGTATGAACGATTTCGCAGCTGAGGGCCGAACAGCCATAGAAAGTCGAGTCCAGATAGACGGGCCGGAAGGTCTCGATTCGGTAGAGGCTTCCCGGTGGCCCGAAGTCGTCTTCCCACATCTCCGGTACGAATCCGAAGCGAAATGCATCCGAAATGTCGGGTACGAAGATCACTTGATCGGCCAGGGGATCCCAATTCTCGAGGCAGTTCTGCATCGAGAGCACGTCGGAAACCGAGCCGCACGGGTGTCCGAGCGGGAACGGGCGTAAGTAGTCCCATAGAGGAGTGTCGTCAATGCTGGTGGTGGGATTGCCGCCCTGCGGCCCGCGAACGGTTATGCGGTTTCCTCCCTGGGAGAGTCTCCCTGGGTAGGGCCCGGTCAACGAATGAACAGAGCCTCCATGAGTCAGCCCGGCATCGAGGTTGCTGCCTACTCCCGGCTGTCCGAGCGCCATGTTGGGCTCTGCGTACCAGATAGGACACATTGTCTGCTCCTCGACGCCGGGACCTAGACCGGTCGGGTGCTGACGCATCGGATGGTCGACACCACGGGCTATGTTCGAAAGCAGGCGTCCATTCGTGTCGCCGGTGCATTCGATGGTCGTGCCCATTTTGTAGTTCCCATAGAGAAACACGTCCATCGAGCCGAAGTTGCCAGTGGTGGGAAGATCGTCGCAGTCGCCCCAGCTCGGGTTACCCGAGGTCTTCAGGCAGTTGTATGTCGTGTTGCCTGCGTTGCCGGGCAGGAGGAAGGGCAGAATGCTTCCGCTGCGAAGGTCGCCTTCTGCCTCCGCCTGGGCACTCGTCTGCAGTGCAAGAACCCCGAGGAATCCCCCAAAGGTGGTCTCTACGTCGATCGTGGGGATCCGGACCCACGCCCGCTGAAGGTTCTCGGTAAAAGCGACGCAGTTGGAAACGGGCGAGATGTTCGTGTAATCCGCCGGAGGAGTGCTGCACTTCGCGGGGTCCGCCCAATCGGCCGCGGCCGGGTCGTCGAGAGAGGCGGTGGCGACCGCAATGGCCTCGCTGGCACCGCTGGTCAGAGCAGCGTTGATGCAGGCGCTCGTAGATCCGCAACCCGTGCCCGGGCGGGCGAACTGGACCGCGGCAAGGGAGGCGACGTCCGCAGCCGATTGGTCCTGTCGACGCTCGTTGAACCCGGCTCCCACGTCGATGACAAGCGCTGCCATGCCCATGATGAGGAGCATCGATCCGGCGACGACCAGGGCTGAAGCCCCGTCGTCTCGCCGAAGGAATTGCCGGATCACGAACAGGCAGCCGGCAGCCCGGTATCGGCCCAGGTCGCAGTCTGCTCGAGCCTTACCTCGACGCTCGACGACAGCGTTAGGGGGGACGGTATCGCCCAGTCGAGCAGGCCCGTTATCGTGGATCCAGGTGCGGCGATCGTCGCAACGGCCGGATCCCCGATGTCGCCCGCACCCGTTATGCCGACCGTGACTCCCGAGACTGTGTCCATCCGGCCGCAGATCTCGGCCACGATGTCCACCGTCTGGGCGCTGCCGCTGTTGCCGTTGGGGTTGTAGTTGACGGCGACGAGGCGGGCTCCCTCGCGCGCACCGTGCCGCACATTGAGATTCTGAGAGAACAGCCAGCCGAACTCCACCATCCCCACCAGGATCAAGACGAGGAAGGGAATCACCAACGCGAACTCGACGATGGCCGCTCCTCGATCCGATCGTTCGAGTCGGAAGAATCTCGGCATGTCACTCCTGCGCTCGGTGGAGCACCGAGGCCCCCGGCCCCGGCCACCCCGCCTCTCAGCCCAGGATGTGTGCGCTAGCTAGCGCATAGAGTGGTTATCGTCCCACTCTGAGTGAAACTGTACCAGGCGCCCTCGCTATGGCAATGCCTACTCGTCGAGCGTGACGATGTAACGACTGGGCTGGCCTTGGCCGGGCTCCCATCCGTTCACGCAGCTCGAGTTCGGGCCGTACCAGATGACGAAGGAATCGGTGATCTTGAGCACGTCCCCATTGTTGAGATCGGTGTCGTAGAGCGGCCGGTCCATAAAGATGTCGTAGAAGCCGATGACTTTCACATCCTTGTTACCGCTAGGAGATAGCGGTGGCGGCTGGAGGGTTCCATTCCACAGCAGGTCGTCAGTTACCACTGGTATCTCCGCCAGGCGAGGCGAGTCGCATTTGTACACCGGTCCGTCGTAGTAGATGTGCCGTTCGTTGGGATCAGTAACGGTCATGAAGTCGCCATGCACTTGCGGCACCCAGGGCGACTTCCACGTCCCCAGGGCCGGATCGTCGATCATTCCGTCCGCGACCGCCTGTTGGATGTTGGCCAGTCCGTAGATGGTCGTCGCGTTGCTCGGGTCCAGTGGATAGGAAAGCGGGGGGCTGCTGGTGTCGTTGAGGCTGTAGTGCCAGTAGTCACCGTCTACCTCTCGACTCTGGGGCGTGAAGAACTTCCGTCCCCAGTTGAGGGAGGCGGGTCCGAGATTTTCGAGCCGTCCGTCAACGGCAGCCGAGTTGCTGCCGCGCACGAGACCGTCCGAGAGATGCCCGGCGGAGACCCCGGTGTCGGTCTCGAAGACCCAGCAGGTGGGATCACCGGCCTGACAGGTCGGCACTCCGCTGGCATCGAGGAACGCGTAGTCGGCGGAGAGGTCGGGCTGTGTGCCCAGTGAGATGTTGCGGATGATCCAGTTGCTGGTTCCGTTGCTGTCGTCCCGTGGAACACGGAGCGGCTGGCAATTGCCGGAATTGCAAGGGTTGCCGACCTGAAGCGTTCCGTCGAAGAAGCCGCCTCCCGGGGCACCGAAAGGCAGGTCTCCGCCACCGACCTGGAAGTAGCAGCTGGCGACGGCGCGGTCAGCGATATCGATCTGGCTAACCCCGATCACGGGCGACACCTGACCGTCGATCGAAGTAGTGATGATGGCCTCGACCGAGGCGGGCGCATAGTTGGGGTTGAGGATGAGCTCGCCCGGGCTGTAGCCGTTGGCGAGAGCGAAGACCTCGCCGGCTGCGATCGGGTCATCTCCGTGGCACTTCGCCCAGGCGGCGGCAATAGCGGCATGGTCAGCCCCGTTCTGGACGCTCCGGTGCTCGTCCAAGCCCCGCCCCCCATCGAGGGCCAGGGCGACGAGGGCGAAGACAAGAAGCAGCACGATGGCAGCGACGACGAGAGCCGCTCCATGCTCCTGGCTGAGACGGTTCTTCAAGGACGAAGCTCTTTCGATCACCAGTTACCTCATGGATAGGGACTGCACGTGTTTTCGGAGACGATCTGACCCGTGAAGGTTCGCGAAAGGGTGAGGTTCCCGCCCAGCATCGGCCCCAGGATCGGTGTGATGTAGTCGTGGTCGTAGGTGACGGTCACCGCCACCTGGTCGGGGACCGAGCAGTCGATGCCGATGTTGGCGGCCGTAAGCGTCGGGTTGTCGATGCTCGAGGTGATGCGCTGAATCGTCAGCAGCGGATCGAAAGGCTCGAAGGAGGCGTAAATGGCGCCCTCTTGCGCGGCCTCCTTCAGGGCCAGGTCCGTATAAAGAGCCCGGCCGAGGTCGACGATGCCGAGAACGAGCAGGAGGAAGAGGGGTGTCACCAGGGCCATCTCCACCGCGGAGGCGCCTCGCTCGGATTCGAATCTCATTGCGCTACCCCTTGAAGATCGTGCGACGGTCGGTCGAGGTGAGGGTCACCGGGCCGAGGAGGTCCCCAATCAGCGGGATCCCCGTCTGGAAGTCGGCCGTCACCGTCACGATGATCCGATCACCCGAGTCGAAGGTGTCGGCCGAAGGCGGCGTTCCTGCTGGGCAGGTGGCTAACAGCGGCGTGCCCGGGCCGTTGTCATAACTGATGTCGATCGCTGAATCCAACAGCGTGAGCATCACGGCGGGACTGCGGGCCGCAGCCCGGATCTCGGCACAGTCGGTGTAGCGGGGGATCCCATTGACGCTCATGCCTACGGCCGATCCGTAGCGGGCGGCGTCTCGGCTGGCGGTCTCGACCTCAGTGGCGATGGCTATGAAGCGGCCAAACTCTGCGATGCCGAAGATCATCAGCAACAGAAGCGGCATGATCAATGCGAACTCGACCAGGGAGGCACCCCGGTCGTTATCCCGCTGAAGTAAATACCGCCTTGTCGCCCCCAACCCCCTCCCCCTTTCGCGCGCTCAGTAGTCGAATGGATAGTTCCGACTACTTTGAGCGTTGACACGTAGCGTAGTCACATACCACGCAAAGTGGCAAGTGGTTGGTGCTAGCTATCCGTTCGGTATCAGGTGAACGGGATTGCCGACTACGTAAGCCCGCCACGTGGTGGTGTCCTGGGCGGTACCGCTGTAGTCGTAGTCGACCTGCCACCAGCAGGTGGCGCCACAGGCGTAGGTGTCGGGGAGGTCCATCTCGACCTTCAACCAGTCACCGTTGTAGTCGTTGGCCGGGCGCGTGGCGTTGATCGAGCACGGCGTGAGGGTGCCTCGTGGGGTCCAGCTGCTCGTGAAGTCCGGCTTCTCAAAGAACCGGCACGACGGCCAGGTCCCACCGGTAGGTGCGACGATATTGATGATGTTGGGCACGTTGTGCTGGGCGTCGCCCGGGTCGTACAGCTCGACGACGAAGGTCTTGCCCCGGTAGAAGTCCGCCACCTCGGCCAGGTAGAAGTTCGGCGCTCCGGCGGTGATGTTGTTGAACAGAGACATGTCGCCGAGGGCATAGAGCCGGGGACTGCCGCCGCTGCCCAGAACGCGGATCGAGTAGCGGTTGAGCCCGGTGTCGTCGGCCGGGTTCGAAGTCAGCACGCGGATCCGGACCGGGTAGATGGCCTGCACCGGGTTGTTGACCGAGCAGTGGGTGACCCACACGTAGGGGTCGGTATCCGGGACCTCGGGCAGCGGCCCGTAGCTGCTCGTGCAGCCGGCCACTGGGACGTTGTCCGAAAGATCGAGGGGCGTCGGATCGGGATTGAAGACGGTGACCTGCACCGTATGGCCGGCTCCTCCGCAGCCGCCGCAGACGTTGTGGTCACCAGTGCGCTTGTGGTCACCGCCGGGGACGTGGAGGTTCATGTCGAGCAGCTGGAGCGTGAAGGAGGAAGTCCCGGGATCGTCGACCTCGATCCCGTAGGTATATCCGTTAGCTCGCCAGCCGTCCTGCGGTCCAGGACAGCCGGCTCCGCTGCTCGAGCCGTCGTTGCAGTAGGACGAGTGGCCATCACCCATTCGTGTGGTGGTGAAGCGGCCGTGAATGTTGGCCCAGAACTCCGGGCATCCGGGCCCGCCACCGGCACAGCCGGGTGGGTTCCCAAACAGGTTGTCGGGGCTGCCCATCGGTAGCGGTGGTATGTACTCGGCGGTGGCTGTTCTGGTTATCGACTGGAAGTCCTGACCAAAAACTCTCAAGAAGAACGTGGGTACGACGTCACTGACGGTCACCCGGAGTTGATGAGGCTCATCGGGGACCATCGCCGGACTGACGATGGCGCTGTCGACTCCGGTCACATACCCGTTGGCCGAGGCGATCGAGTGAGCGTCGGTCGAGGCCTGCGGAAAGTTCTGAGGCATGTGGATGACTCCGCCGAGAGCGGCCGCATCGGCAGCCCGCTGAATCCGGTTGGCATTGACGTAGAACCAGCCCAGGTCGGTGGCGAACGCCGATAGCCCGAGGAGCAGGACCATCGCCACGGCCGTCAGTGTCAGGATGCCGCCCTCTTCACTTCGATGGATAGAAGCCAGACGTGAGTACAGAGAACTCATGACTGTGCCGGCTCCAATCGCATGACCGTGTCGTCCTGCCAGGTCTCGTTGCCGACCCAGGGCACTAGGTCGGTAATCCAGTCATGCGAAAAGACGACGCGAACTCCGAGGTAGTCGAGGCTGAGCGCATTGGTGCTGCGGCTGGTGGGTGCCCAGGGACAGCCGTTGTCGCACACGAAACCGCCGCCAACCTTTCGATAGATATTCGTTCCGGACAGCGGATCGGAAACGGAGCCGGTGCTGTCGGAGCGAAAGATCCATACTTCCTTCACCAGCGCACTGGGATTCGAAGCCAGGGCCTGGTCTACCGCCGCGAGCACCAATGTATCGGCGGCTGGGTCATCGCCCGAGGCGCTTCCGGTCCTCGCTCCCTCCCGGGTGGCGCTCGAGACTGCCAGCCAGTCAAGGAGGGCGAATCCCATCTCAGCCGCTCCGACGGCGAGCACGATGACGAGCGAGGCGATCAGAGCCGTCTCGATGAGGGCCGCGCCTCGCTCAGACCGCAGGTCGACGGGGTGCCTCATTCGAAGATGCTCGGTTCGAGACGCATGATCGTGCTGCTGGTCCAAGATGAAGTGCTGCCCCAGAAGCCCGTGATCCAGCGGTGGTTGTAGGTGATCCGGACCTCGACGCGTCCCGTCGTCGGGGCGGATACATCGCGGTCGGTGGGCTTGTACCCCGGTTCCACGTACGGCGAGGCGCCAGGCGAGCCGCCGGCAAAGAAGTCGGGACATGGGATCCAGTCACAGGGCGGACCCGGGTTGTAGGTGTAGCTGGTTGTCTCTCCAAATGGGTTGTCGGGGTTTCGAATGGTGATTGAGGTAACGTCGTTCATGTTGGCGCCGGCGAGAGCTGAGACCAGAGCGGTTAGGGCGCCGAAATCCGACTGCACATCGGCACCGAGGGTGGCCGCCACCCGGGCCCCTTCGCGCGAGGCGTGGCCGATGGAGAGATAGTCCTTCAATGCGAGGCTGAACTCTGCGACGCCGAAGATCAGCATCGCGACGATGGGAAAAACAACCGCCGTCTCGACGAGGGTTGCGCCTCGCTCGGCACGGCGCTCCGCTCTAAACCGCCACTTCACTCTTTACCACGCAGGGTGCTCGGCTGACCGCTCTCAGTGAACACTCTATCGCCCGCAGGCTCTGTGCGGGCAAGGAATATTTCGGTAGGCCGCGTATTGACTAGCCACCGAAGAATCGACCGCCCTTGTATCAGCATGAGGCACCTCAGCCCGCGCTCACAGCGCAGCTCTCCCGGTGCCCGGTTTGCCCTACCGATCAAGCAACGCCGTTGGCCAAACTATCCGCGCTGCGGCCGGCGCACAAGAGGGGAATCTCAGAACCCGGTCTCAACCGAAGACGAGGTGGATGGGGTTACCGACGATGGTCGCCGCCCACGTCGTGCGGTCGTTTACCGAGCCGCCGTAGTTGTAGCGGATCATCCACCAGCATCCGTTGACCGGGTCGCAGGTGTAGGAGGGGGGAATGGGCACGGTTATCTCCAGCCAATCGCCATTGAATTTGCATCCGGGTGGGCTGCTGATCTGGCCGCAGTTGGTGGTGGTCCGGGTGGCGTCGATGACGCATGGACTCGGGTTTCCCGTCTCCTCGACCGAGCCGTCCTTCCAGCTGATGACCCGATAGGAGCAGGACGGCCAGGGATTGCCGTCCGGACCAAGCAGCGTCATGGCGTTGGGGATGTTGGCCTCTGCGTCACCGGGGTCGAAGAGCTCCAGGAGCATGTCCTTGCCGGCGTGGACTTCCTTCACCTCGGCGAGGAAGAACTCCGCCGTTCCACCCGACACGTTGACCCAGATCGACATGTCTCCAATGGCGAAGACCCGCGGCTGGGGCCC
>JBHICV010000071.1:0-11372 GCA_046759765.1 Acidimicrobiia bacterium
CCTCCCATCTGTCGCCGTTCTTTCAGACGGTACGGTCGGAGTGACCTACTACGACTTCCGCAATGATGACGGCACCGGCGAGCTGGCCGACTACTGGATCGTCCATTGCCATAGCACCTGTGCCACCGCTGGAAACTGGGGCAACGAGATCCGTCTCACAGCCGCCCCGTTCAACTATGCCCTGGCACCATTCGCAAATGGCCTCTTCCTAGGCGACTACATGGGACTGGCCTCGGACGGAGCAGACTTCCTCGCTTTCTTCCAGCAGTCTTCGCCCACCGATCCAGCCAACGGATTTTTCCGAAGAATCGGTCCCTGACACCGGGCGACCTATTGCGGTGGGGGACCACAGATGAGTCAGGGCCGTCTGGAGGAAGGCTCTGACATGACCCTCGACGAAGCCGTCGCCTACGCCCTCGATCACCTCGACGACTGACCTGTCACACCCTCTCCGTACTGTCGGCTTATGGCCGCCGACCTCATGCCCATAGTGCTGTCGGCACTCTCAACGATCCATGTGGCCACCGATGAGCTGGCAGATCTGACCGGCATCCCATTGCGAACGGTCGAGGAGGTGATGCTGAAGGCAGCCGATCAGGGCCTCGTCCTGCGGCTGGGTGGGGATCGGTGGGAGTTGACCGGTGCGGGGGCTACTACCGACTGGTTAGACATGTGCTACGGCCGAAATGGGCGCTTCTAGGGCTCTGGTTCGTCCTTTGATGGAAGTTGCCACATGTCATCATCCGGATTCGCTTCTTGGAGACCCATGTCGGCGTGGGTGGCCGGGTCGTTGGAGGATGCTGCTGTGACACGCCGATCAGACACTCGATCAAGGACCTTGAGGCCGCAGGAACCGCACAGGTACTTATCGGAGAGTCTGCTCGCGGCCCATCTGACGCGGCAGACCTCACATGGGACGGCCATGCGATGATCCCTTCTCTGTTGGCATCTGCTGCGACGGACCCTTGGAGGCAGGCGCTGATGGATTGGTGAGCCTCATGGCAGTGTGGGCACCCCGACTGCTCGAAGAGACTCATCCGGTCCGGAGTTGGAGTCGCTAGCTGCAGCGCCTCGACCCAGCCACATAGATCAGTCTCCAGAGGGGCCTTGCTGACTGCGGCGTCGGGTTGCTATCAGCAGGCCCGCTCCTCCCACCAGCAATACCGCCCCGATGCCACCGGCTCCTCCGGAGCCAAATCCGGTGAAAGGAAGGGTCTCCGTGCTGGCGACCGTCGTGGTGGTCAGCTGAGTCGGCAGAACAGTCGGCGCGACCGTGGTGGTAGGCCCTTCAGTGGTAGTGGTCGTACCTTCGGTAGTAGTAGTCGCTTCCTGTGGCCCTGTCGTTGTGGTGGGCTCCGGCGGCGCTGTCGTCGTGGTTTGCTCAACGGTTGTCGTCGGCTCCGGCGGAGCTGTAGTGGTCGGGGGGACTGTCGTTGGAACGGTGGTGGCGTTCTCCGTCTGGTAGCAGAAGGAAATGTGGCTCAAACCGTACGGCTGGTTGGTGTTGGGGTTGATAGGTGAATGAAGCCCGGCATCCGAGGTGGCCAACGGGTTGTACAGATAGAGGTTGGCGTTCGGACCGCCCTTGGCCACGACCGCATCGACGCCGAAGTTGCTGGACCAGTCAAACGTTGTGCCGTCGAAGTCCGAAATCGTGACCTCGAGAGTCCCGTCCGTGTGCACACCGTTGCTGAGGCTGCCATTTTCCAGCTTCAACTCTGCGTTGGTGCTGTAACTCCCACAGGTGGGATTACCCTCGACCAGGATCGGATCCACATGAGTGGCCGACGCCGGTGCGATCATCCACGCCATAAGCATGGCTACCAAGAGAATCGTCCCGATACCGGCTACCCGCCGCCTTTCAGATCCCCCCATCTTCTACCCCCCTCTGGGTCATTCGATAGGGGAAGGCGGGTGCGACAGCCAGCTCTGGATCGGAGCTATCCCCCCTAGCCCTACCACTCAAAGTAGTTACGAAGTCATCATAACCACTCTCCGCGCGATTTGGAAAGGCTGCTAGGTCTTGGCCCTAATTGGACTGCAGCGCAAGGTCCAGACTCCCGGTGCGGAGCCACGGTTCAGCACTCGATTTGGGAACATCCCGCTGCCATTCGATGGGGGAAGCTCAACCGGAATCCTGCCACCGATGCAGACCCACCTAGCAGAAGGCGAAGCGCAGCTCACCGGACGTGGACTTCAGGTCAGCTTCGTAGCTTCATCGAACACATGAGGAAAGACCGTCTGGGTGCAGCATGGCTTCTTCTCGGAACAACGGGAATGCGCCGAGGCGAAGTGCTCGGGCTCCTGTGGGACGATGTAGATCTCGATCGAGGCCGGATATCAGTGCGGCGTTCCCTTGCATTGGCTATGACATGGAGGTGTCCGAGACCAAGACGGCGCGGGGGAAGCGTCAGGTAGCCCTCGACAGCCGCACCGTCTCGGCGTTCAGGGCCCACCGCAAGACGCAGACAGAGGAACGAATGGCCCTCGGACAGGCATGGGAGGACATGGGCTACGTGTTCACTAATCCCGACGGGACCCCCGGGCACCCAGACCGGCTATCGAGGCTATTCGGCAGAGCGGCATCGGAGGTGGGCCTTCCACGGATCCGACTCCACGACCTCCGCCATACCCACGCAACTCTTGCCCTCCAAGCTGGCATCCACCCCAATGTTGTAAGCGAGCGACTCGGGCACGCGAGTGTCGCGTTCACCCTCGACACCTACTCGCACGCAGTACCCGCATTGCAGGAGGAGGCGGCCGAGCAGCTGGCAACTCTGGTACTTGGATAGCGACGCCGTGATCATTTCGTGATCAGACGCCGCCTCACGAGTGAACTGGAAGCCCTTCGACACTAAGAAACCCCCTGCTATGCAAGGGGTTTCTCTCGTAGCGGGGGCGGGATTTGAACCCGCGACCTACGGGTTATGAGTCTCAGGATTGACGTACCCCTGCATGTCCCCGTGGGACATCGCGTAGCCGCTCACCAGCGCAAACGCTTGAACGGACGAGCCCTTCGTGATCGTATTCATCCGCCTGTGTCCCCTTGTTTGTTTGCAGACTGTTTGCGGCGCAAAGCCATCGTCGAGTTGCGAACGTTCTCCCAGGAAGCGCACACACGCCTATCTCCAATAGTCTGTTGAGCCAGGTCCGATAGATTCAAGAGCCGACGGTCACGAGAAGAGTCAACGAGTCCATCGTGCCACCGCTCTCGAACTCGGCAGATAGCGCTTTCACCTGATCCTGGCGGTCGGTCGGAGGAACGCACCGCGCCGGTGATCGAGCAGATCGAGGCCGATGGCGGCCGGGTGGACTTCATCCATCTCGACCTGGCGTCGTTGGCCGCCGTCCGTTCGGCGGCCGAAACGTCTGCTCCCTCAACCTGTTGCTCTCAGTGCTGGCCAACAATGCAATCGTCGCCCGGCGCGGGAGGACGACCGTCGCGGGCTTCGAGCCGACCTTCGGGGTCAACCACCTGGGCCACTTTCTCCTCACCCGGTGGCTGGAGCCTCAGCTCAAAGCTGCGGCACCGTCCGGGTCGTCACCGTTTCCAGCGATGCCCACTACGGGGCCAAGTCGATCGACTGGGAGCTCCAGCGTCCTACAGCCACGCTGGCTGGTTTCCGCGAGTACGAGGTCTCCAAGCTGGCCAACGTCCTCTTCACTCGAGCGCTCGCCCGGCGGTTGGCCGGCGCCGGCGTCACCACCTACGCGTTGCATCCCGGCACCGTGGCAACGGATCTCTGGCGGAAGGTGCCCTGGCCGATCAGACCGCTGATGAAACTGGGGATGCTGACTCCCGAACAGGGTGCCGTTACGCCCGTTTACTGCGCGACGGCTCCAGAGCTGGCCGATCAGACCGGCCTCTACTACGCGAACAGCCGAGCGAAAGAACCCAGCCGCCTGGCCCGCGACGACTCGGTCGCCGACGAGCTGTGGAAGCGCAGCGAGACGTGGGTCGCGGACTACCTGCCCCCGGCAGAGGGCTGAGACTCAGCCAGGCCGGTCCAGTCGTTGAAGGCCTCGATCAGTTGATCAATCGGATCGGCCTGCTCCTGAATGTCGGTCCAGTAGTCGGGGTCGTACCACTGCGCCTCGAGCTCTTCGGCGCTCTTACCCTGCTGCTCGACCCAAGTGAAGTACTTAAGGTTGTGGATCCGCTTGCGGCCCAAGTAGTCGAGCTCTCCCATGTAGTCGGTCGAGGCTCCCAGCAGGTACCGGTGGTACAGGCCGGCGGCGTCGAGCGACGTGAACGGGCCCGCCTCCCGTAGCTCATCGAGGCGGCTCTGATACATCTCCATCGAGTCGGTGGCGACGGTCAACAGGACATCCTGCGAGCCGAGCTCGAACCAGTGGGCGAGCTTGATCGATGCCAGCAGGTTGGCGGCGCTGGAGATACCGAGCAGCGGCAGCTCCTCGACGAGGTCGGCGGTCACCCCGTGGGAGGCGAGGTATTCCTGCCCGGCCGGCTCGTTGAACAGCCGGATGAGCGCCATCGAGGCGGCATCGTCGACGGCGATCACCACGTCGGTGTTGCGGACGTTGTGGATCCAGGGCACGTGCTTGTCGCCGATTCCCTCGATGCGGTGGGCGCCGAAGCCGTTGAGGAGCAACGTGGGAACTTGGAGCGCCTCGGCGGCGGCGATCTTGGCCGTGGGGAACTGTTGTTTGAGATAGTCGCCGGAGGCGAGCGTCCCGGCTGAGCCGGTCGTCAGTGCCAGCCCGAAGAACCGATCGTCAGGCGTCATGACCTCGCCCAGGACCTCGGCCATTGCCGGCCCGGTGACTGCGTAGTGCCACAGGTAGTTCCCGAACTCGTCGAACTGATTGAAGATGGCGATGTCCTCACCGGAAGCGACCAACTCCTTGCACTTGTCGAAGATCTCCTTGACGTTGGCCTCCGAGCCGGGTGTCTTTATGACCTCGCCGGCCACCGACTCCAGCCAATCGAACCGCTCTCGGCTCATGCCCTCTGGGAGGATGGCGATCGAGTCACAGGCCAGCAGGTGGGAGTCGTAGGCCCCGCCCCGGCAGTAGTTGCCGGTCGAGGGCCAGGCCGCTTTCTGGGTCGTTGGGTCGAACTGCCCGGTGACCAGTCGAGGTACCAGGCATCCGAACGCCGCCCCGACCTTGTGAGCGCCGGTCGGGAACCACTTGCCGACCAGCGTGATGATCCGGGCCTCGACTCCGGTCAGCTCCGGGGGAAACTCCAAGTAGTTGACACTGCCAAAGCGTCCGCCCTTCTCCACCGGTTCGTTGTGCCAACCGATACGGAACAGGTTGAGGGGATCGAGGTCCCACAGACCAATATCCTCGAGCCGCTCCTGCACGGACCGCGGGAGGGTGCTCGGGTCCCGCATCTGGGCGAAGGTCGGCACCACGATGCCTTGCTCCCGGGCGCGGTCGACCGCTCGCTCCAGGCCTTCCTCGTCGATCGTGAGGTCGATCATCGGACTCCCGCCTCAGCCAGGACCGTCATTGGCGTCGAGGCCCTCTTCGACAGCCGCCAGGGTAGGTGCCACGGGGATGACTTTTGTCCCGGCCGCATCGACCGCCTGCATGGCCGCCGGCACATCCTTGAGACCGTTGCCGGTCGCCAGCACGACCACCCGCTCGTCGGCCCCGACGAGACCTTCTCCAATCGCCTTGACCAGGCCGGCATAGCTGGCCGCGGCAGCCGGCTCGGCGAATACGCCGGAGCCGCGGGCCAGGATGGGGATTGCAGCCAGGATCTCGTCGTCGCTCACGGCGAGAAACTCACCTCCCGTCTCCGTCACCGCCCGCATCCCCTTCAGGCGGTCGCGAGGCAGTCCCGCCGCAATGCTGTCCGCGACGGTGTCGGCGGGCGCTGGGGGCTTGGTGAGTACGTCGCTCCCGTCCTCCCACGCCTGCACGAAGTAGCTGCTTCCTTCTGCCTGTACTCCGATCAGCCGTGGCATGTGACGAATCCAACCCAGCACGCCCAGGTCTCGCAGACCCTTGTACAGCCCGCCGATGATGCAGCCGTCGCCCACTCCGACCAGGATCGCATCCGGCAAGTTGCCGTCGAGCTGCTCGAAGATCTCGAAGAGGACCGTTTTCTTGCCCTCGCTCATGTAGGGGTTGACGCCGGTGTTGCGGTTGTACCAACCGAAGCGCTCGGAAGCGTCCATAGTCAGATCGAACGCCTGGTCGTAGGTGCCCTGGACCAGCATCACCGTTGACCCATAGGTGAGGAGCTGGGTGATCTTGGCCGGCGGTGCGCTCTCCGGAACGAAGATCACGTTGCGCTGGTCGACGCTGGCGGCCACGCCGGAGAGCGCCGCGGCCGCGTTCCCGGTCGAAGCGGTCGTGATGACCTCGGCCTTCCGGTCCGCCGCCTTCACCACTGCCACCGCGCTGGCCCGGTCCTTGAGGGAAGCGGTCGGCTGGCGCCCCTCGTCCTTGACCCACAGCTCGCGTATTCCCAGCCCGTCCGCCAGCCGGTCGGCGCGATAGAGCGGGGTCCACCCCACCGTCAGCGGCGGCACCTCGGCGTCAGGATCGACGGGCAGCAGCGGCCCGTACCGCCACATCGACGGCTCGGCCGAAGCTAGGTCGTCGCGGGTGAGCCGGTTGGCTATCAGCTCGTAGTCGTAAGCCACGTCGAGCGTCCCGACCGGGCCATGCTTGGGGCACACATACTCGACCTCCGCGGGGTCGTACAGCTTCCCACACACCAGGCACTCCAGGTGCAGGACGTGATCGAGTGGCGGAGCCGGGATCACGGGACGATGTGGGTGCCGGTAGCGCCCGCCACTGCGCGTTCGAGGTTCTCGGGGTCGGTGATGATGGCGCGTTTCCCTCCAGCCTCCAGATAGTCGATGATCGCCTGGATCTTGGGCGCCATGCTGCCTTCCTTGAAGTGAATGCCCTCGGCGAGGTACGCCTTGGCCTCGTCGAGGGTCATCTCATCGATGAGGGACTGGTCGGGTGTCCCCCAATTCAAACCCACCTTCTCGACGGCGGTCGAGATGAGAAACAGGTCCGCTTCGAGAACCTCAGCCAGCATCGCCGAAGCGAAGTCCTTGTCGATCACCGCCGCCACGCCATGCAGGTCGCCGTTCTCATCCGCAGCCACCGGGATGCCTCCTCCGCCGGCCGCGATCACGATCACGCCCGCGTCCACCAGCTGCTTGATCGCCTGAGTCTCAACGATGCGAAGCGGCCGGGGCGACGCCACCACCCGACGCCAGCCACGGCCGGCGTCCTCGAACACGTGCCAGCCTTCCTCCTCCTGCCGTTGGCGTGCCCGCGCCTCGTCCATGAACGAACCGATGGGCTTGGCGGGGTGCCGGAAGGCGGGATCGTCGGGATCGACCTCCACCTGGGTGACGACGGTCGTGACGACCTTCTCGATGCCCATCCGGCGAAAGTGGTTGTAGAGGTTCTGCTGCAGCGCGTAGCCGATTGCACCCTGGGAGTCGGCGCCGCAGGCATCGAGCGGCACCTCGTGCAGCTCGTGAGCGGCCAGCTCGGAGCGGCGCAGGATGAAGCCCACCTGGGGTCCGTTGCCGTGCGAGATGGCGACCTCCCATCCGTCGGCGATGAGATTGGCGATGTGCCCGGCGGTGACCCCGGCCGCTCGGTACTGGTCCGGCACGGTCCTGTGTTGGTCGTCGATGATCAGAGAGTTCCCTCCGATGGCCACCACGGCCCGGCTTCCCATCGTCCTCCTTTCCCACCGAGTACAGCTGGCTGCGGTCAGCTACATGGTCAGGGCCATCACGGCTTTCTGCACATGCAAGCGGTTTTCCGCCTGGTCGAACACCACGCTCTGCGGCCCGTCGATCACCTCGTCTGTGACCTCGATGTTGCGGTCAGCCGGCAGCGGATGCATGTAGATGGCGTCGCCGGCGGCTAGATCCATGCGCCGTTGGTCGGTGATCCAGTCCTGGTACTTCTCGCTGATGCGGGCCGACTCGTCCAGATCGTCGGTGGTCAGCATGCAGCCCCAGGCCTTGGCGTAGATCACGTCGGCATCCCGGAACCCTTCCTCAAAGTCTTCGAGGATCTCGAACGACCCGCCTGAGCTGCGGGCGTTCTCTTCCGCCTGGGCCACGATCTCGGGCATCAGCTTGAACTCCGGTGGCCGGGTGAGACGAACGTTCATGCCGTACCGGGTCATCAACAGGATCACGCTCTGCGGCACGCTCAGCGGCTTCTGGTATGAGGCGGCATAGGCGTAGCTCACGTTGATCGTCAGACCCGGGGGATCCTGCTTCTTCTCGATAATCGTGAGCAGGTCGGCCAGCACCTGAAACGGGTGGTAAATCTCACACTGCATATTGAGGATCGGGACCCGAGAGGCCTGGGCGACATCCCGCATGTACTGGTTGCCGACGCCCCAATCGACCTGACGGATGGCGATGCCGTCGTTATAGCGTCCGAGGATCTCTCCAATCTCCTTGGCGGTGTCGCCGTGAGCGATCTGGGTGGTCTTCGCCTCGATGAACTGGGCATGGCCGCCGAGCTGTGTCATGCCCGCCTCGAAGCTCGAGCGGGTGCGGGTGCTGGAGAAGAAGAAGAGCATGGCGAGGACCTTGTCCTCCAGCAGCCGATGGGGCTGTCCGACTGCCCGCTGGTGTTTCAGCTCTGTGGCCAGGTCGAGGACGCGGTCGATCTCGTCGCGGGTCCACTCCTGGGTGGAGATCATGTCCCGGCCTCGCAGGTCCGTCGACACCCCTGCTCTCCCGCTTCAGGGCCGAGTCATTCCATGGCGCCCAGCACGAGCGCCAGCAGGGACATCCGCATCACGACCCCGTAGTAGGCCTCTTGCCAATAGCGGGCGTGGCGGGTGGCGTCGACGTCTTCCGGCAGCTCGTCCATGCGGGGCAGCGAGTGGAGCACGATGGCGTGCGGCCTGGCCTGGGTCGCCAGCAACTCGCGTGTGACCTGGTAGTTCTCCGGGGTGAGGCCGTATTCCTCCGAGACCTCCTCGCGGGCCTTCGTGTAGTCGGGCTGGACCACCGGCTCCATGTAGATGACGTCCGCCTCTGAAATGACGTCGGCCACGTGCCCCGCCTCCCGGACCCGCAGATTCTTCTCCTCCAGCTCGGCGAGGAACTCCTTAGTGGGCGACATCTCCTCCGGGGCGATGAGGATCATCTCGGCGTCGAATTGGGTGAGGCCGTAGCCGATGGAGTGCATAGTCCGCATCCGCATGTCCCCGATGCACAGAAACGTGAGCCCGTCGACGGTTCCAAGCTCCCGTTGAACGGTGTAGAGGTCGGTCAGCACCTGGGTGGGATGTTCTCCCCAGCCGTCGCCGGCGTTGATGACCGGAATGCTTGCCCACTGAGCCGCCTCGGCAGGCGCCCCCTGCTGGAAGTGACGCATGACGAGCGCGTCGCCGTAGTACTCCAGCATGTGAACGGTGTCCTTGATCGACTCCTGGTAGAAGTCGCCGGCCCGAGTCATTTTGGGGTCCGCGAAGCCGAGGACGTGTCCGCCGAGGCGGTGCATAGCCGCCTCGTGAGCGAGCCGTGTGCGGGTCGAGGGCTGATAGAAGGCGGTGATCAGCGTCTTGCCCGCCAGCAAGTCGGTGTTCTCCCTGATTCGGGCGATCGGCTCCAGCTCGTCTGCGACCTCGAAGACGTGCTCGAATTCGGCCCGCTCGAAATCCTTCAGAGAGAGGATGTCCCTCCCGGCGAAGCTCCGCATGTTCTCACCTCCTCGACGCTTGCGCAGACTAGAAGCCCTGGCCGGCCCGGTCGAGACTGGGGGTCCCGGCTAGGGGGAGAAGACCTCGATCACACGGCGAGCATCGCCCAGCGGATAGAGGATGGGTGACGTGCATCCCGCCGCCACGTACTCGGCGACCTTCTCCCGGCACTCGTCCGGCGTGCCTGCCGCGCAAATCATCTGGACGACGTCGTCGGGAACCAGCCGTGCTGCCTGCTCGATCTCTGAGCGGCTGGCCGGCCAGGTCAATACTTGCCCGATGTCGTCCAGGAGCGAAGCGGGCACGCCTGACGCCTTTCCGATGTGGGGCTGTTGCCCCAGGTACTGGGTGACCAGCAGTCGGGCCTCGTCTAAGGCACCGGCCCGGTCCTCACTTAGCGAGCACACGATGAGCTGAGGGCGGTCGAGGTCATCCAGGGATCGACCAGTACGGGCGGCACCCGCCTCGAGCTGAGTCAGAGCCTCTCGGTTGTACCCAGGAGAGACGAGGTAGTTCAACAGCACGCCGTCGGCGATCTCCCCCGTGAGCTTCATCATCTGCATCCCGGTTGCGCCGACGTAGATCAGTATGTCACGAGGGCCACGTTCTTGATGAACGAAGTCCAGCTCGACGTTGTCTAAGTCGACGAAGTCCCCTGCGTAGGTCACTCGCTCTCCGTTGAGCAGGCGGCGCACCACCTCGACCGTCTCTCGCATGGCCCGTAGCGGGCGGCTCCGATCGATGCCCACCTGCCGAGCCAACGGATCCCACCAGGCCCCGATGCCGAAGAGGACTCGCCCCGGCCCGAGGTCGTCGAGGGTAGCGAACGTCGAGGCGAGCAGGGCCGCATTCCTCGTCCAGTTGTTGACCACCCCGGAGCCCACCTTGATCCGGCTGGTGACGGCCAGGAAGGCCGCCATCGGCACCGTGGCTTCTCGGGCCAAACGGCTTTCCGCCTGCCAGACGCTCGCGAAGCCACACTGCTCGGCGTATCGCACTAACTCGATCGCCTCGGGGAGCGGATGGGCATCTTGCATGTAGAGGCCGTAGGGAACGTCGGTCGCGCTCATCGTCCCGCGAGGCGGAAGGGCCGCCGATTGGGGGGTCCGGATCCGATCACAGGCGGGCGTGGAGGCGCTCGGCTTGCTCACGCGCCTTCGCCCGCACCTCGGCGGCGTCCACCCGGGTTGGGCGGCCTTCAGAGAGCACCACCTCGCCGTCCACTTTCACCTCGACGGGGCGAATGCCCGGCGTGAAAGCCACGTGCCAGGGATCGATCGGTTCATAGGACCACGTCACCTCATCGTTCTTTGCCTCAGGCATCAGATCCCAGCCGTTCTCCAACCACGACCAGGCCACCTCCGGACTGGCGGTCACGTCGACCGATCGCTGCATCACGTAGGCCAGTCGGAAGGACTCAACGACGTTGCCGCCGATTCCGTCGGTGCCCAGTGCCACCGGTTCGGCGAAGCGGGCGGGATGGGCGTAACCGACGCCGTTGTTCAGGTTGGAACGCGGGTTGTGGAGGATCGTGCCGCGCAGGTCGTGATCGGTCGGGAGGTGGACGCAGTGGGCGAGGAGCCAACTCGCGCGGGTCAGGCCTCGCAAGCGCTCTGGGGCATCGGCGTCCTCCGGTCCCTCCGCCACATGGATGTGGACGCCCACCCCCACGTCGTCGGCTAGGCCGGCG
>JBHICV010000072.1:0-11220 GCA_046759765.1 Acidimicrobiia bacterium
TCTCCGGTGGCGCCGACGATGACGACAACGGCCCTGCGATCCCTACCTCGAGCCAGGATCGAGATCGTATCCTCCACCTCGACCAGCAGCTGGTCTCGGGATTCCGCAAGGGAGTCACGTCCCGGCGCGGCAACGGTGGTATTGATTGCATCGCGAAGTGCGGCCAGGGCATGCGCCGCCTGCATGGCGCCGGATTGTCGCACACAGAGGCACCGGAGCCTGGCACATCCGTGTCACACCCCCCAGGTACGTTGTTCTGTAATGCCGATAAGCCTGACCCCCAATGGGATAGAGATCGATCACCTTGTCGTAGACGATGCGGTCGTTCGCGACCTTCTGCAGGGCGAGCCGGCACCGCGCCGAGACGAGCTGGTTGCGCGGGCCATCTCCGTTGGGGCTCGGGGCGTTATGACCATGGGGCTTGGGCTCGATCTGGCCGCTCTGGACGCCACGGTGCACGACTCGGTCTCCTCGGCCATGAGCCGTGCGGTGGAGCAGCTCGGGGGCTGGCGGGAGAGCTTCCTCGCCAGCTTCGATCCCGGGCGACCGGGAAGCCACACTGCCAGATTCGTCGAAGAGATCGACGCCCTGGTCGGGCGAGGAGGCGCGCTCGAGACCTGGCTGGGAGCCGCGCTCGATCCACATTCCGACGAAACGGCCCTGGGGCGCCTCGGACAGTCCATGCGGGAGCGCCTCGACCGCCTCGGTGATCTGATAGTCGAAGAGCGCGGAAGAAAGTCCGAGGCGGAGCGGGGCACGAGGAAGGGCTTCCAGTTCGAGGATGTGGTGGAGGAGCAGGTCCGAGCGACGGCTCGCCATCTGGGAGCGATCGTCGAACGAACCAGCAGAACGACTGGAGAGATGGGTTTGGCGGGCGACCTGACTGTCGCACTCCAGGGGGGAGACCTGGTTGTCATCGAGGTCAAGGATCAAGCCCGGATCGCGCTTACGGGACGGGAGAGCATCCTCGACGAGCTGGAGAGAGCAATGACGAACAGGCAGGCAACATTCGCAGTCTGCGTCTCTGCTCGAGACGCCTATCCCACCGAGGTCGGCGGCTTTGCTAATTACGGCAACAAGGTTCTGGTGACAGATCCAGGTGACGGCACGATGATCGACGTTGCACTCCGCTGGGCCGCAGCGGCCCTGGCGGCGGCGCCGGACGGCTCTGACCGGCAGATAGATCCGGCCGTGATTGTCGGCAAGCTGCAAGAGATACGATCGCTGGCCCAGCTGTTCTCCAGCAACCGCAGGTCACTCACCGAGATCGGGAGGTCAGTCGAGAGCGTGCGGACGTCAATGGGTGAGATGCGGGGGCGTCTTATCGCCCTCACCGAGGAGCTGCTTGGTGATCTCAGGCTGCCGGCCTCGGGGGAAGTGGTGGAGTTGCATCGAGCAGCTAAGAGCTGAGGCTCAAACCTCTCTCCGCGACACAGCTATGCGAGCCGCCGCTTGCCCTTCGGTGCATGTCTCGAGCCGGGCGCAACCTGTGCACCACGGACCTCCCGTCCGGGGCAGGGCTCGGCGGTCCTGCCACGACGAGCGGAGGTCGGTCACCATGAGTGCGACCGCCTTAGCTGTCGACTGGACGCTGGCCGAAGTCGGGACAGAGCGGGACCGCTCCCCCGTTCGCACCGAGACAGCCTCCACGATCTGCGGAAGCTCGGAGTGCACGAGGACCCAGAGCAGGCTGTAGAAGCCCAGCTGCGCCTCCGCCTCTCCGAGGCCGCCCGTCTTCCAATCGACCAGCCGCACGTCCTCTTCGTCCTCGAAGACCGCGTCGATGGTGCCGACGAGCTCGACGCCCTCCTGAGGCTCGGCTTCCAGCTCGAGCTCCGAGCCGGTGAATCCGTCGGTCGGGAGCCTCACGAACCGTTCGTATAGTGCCCTGACCTCTTCGAATACCCGGTCCAGGTCGGACGTCTTTAGGCCCAGCGAAGCCATCTTGTGGTTCAGGTTCGAGCTGCCGATTTCCTGCCGGCATGCTTGATCGAACTCGTCGGGCGGGATCGGTCCGGTCGCCAGATGTCGTGAGAAGAGCCGGTGGGCCAAACCGCCTCGGAAGGCACTGATGGTATCCGGCCCGTATTCCCCCTGGAGCCTGGAGTCGGCGAGCTCCGGGCACTGCCTGTACGCAACGAACGTTGAAGCAGAGACACGAACGGGCTCGCCGTCAGGCACCGAAGGAAACTCGAGCATGGGCCGATCGTATCGACGTGACGGTTCGTTGAGGGACAGCATCGGTAAAATGCCGGCCGCGACAGGGACTTCCATAGCCAAAATGCCCATGCTTTCACGGATCGCTTTGGTAGTGATCGGCGCGCTTGCCGGTCTGGCGGCGATCGTCCTCTCTGCCTTCTTTATCTATCGATGGAGCCACTCGGGTGAGGTGCTCGGCGTTGTCGTAGTTGGCAGTGCTCAGGTAGGGGGATTGAGTGAGATCGAGGCCACCGCGGAGGTCCTTGCCGTCGAGGACGAGCTGGTCTCGACACCGTCGACAGTCCGAGTCAACGGCTCCGACTTCGAGCTACTGCCCCACACAGTGGCCTTCGAAGTCGATGAGTCCTCGATCGTCTCCTCGGCAATGCTGATCGGCCGGGAGGGTGGACTCGCTTCACAGTTCACATGGTGGCTCACCTCCTTTGGAGAAACCTTCTCGTTGCCGCTGGTTGGTTCACTCAATGAGGAGGCGCTCCACGTCCTGCTGGATCAGTGGGAGGTCGACTCTGGCATGGAACTCCCATTCGACGGCGCCATAACACTCGAGGGAGCCACGCCGTTTGTTCAGTATCCGAGGCCTGGCTTGGGCATCGATCGTCCGGGGGTGCCCCAGCAGATTCTCGGGACACTTCTTCAACATGAGCGCCGACCGGTGGTGCTTCCGACGAACGTCCTCGAGCCTGCGTTAACGCAGCAGGATCTGGATCAGAGCCTGGCGCATGCGCGGAAGCTCCTCTCTGGCCCCGTAACGCTCACCAGGGATGATCCGGAAGTCAGCGTGACCTTCTCAACCGAGCAGCTTGCACAATCATTCGTCGCCACCATCATCCACGGACCGAATCCACGCATGCAGCTGGGGTTCGACGTGACGGCTATCGACAGCTACCTGAACGCGATTCGAGAGGATCTCGAGGCTCCGCCCCGTAACGCCGAGTTCGTCGTTGATGAGGACGATCGAATCAGGATCCTGCCCAGTCGTCCGGGGACCCTGGTGGACAGTGGCCTCGCGGCGGAGGCGGTTACAGATGCAGCCGGTACGTTCGCTCGGCTGGGTGAATTTCCCTTTGAGGACGGTGCCGAGCCGGAGGTGACTACCGCATCGCTCGAGCGACTCGGAATCGAGCATCTGGTGTCGGCCTTCACCACCTATCACAGCTGCTGCCAATGTCGCGTCAACAACATCCATCTGATCGCGGACGAAATCGACGGAGCTTTGGTCCTTCCGGGTGAAACCTTCTCTGTCAATGAGCACGTCGGACCTCGCACTACGGCCGAGGGATATTGCGAAGCGGGAACGATCATCGGCGGAGAGCTAGAGGACACGGTTGGCGGTGGAGTGAGCCAATTCGCCACGACGTTCTACAACGCCGTCTTCTGGGGCGGCTACGAGGACATCGAGCACAAGCCCCACAGTCTGTACTTCAGCCGGTACCCGGAAGGTATCGAGGGGACGATCTCTTGGCCAGCCCCGAATCTGATCTTCCGTAACGACACAGACTCCGGCGTCTTGATCAAGACCGACTACACGGATACTTCGATCACCGTCAAGTTCTTCGGATTCAACGGAGGTCGCATCGTCGTTGGGGAGCAGAAAGGCGGCGACACGATACTTCGCGTCGTTGCGCCCGGAAGTGACGCTCGAATCGTCACCGCCGAGCTCTCAGAGCGGTACAACTTCCGCGACTCCAAGACCAAGTACGAGGCGGATCCCACCCTGGCGCCCGGCGAGGAGGTGGTCGAGACCCGAGGCGGACGGGGGTGGAGCGTCGACGTCGCGCGGACGATTCGTTATCCGGACGGGACCGAGGTGCAGAACTTCTGGACCGTCCGCTATGGCCCGCCGTTTCGTGTGATCCTCGTGCATCCATGCATGGTGCCCGAGGGTCACGAGGGTTACACGGGCGAAGAGTGCCCGGAGGAGACCACCACGGTACCGGAGACCTCGATTCCTCCCACGACCGTGCCGCCGACTACGACCGAAGGATGATTTACTCGTCGCGGTTTTCGTCGTAGTGGACGAAGAGGTTACGAATGATGTTCGAGCTGGTATCTACCACGTCCTCGGTCCACCCTTCGGTGCGCTCGACTGAAATGGTGTTGGAGAGCACGTAGACACCGGAGATGTCAGGATCGGCGGCCCATAGTTGAGCCGCGAGCCGGGCCGGCCAGGTCTCGGATTGTTCCGCGTCGGCGGCGGATTCGAAACTCTCCCCATCCTGTCCGCCCAGCGTCCGATCGGTGGCGAAAATCGTGACTTCGCCGAGTCGAGTGGCATGAACCTCGATCAGCTGACCCACATACCCTCCTTGCGGCCGGGACTGTAGTAGAAGCCCCCTAGCGGCCAACAGCTGAGATCTCGTGCAGTTTGAGCAGATTGGTTGAAGCCTGCTGGTTAGGAGGTATGCCGGCAATCATCACGACTGCATCACCTTCTTTACACAGCCCTGTCTCCAGGAGGTGGCTTTCGGCGCCCTCGATCATGTCGTCTGTATGCGAAAGACGCTCGAAGGACTGCGGCTCTACGCCCCAGTAGAGCGCCATTCTTCGTCGGGTCGCTTCTATCGGAGAGAACGCCACGATGTTGGCGGCCGGCCGGTTCTTCGATACCAGCCTGGCCGTGTTGCCCGTTTCAGTGAAAGCGACGATGGTGCCCAAGTCGAGGTCGTCGGCAACATCGACCGCGGCCCTGGCAACCGCAGAAGCGAAAGTCGGGCGACCCGTGAGAACTCCCTCGGCATCCCGTCCCGGTCGTTCGAGGCGAGCTTCCGCGGCGACACAAATCCTCGCCATTGCCTCCACGGCTCGAGCGGGATGATCACCTATGGCGGTTTCCGCGGAGAGCATCACCGCGTCGCTGCCCGAAAGAACTGCCGTCGCCACGTCGGTTACTTCGGCACGGGTTGGCCGCGAGGCGTGAACCATCGACTCGAGCATCTCCGTCGCCGTGATCGAAATCAGACCCGCCGCATTCGTTCTTGCGAGTACCTCCTGCTGGACGAGAGGAATCTCCTCGAGCGGCAGCTCGACGCCGAGATCGCCCCGGGCGACCATGACGCCTTGCGAAGCGGTGAGCACGTCATCCAGGTTCTCGTAGGCGGCCGCCGACTCGACTTTGGCGATCAAATGGGTCTCTTTGGGAACCAACGATTCGACATCCCGCAGATCCTCTCCGCTGCGGACGAACGAAACGGCCACATAGTCGAAACCGACCTCAGCCCCGAACTCGAGGTCACTGCGATCCTTCTCCGTCAGATGGGGCATGGACAGACTCGAGGCCGGCAGCGCCACCCCGCAATGATCCGTCAGGTCACCGCCCTCGACCACCTCGGCCAGAAGATGTTCGTCGGCGGACTCCGTGACAACCAGACGCACCTGCCCATCAGCCAGCACCAGCGGATCGCCAACCGAGACGTCCTCCAGCAACCCCGGGTAGTCGATCGGTACCTCATTCTCCGCCGTCGACTGGGATCGGCTGGAGACCACCACCCGCGAGCCGGCTTCGAGCCGTATCCCGCCGTCGCGGAAAGTTCCCACGCGTATCTTGGGGCCGGCCAGATCCTGCAGCAGCGCCACCGGACGACGCTGTGCCTCGGCGGCGGACCGCACCCACTCCGCAAACTGTCGATGTCCATCTCGGTCGCCGTGGGAGAAGTTGAGACGGGCGACATCCGTTCCGGCCGTGATCAGATCGGAAATTCCCTGCTCAGAGGCAACCGCAGGGCCTACTGTGGCGATGATCTTCGTGTGCCTTCCCATAGACGACCCACGATAGATCCGACTGCCTCTCGGAGGGCGCCGGCGTACTGACGACCACCGGCGACTGGTTAGCATCGAGCCCGGCTCATGAGCCGTTTCGTCATCGCCCAGATATCAGATCTTCACTGCGGGTCGTTGCTATACGACCCGGATCTCTTGGAAGCGGCGGTGGGCGAGATCCGTGCCCTGCAACCCGACCTGGTTGTGGTGGCCGGCGACCTGACGGAGTTCGGCTACGCGTCGGAGTTCCAGGAAGCACATGGCGCCCTCCGGCCGCTCATGGAGGAGCTCACCACGATCGTCATTCCCGGCAACCACGACTCCAAGAACGTGGGCTATGTCCACTTCCAGGACTACTTCGGGAAAGGAGACGCCTCGGGCAAGTCAGACCGGGTTCTGCACATGGCCCGTGAGTCGTCGCCCTCGCGGATAAGCGTCGTCGCGATGGACTCGTCCAAGCCCGACCTCGCTGAAGGTGAGATCGGTCGGGAGAGATATGAGTGGATTCGGGAGCAGTTCTCGGTGCCGGCGGACTTTCGCATCTTTTGCTTACACCACCATCTGGTCCCGGTACCCGGGACCGGCCGAGAGCGCAACATCGTCTGGGATGCCGGGGACGTAATGGCGCTGCTCGAGGACCGGGAAGTCAACTTGGTTCTCAGCGGCCACAAACACGTCCCCCATGTCTGGGAGATGGCCGGCATCCTGATCGTTAACAGCGGCACTGCTTCGTCGTATCGGCTGAGGGGTTACACCCGGCCTTCATACAACGTGATCCACGTCGACGAGGGAGCGATCGATGTGGCCCTCATCTACCCGGGGACGGGCGAACGGAGAGCCGCTTCCTACCTGCGTTACGAGCGAAGGCTCGACCGTAACCCCGACCTGGCGGGAATGTTCTCTAAGGCGACCTGGAGCTGGTGATGATCGTTCGAATGTTTCTGTCTGCGTGCGCGCCGCAGGACATGGACGAGGTGATACGACTCTTTCAGGAAGACGTGGTTCCCGCGTTCGAGGCTTACGAAGACTGCCTGGGGATTGAGCTGATCGCTTCGGTCACACCAGGCGTCGACGGCATGATCGAGGGCGGTGCAATGACGCGCTGGACCTCGCTAGAAGCGATGGAAGAGATCGTCGCCAAGCCGGATATAACAGCTAGCCAGGTCCGCCTCCGCGAGTACCTGCGGAGGACGCCGCTCGTCAAGGTGTACGAGGTCGTTTCCTGACACTCTTCGCGGCGGTTCCTCTGAAATGGTTTGGCTTGGCGAAGCGACGACTAGAGGCGTCCCTCGGACAACCGGATCGTGCTCGGCTGGTGGAACGCATCGCCGCTCGGACCGTTGATGCCGCGTTGGAAGCCGGATTCTCCGTCGGTGTGGTCACCGACAGCCCGGAGGTCGTCGCCTGGTCGGAGGTCCGCGGCGTCGAAACCATCCGAGAGCCTTCCGACGAGCCTCCTGGTCTGGACCGGGCCGCGCGAGCCGCCGCTAGGCATGCCCACGGACTCGATCTCCCCTGGGCAATCGTGCACGGCGACCTTCCGCTCGTCACCGGACACGACCTCCGCTCGATATCGGATGAACTTCCCCCCGGAGGTGTGGTCCTCGCTCCTTCCTACGACGGGGGAACCAACGTTCTCGCCGGCTACGGCAGCCGCTTTCCCTTTGCCTATGGACCCGGCAGCTTTCGTCGGCATCTCGCCCGAGCCGCCCACTCGCCGATTCGGGTCGTCGTCCGACGTGGACTCGCACTCGATCTCGATTCGGCCCGGGACCTCAGCACAGCCGGTCTCGCCTAGAGGTCGGGCGTTTAGATGATGACGCTCCCTGAGCCCGGATCGAAGAAATGGAGTTTCGCTGTATCGACGATGAGCCGCGCCGCCTCTCCCTCTCGAGGTGCTTCTTCAGGCTCAACACGAGCGGTGAACTTGGTAGTAGTCCCCATATCCTCCATCTGAGCTTCATCCTCTCCGAGATCTTGCAGTAGCTCTCTGATGTCCTCGGTCAGCACCGGGGGTATGTCGAGGGTGAAGTGGACGAAGGCCTCCGACCCGAGCTGCTCGACCAGGCTGGCGGTGACCCTCAGGGTTCGCCCGCCCTCGTCACCCCCGGCCGGAGCCGCGTCGAATGCCTCCGGTCTGATTCCGATGACTACGTCCCGGTCGGTGAAGTCGGCAATGCCGGGTCGCGAGTCCAGAAGAGCCGGATGCAGTTGTAGGCGCTCGCTGCCGAACACAGCCTGGACCCTTCCGTTGCTCGACTCCAGATGCGCGTTGGCGAAGTTCATCGCCGGACTGCCGATGAACCCGGCGACGAACAGGTTGTGCGGATCGTCGTACAGCTTGCGGGGAGTGTCTACCTGCTGAATAGTCCCCTTCCGCATGACAGCTACGCGGTCGCCCATGGTCATGGCCTCGACCTGATCGTGGGTCACGTACAAGGTGGTCGTCCCCAAACGGTTGTGCAGCTCACCCAGCTCCGACCGCATTTGGACTCGGAGCTTGGCGTCGAGGTTGCTGAGTGGCTCATCCAGCAGAAACGCCGCCGGTTCCCGTACGATCGCCCGGCCCATCGCAACTCGCTGCCTCTGGCCGCCGGACAGTGCTTTGGGTCGCCGCTCCAAAAACTCGGTGATCTCGAGGATCCGGGCCGCCTCCTCGACCCTCGAACGAATCTCGGCCTTCGGGGTCTTGCGGAGCTTCAGCCCGAAGGCCATGTTGTCAAACACAGTCATATGTGGGTAGAGGGCGTAGTTCTGGAAGACCATCGCGATGTCGCGGTCCTTCGCCTGCACATCGTTGACCACCCGTTCACCGATCAGGACCGAACCTTCCGTGATCTCCTCCAGCCCGGCCACCATCCTGAGCAGCGTCGATTTACCGCAGCCGGAGGGGCCGACCAGCACCACGAATTCGCCATCGTCCACTGCCAGATTCACATCTGTGATGGCGCGCACGTCACCGGAATACACTTTGCCAACGTGATCGAATGTGATTGACGACATGGAGCCTCTCTCTCGCCTTCTGAAACCTACCAACGCGAATTTGCTCGTGCAGGAGGGCCGATGACGGATCGGGTCGCGGTCATTAGCGGCGGCACCGGTGCCCTCGGGACCGCCTTGGCAGCCAGGCTGGCCGCGGGCGGTCACCGGCTGGCCGTCACCTACCTGATTCCGGCGGAGGCCGAAGCGTTCGAAGCCAGCCTCGACCTCGATGAGGACAGACTCCTTCTGCGCAGGGTGGACGCCGGCGACCCGGACCTCGTCGCCGATTTCATGCAAGAAGTAACGGACCGCTTCGGGTCGCTCGAGATTCTCTGCGGACTCGTAGGCGGGTGGGCGGGAGGCCGCGATGTCGAAGAGACCGACGACGTCCGGTTCGACCGGATGATTGACCTAAACCTGCGCTCAGCCTTCTACGCCGTCCGAGCCGCGGTCCCGCATCTACGGAAGGCGGGCTGGGGCCGCATCGTGTTGGTCGGAAGCCGTGCCGCCTTCGACACGCCGTCAGGACAGGGAGCCTTCAACGCGGCGAAGGCCGGAGTCGTAGCACTGGGCAAGACCCTGGCGGAGGAGCTGTCCGACACGGACATCACCGCCAATGTTCTGCTGCCGGCCGTTATCGACACTCCGGCTACCAGAGCTGCTCTCCCCTACTCGGACTACATCGACTGGCCCACGCCCGACGAGATCGCGGCGGTGGCCGAGTTCCTCGTCTCCGAGGAAGCCGGAGTCATCACGGGGGCGGCGATTCCCGTCTACGGCCGGGCCTAACCGAGATCGAAACAGCTAGCGCAGGAGATGAGCTTGGAGGTCGTTCTCCAGGTTGGAGTTCTGGTCTTTGTACTCTCGTCGATGCTGGCGATGGGGCTGAGCCTGACCCTCCGTCAGATCATCGAGCCACTCCGCGATGTGCGGCTGGTCGCTGTTGCGCTCCTGGCGAACTTCGTGGCTGTGCCCCTGCTTGCTGTGGCGATCGACGCGGTCCTGTCGCTCTCCGAAAGCCTATCCGTAGGTCTTCTTCTGATTGCGACCGCGGCCGGAGCCCCGTTTCTGCCCAAGCTCGCCGAAGTAGCCAAAGGAAACATCGCCTTCTCCGTCGGCCTGATGGTGCTGCTCATGGTCCTGACCGTCATCTACATGCCGCTGGTGCTTCCAATTCTCATAACCGGCATCGAGATCAATCCTTGGGACATTGCCTCGTCGCTGATCTTTCTCATGCTCCTTCCGCTTGCGATCGGTCTCTTCGTCAAATGGCGGTACGAATCGATGGCCGACGGATTGCAGCCTGCCATGGCCCAGACATCCACGGTGGCGATAGCCATCCTCTTGGTCGCGGGAGTCATCGCCAACTTCTCCTCCATCATCGACATCATCGGGACGGGCGGCTTTCTCGCCATCGTCCTGTTTCTGGCGGGTGGCTTCATCTTGGGATACCTGGGAGGATCGGACCGCGGCACGAGGTCGGTTCTGGGGCTGGGAACCGCGCAACGCAACCTCTCGGCGGCACTGGTCGTCGCCGGGCAGAACTTCTCGGCTGATCCGGACGTCCTGACCTTCATCATCGTGGCCGGCATTGTGGGCTTGGTGTTGCTCATGCCGCTGGCCGGCGAACTCGGGCGAAGGTCGACCGCGCCAGCCGAGGGCTGAGCACCCAGCCACGCCCCCGCCAGCACCAACTAGGTTTCAGGCCGAGTCCTGCAAGGAGGTTGATGTGGGCGGGGAAGCGGCCAAATACGCGAGGCTCGTGGACGTCTGCAAGCGCGGCGACTTCGACGTTATATATGACATGGTTTCCGACGATGTCGAATGGTGGGAGGTCGGTGCCTCAGCGCCCATTCGAGGCAAGGACAATCTCATCGCCACAGAACGCGAGGAGCTAGCCCAGTGGAGCATCACGCCCAGCGTGCACGACGTGCTGGCCAGCGATGATCACGTAGTGAGCCTGGTCGAGGCAACGGCCAAGAGGGACGATGCCGTCTTTAACTATCGGACCGTCGAGATCTTTCACGTCGACGACGAGGGCAAGGTCACCCATCGGTGGAGCTTCGCCGACGATACGCAGGCGGTGAAGGACTTCTTCGCCTAGCCGCGCGTCAGAATCCGCCCGAGTCGGTTCTAGTAGGCTCGCCGTTCGCCTTTAAGGGGGAGATTGCATGCCGGACCAACTGCCTGAGCCTTACGGCAGGGAACCACTGAGCACTCATCCGACCGTCGTGAGAGACGCGTCCGCTGAGCTGAAGGAGT
>JBHICV010000073.1:0-11142 GCA_046759765.1 Acidimicrobiia bacterium
TTCTTCCACGTCGACTTTCTCGAGCAACTCGACGGTGTCACAGTCACGGAAGGAGGACGACCAGTGGAAGAAGCTGGCTCGGACTGTAGAGGTCGCCCACGACGTCTAGGGCTACGAGCCGGGGTAACCGCCGTCCTACCTATCGAATAGAGGCCTATCAGGGCCTCGGCCTTGCCGTCCAACGCATCATTAAGATCGTTTGCAGTCACTCTGCGGCGCTTGGCGCCCAACAGACGGAGGTTGAAGATGGATCTTGGGTTGGCAGGACGCACGGCGGTCATCACCGGCGGAAGCATGGGCATCGGCAAGGCAATCGCCAGGAGCCTTGCCGCGGAAGGTGTCAATCTCGCTCTGATAGCCCGAGGGAAAGAAGCGCTAGATGAGACCGCCTCCGAGTTAGCCGACGCCGCGGTCGAAGTGGTTCCGATTCCTGGCGACGTGACCGATGCCGATTCTGTCAACGCGGCCGCCGCACAAGCCACGGAGGCGTTCGGCACGATCAACATCCTCGTCAACAGCGCCGGCCACCGGATGCGGCGGATGGACCGCCAGATTCTCTGGGAAGACGAGGACTGGATTTCGGACATCGACATAAAGCTGATCGGAATGCTGCGGACCGTCAGGGCATTCATCCCCTCCCTCGCCACCGACGGGTCCGGCCGAGTCATCAACATCAGCGGCGTCGCTGGCCAGACCGTGTGGCACGGCGCGATGACTCACGGGATCAACAACGCTTCCTTCATCCAGGCAACGAAGTACTTAGCGAAGGACCTGGCGGGAGACACCATCACCGTGAATTCGGTTTCTCCGGGACTGGTCGCTACCGAGTGGAGGCAGGGCTGGGCCCAGATGATGGCCGACAACCAGTCGGTTACGAAGGAGGATTTCCTTGAGGGATACGTTCAGCAGCTCGGCATCATGAACGGCCGTTGGGCCGAAATGTCCGAGGTCGCGGACGTCGTCACTTTCCTTGCCTCCGACCGTGCTTCATACATCACCGGAGCGGTGATCAACGTTGACGGGGGCTTGTCGGCCAACGCCGTCTAGCCCCTGCGGCTCGGTCACGCGGAGCTACCCTGCCGGTCCGATGCAGAGCCTCCAGGACCGACTCGCGCCCAACAACCGGTGTTTCGGGTGTGGGTCGCTCAATGACAAAGGCCTTCAGATCAAGAGCTACGCCGAAGGCGACGAGCTGGTCGCCCGCTTCCGGCCCGAACCCCACCATGTTGCGTTCGGCCGGGTTCTCAACGGAGGGATCTGTGGCACCTTGCTCGACTGCAACTCCAACTGGGCCGCGGCCTATCACCTGATGCAGCGTGACGGCCTCAACGAGCTACCCAGCACCGTCACGGCTGACTTCCATGTGGTGCTCGAGCGCCCCACGCCGGTGGACTCAGAAGTGACAGTGCGTTCCCGGGTGGTGTCGGCGGACGGCAACCGAGCGGTGGTGGAAGCCTCGCTTGAAGCAGACGGGACGGTCACGGCCACCTGCCGGGGCACGTTCGTTGCGGTCGAGGAGGGTCACCCGGCCTTTCATCGCTGGGCCTGATGCTTCAGGTCCGGCGACCGGACAACGTGTACGTCTCCATCGGGCCCTTCCCCTTGACGTCGATCGTGCCCACCGGCGCGAAGTGGAACCGATCCTTGGCGGCTCGGAAAACGGCGTCCGTCACCTGAATCTGACCAGCCTCGCCGTGCGACTCCATGCGGCTGGCCGTGGTCACCGTGTCGCCCCACAGGTCATAGGAGAAGCGAGTCGTGCCGATGATCCCCGCTACGGCGGGGCCGGTATTGATCCCGATTCTCAACCGGAGATCCGAGTGGAGGTCCTCGGCAAGACGACCCATGCTCTTTTGCATATCGAGGGCCATCTGACAGGCGACATCGAGATGGTCATCGCGCGGGATAGGCACCCCCGCCACTGCCATATAACCGTCGCCGAGAGTCTTGATCTTCTGAACGCCGTGACGGTCGGCAAGGCCGTCGAAGGCCGAGAAGATCCTGTTCAGCTCCTCGACGAGCTCTTGGGCGGAGACCTGCTGAGTGTGACTCGTGAAGCCGACGAGGTCGGCAAACAGGACGCTGCACGCCGGGTAGTCGTCGGCAATCACCCCCGGATCACGTTTTAGCCGCTCGGCGATCGACTCGGGGAGAACGTTGAGGAGCAGGGACTCGGCGCGCTCCCGCTCGGCGGCCAATCGCCCCAGGAAGTACACGAGGACCGGAACCACCAGAGTCAGTGTCCCGATGAGAATGTACGGGAAGAGGATGGCCGGAAGAGCGGGATCCGGCGGAGGTCTACCGGCCTGCAGAGTCTGCTCCAGGAATCCAAAGACGATGGCGAGTACGCCGTAGAAGACCCCAACCGCAATGGTTCCCGGGCGACGCAGTACGAGCGCCGATGAGACAGTGGCGGCGATGCCCCACATGAAGTAGGCGCCGGAATTGGCGTAGCCGCCCATCGCCAGATGCACAAAGGTGTTGTTGGCCATGCTGGCGACCGCTAGCAACGTGAAAGCTCCCCAGAGGCTGCCCGTAGCGGCAAAGATGACCCACGAGCCGAGATAGGCGGCCGTCAAAGCAACTCCTGCCCACCCACTCGTTGGCTCGCCCAAGCTGAAGAAAAGAGTGGTGATGAGCGCTGCGTTGACCGCCGCACCCGAGAAACCACCCGTGGCCAGGCGGACGATGGCTCCCGGGTCCTCGATGGTCTCCGCGGCGCCCGACGCCCTCGTCCGCTGCTCCAACCGATCCCAGAACGTCATTCGACTACCTCCACGCCTCACGGGCTAGTGAAGCACGCCCCCGCGACAGTGACCTGAGGGCAATATGCTTGGACCGTCAAGGGGGTTCGAGATCGCCAACCGCGAGCAGCCACTGACCAGCGAGGAGATGCTGGCGGCCGCCCGCCTGGAGGTGGTCGGCGACGAGTCGCCGAGCGAACTGCTGGTGCAAGAGGCCCGACGGAGGTTCGAGGCTGAGCAGCCCGATTCGGTCAGCGAGGCCATGACCCGAGTCGCGGCACGGGAAAGAGAGCCGGTGGAAGCAGCCACTGCTCTCGAGCGAGAGCTCGAGCAAATGGCAACCACCTCGCGGTCCGAGCCGCGACCGGGCCTCACCCGACACCCAACCGGCCCGAGGACGAGGCGCACTCAGGCCCCCACGCCAGTGCCGCCCGACCCGTTCGAGCGCCAGCCCAGAGTCTCCCGCAGACTGCGACGCCTGATCACGCTGGCGGTGGTAGCTGTCATCATCATCATCAATCTGATATCCGACACAGACCTGATAGCCCAGATCGAGGACCTTTGGAACGAATTGACCAGAGGCGGATCATCGGGACCTCAGTAGGGCTCTCCTCGATCCAGGAACGGCGCGCCGCTAGCTAGCTCATCTCTCAGAGATGATTCTGCGCAGGGCATCCACCTGTCTTCGGACATCATCCGCGCTTCCGGCACCTCGGCTCCGGACACGACCGAGCCACCAGGCCAGATCGAGGACCACGAGGTCCTGCGCCTCGATAGGCGAGCCGGCGAGATCCTGTTCAGTCACCTCGGTGAGTGACCGCCCCTCCTGCTCCAGACGGAGGATCAGCTCCCCGACGGCGCCGTGAGCCCGGCGATGTGACAATCCACGCCCCACTAGCGCCTCCGCCAAGTCGACTGCCCCGGTCTCGGGAGGCGGTGGAGGGGGCTGGAAGACAACGGTCTCCATCAGTGCGGCAAGCACCTGCAGCGTGGCCGCCGCCACCTCGTCGGCGTCGAACACGGCGGGCTTGTCCTCCTGCAAATCCCGGTTGTAAGAGAGCGGAAGGCCCTTTTGAAGAGCAAGCAAAGCCGTCAAATCGCCGATCACCGGCGCCGTTCTCGCCCGCGCCAGTTCGGGAACGTCCGGATTCCTTTTCTGAGGCAGCGCGGACGATCCCGTAGCCATTGAATCCGGGAGCTTGATCCATCCAAATTCGCTCGACGCCCAGAGGACGAGGTCTTCGGAAAGGCGAGAAAGATGAGCCATAAGCTGAGCGCAGCAGAACACGTACTCAGCGGCGAAATCGCGGGCCGAAACCGCATCCAGCGAATTCTCGAAGGGCACTATGCCCAGGTGGGCGGCGGTCAGGCTCGGATCGACCGGGAGGCCGCTTCCTCCACCGGCGCCCGCGCCCAACGGCGACACGGCTATGCGTTTTCGAGCTTCCGCGAAGCGCTCCGCGTCCCGGGTCAACATCCACGCGTAGGCGAGAAGATGGTGGCCAAGGGAAATCTTCTGCGCCGGCTGCAAATGGGTGTATGAAGCCACGACCACATCGGCCTGCTCGAGGGCGCGTGTGCAGAAAACCTCGATCAGGGTGTCGATCTGGGCTATGCGCTCCTCTGCGGCGCGGCGAAGATAGAGCCGTAGGTCGAGCGCTATCTGGTCGTTACGGCTCCGGCCCGTATGGAGCATCTCGCCTACTTCACCGACCAACTCGATCAGGCGCCGCTCGACGGCAGTGTGAACGTCCTCGTCCGTTTCTTTGAAGAGGAACGAATCCTGTTCAGCCTCGTCTCTGATGATGGACAGCCCATCCAGCAGAGCAGCACTCTGTGTGGCCGTCAGGATTCCCACCTGACCGAGCATCTCCACGTGCGCGAGCGAGCCTTCGACATCCACCATCAGTAGCCGCCGATCCGTCGAATCGGTTGTGTACGACCAGACGGGGGTAGCCGGAGTCTCCTTGAATCGCCCGCCCCATAGCGTCACTCGCCCTCCCCGAGCCGGGCCTCTGCCAACCTTCGCAACCGGAGCGCATTGAGACGAATGAACCCACCAGCGTCTGCCTGGTTGTAGACGTCGTCCTCCTCGAAAGTCACTGTGGCCTGGTCGTAGAGGGCGTGGCGGTCCGAACGGCGGCCTTCGGGAGTTACGGTCCCCTTGAACAGCTTGAGCCGCGCCTCCCCGTTCACCCGCTCCTGCACCTGGTCCATGAAAGCCTGCAGAGCCTCGCGCTCGGGCGAGAACCAGAATCCGTTGTAGACCATCTCGGCATAGCGTGGGATGAGTTCGTCTCGTAGGTGAGCCACCTCCCTATCCAGGGTGATGGACTCAACGGCCTTGTGAGCATGATGGAGGATCGTCCCTCCGGGCGTTTCGTACACTCCCCGGCTCTTCATCCCGATGAACCGGTTCTCGACTATGTCGACGCGCCCTATCCCGTGACGACCGCCGACATCGTTGAGGGCCAGCAGAACATCAAGGGACTCCATTTTCTTGCCGTTCACGGAAGTCGGGGTTCCGCTCTCGAATCCGATTGTGACCTTCTCCGGCTCATCGGGGGCGTCGGCCGGATCGTTGGTCATCCTGAACATGCCAGGCGGAGGTGCGATCCACGGATCTTCGAGAACGCCGCCCTCGTAGGAGATGTGGAGCAGGTTGGCGTCCATCGAGTAAGGGTGCTCGGTGGTTACCGGGACTTCGATTCCTTGCTGCTCGGCATAGGAGACCAGATCCTTTCGCCCTCGGAGGTCCCATTCGCGCCAGGGTGCGATCAACCTGATATTGGGCTGAAGGGCGTAGGCGGCCAGCTCGAAACGAACCTGATCATTTCCCTTCCCGGTAGCACCGTGGGCAATGGCGTCGACACCCTCCCGCGCCGCCGCTTCGACGAGACCTTTGGCAATCGCGGGTCGAGCCAGGGAAGTCCCCAATAGGTAGTAGCCCTCGTAGACAGCGTTGGCCCGCAACGCAGCCATGACATAGCCGGCGGCGAACTCACCCCTCAGGTCCTCAACCAACGCCTTGACCGCGCCCGTGGCGAGGGCCCGCTTACGGGCCTCGGCGATCTCGTCGCCCTGGCCGACGTCGGCCGTGTAGGTGATCACCTCGGCGTCATAGGCGTCCTGCAGCCAGCGGACGATGACAGAGGTGTCCAAGCCCCCTGAGTAGGCGAGCATGATCCTGCTCTTCATCTCTGCATAATAAGCTCGTAGTTCGCATAAACTGCAAGCGGTTTGACAGTGGCCAAGCGCGAACGACACCGGCTGATCCTGAGGCTCGTGGGGCAACAACAGCTGGGCACGCAGGCCGAACTCACCGAAGCATTGCGCGGCGCCGGAGTCGACGTCGTTCAGAGCACCGTGTCCCGCGATATTGCCCAGCTCGGGCTGATCAAGGTCCGAAGTGAAGATGGGCGGCTCCTCTACGCCACTCCGGGGACCGTCGACCAGGACAAGCTCGGCGATCTGGAGCAGGCGCTTCAGCGCTGGGCCATGACCATCGAAGCAACTGGCAACTTGGTGGTCATCACGACACCGTCGGGATTCGCGGATCCTCTGGCGCAGGCGATCGATGAGTGCAACCACCCGATGGTGTTGGGCACCATCGCAGGCGAGAACACGATCTTCGTGGCTGCCACCGCGGGAACATCAGGTGAGGAGCTACGCGACGTTTTTGTGGCCGGCAGACAGAGCGGACCGGCAGGAACAGGCTGAGTAGCCATTGAGGCGCAATGGCTTTCCTGGGCGTGAAGGTCGACGTGTACCTTGCATCGGTATTTCCTCGCATGGCAGGCTCCCATGCGAAGGACCATGGCTTGGCTTCTGTGAGTGTTAGAGCGAAGGGAAGGTGATGAGCGATCCCAGCCGGTTCGGCGTATTCCTACCGTCCTTCATCTGGCAAGACGACGGTCCCGAACGGGCCAAGGGAATCGTCGACTTCGCCCGACAGGTGGAGGACCTGGGTTTCGATTCGATCTTCATTACCGATCACTTGCTGGCGGCGCAACAGTTCTACTCAGTGTCTTTCCTCGAGCCCGTCTCGACTCTCTCTTTCGTGGCCTCCGTTACGAGCCGCGTCAAGCTCGGCACCTCTGTCATGGTCCTCCCGATCCGGGAGCCGGTGCTCCTCGCCAAGCAGCTGGCCACACTCCAATTCCTCTCTGGAGGTCGGATGGTGCTGGGAGCGGGAATCGGCTGGTACCCGCCTGAGTATGCGGCTGCCGGAGTCCGTAAGTCGGAGCGCGGGGCTCGCACCGACGAGATCCTGGAAATCGTCGTGCCACTGCTCGAGGGCAGGACAGTCTCGTACGAGGGCAGCTATTACTCGATCGAGAACGTTGAGATCGAACCCCATGTCGGTCAGCCGCCGCGGGTGTGGATCGGGGGCGGCTCCCAATTGGCCGATCCCGGATCACCCGAGTTGCCGCGGTTTGCGGAGGCAGTGAAGGCCAGGATTCTCAAGGCCGACGGCTGGATCCCGCGCCCGACCTGTCCTCCAGAGGACATCGCTTCGGACTGGGTAGAGCTCAAGGACTACTTCGAGGCCAATGGCAGGGATCCGGCGACGCTGACGATCGCACACGAGAACTTCGTTCACGTCGTGCTGACCCAGGATCCCCAGCGAGCCCGTCGTGAGCAACACGAGGCCTTCCTCCGAGTGATGAGCGACGCCCGTGGCCCTGAATACCTCGAGAAGGTCTATTTATTCGGCACTCCGGATGAGATCGTCGAGTCGTTGCAGGCTCGCGCCGACGCCGGAGTGCAGAGGTTCATACTCCACACCATGACACCCGACCCCCGGCAGCTCGAGAGCTGGGTTTCAGAGATCGTGCCGTACGTGCGATTCCGGGACGAGGATCCATGAGTCGATGACAAGAACTCTCGAGTTGCCGGTCGGAGACGGAACCACGATGAGGTGGTCTCCCACGAGGGATCCGCTGCCCGTCCCCACACGAGGTTCGATCTCGTCCCGAAGAGCCTTCGCGGCCACGCACGTCGTCGCCGACCCCCAGCGCGAGCCGGGGCCCGGCGGTGTCTTCCCGATCGATTGGGACTCGACTCTCGGTTTCCGTCGTCATATCTGGTCGCTGGGCCTCGGTGTGGCCGAGGCCATGGACACCGCTCAGCGCGGTATGGGACTGGACTGGGAGACGTCGGAGGAATTGATCCGGCGTACCGCTTCCGAAGCGGCCGCGGTCGGCGGCCTGACGGTCTACGGTGCCAACACCGACCAGCTGGCTCCCAATGAGGCGGCCGGAATCAGCGAGATCACCGACGCCTACCGGGAGCAGATGTCGGTCATCGAGGATGTCGGCGGGACCGCGGTGCTGATGGCGTCCCGGCACCTCGCCCGGAGCGCCGGCTCGGCCGACGACTACCTCGAGGTTTACGGATCCGTTGTCAAGGAGGCGGCACGCCCGGTTCTGATCCACTGGCTAGGCGAGATGTTCGATCCCGAGTTGCGCGGCTACTGGGGATCGGTTGATACGTGGCAGGCGATGGAGACCGTCGTCCAGCTGATCACTGCTCACTCAGACCGAATCGAAGGCGTCAAGGTCTCGCTGCTCGACATGGAACTCGAGCTCGAACTGCGGGGCCTCCTCCCCGAGGGAGTGCGCCTGTATACGGGGGACGACCTCAACTTTGCCGAGCTGATCCTCGGCGACGAGAGCGGACACTCCGACGCTCTCTTGGGAGTGTTCGATCCCATTGCGACTGCGGCTTCAGTCGCGCTGCACGCTCTCGATGAGGGCGATGTGCCGCGGTACCAAGAGGTGCTCGAGCCCGCCGTCCCCTTCAGCCGGCACCTCTTCGGCCCTCCGACCATGCATTACAAGACCGGGGTGGTGTTTCTCGCCTATCTGAACGGGCATCAAGACCACTTCCGGATGGTGGCCGGGGCGGAGCGCGATCGGTCGCTGCCGCATCTGTGCCGGCTGGCAGTGCTTGCCGACGAAGCCCGGATCCTCCAGGACCCGGACCTGGCCGTGAGCCGGATGCGGCAACTCTTGGCACTTGCCGGCGCCGAGTGAGGGCCGACCACACAGTCAACGAGCCTGTGGCCGATGCTCGCCGCCTGGTGGAGCGGATCTGGCGCCAGGCCGTTGACGCCGTCGATCCCGCAGAAAGGGTGTTGCGTTCTCTCCAGGGCTCCGAGAGACCTACACACGTTCTGGCGGTCGGTAAGGCGGCAGTAGCGATGAGCCGCGGAGCGCATGCACAGTTTGGGGCAGTTACCGGATTGGCTGTTTCGGCAGATGAACGGGCACCCGCGCCCAATCTCGTACATGTGATCGGCGATCATCCCCTACCCGGAAACCGAAGTCTGGAGGCCGGCACGCAGGCGGTGGAACTCGTCCAAGCCCTCGGTGAGGAGCACCATCTCCTCGTGCTGCTGTCGGGCGGCGCTTCCGCACTCATGGAGCTGCCTCAACCGGGCATCACTATTTCGCATATACGTGACACGACCGTTCATCTAATGCACGCCGGGGCGGACATCGAGGAGCTGAATACCGTTCGCACCCACCTGTCGGTTCTCAAGGGCGGAGGACTGGCTCGGCTGGCGGGACCGGCCCGAGTCACCACTCTGGCTATGTCTGACGTGATCGACGATCCACCTCACGTGATCGGCTCGGCTCCCACGGTCCCGACCGCCACCTCGCCCAAGGAGGCACTCGACATACTCGATGAATACGACCTGCGAGACGTCATCAAGGGAGATGTCATCACGACTCTCGAATCCCAAGCAGGCACCCGTTACTCACTCGAGGCCGGCGATTATCGGATCGTCGCCAACATGGCCGACGTGGCAAACGCGGCCGCAAGCGCAGCCCGAGCCGCGGGTCTGAGTGCCTCGATTCTGACCACACGGCTCGCCGGGGAAGCCCGGGAGGCCGCCCCCGGCGCGATTCGTCGGGCGCTCGCCGCCGATACCGACATCAGCCTGCTGGCCGGCGAAACAACGGTGACCGTGCAGGGAGACGGAGTCGGCGGACGCAGCCAGGAAGCAGCGCTGGCGGGAGCGATCTATATCGCGGGCCGCCCCGACATCGTGTTCCTCGCCGCGGGTACCGACGGCAAGGACGGGCCGACTCCCGCCGCGGGCGGGATCGTGGATGGCGGGTCGGTCGAACGGGTGGGGTCCGTTTCGGAGGCGCGGGCTGCCTTGGAGCGGAACGATTCCGCCACGTGGCTGGCCGCCGCCGGTGATCAACTCGTTACGGGGCCCACAGGAACCAATGTCGGGGATCTCTGGGTGATCTGGACCCACCGATCCTGAGATCGTCAGTCACTGGCCGGGAGGGTTGTTGGGGCGAACTCCGGCCACCGTGTACCGGTTGATGTTTCGGGTGGCCCCTACGTCGGACATGAAAGCCCGGAACTCCAAGAAGTGGGCGGCCGACATGTGGGCATCGACGTCCGGCTCCGTCTCCCATTCCTCGAAGACGAGAAATCGCCCAGGCTCTGTGACGTCAGCCCAGAAGGCATACGAGATACAGCCGGGCTCTGAGCGCGTTGCCCCCGTTACGCGTAGGGCGGCGTCAGCAAACGCGGCGTGATGCTCGGGCGGTACCTCCACCGTCCCGGCCACGACGATCATGCGCCAGTATCCCACTCCCGCGGCTCCCCTTTTACAGGCGCTAAGCCCTGATCTGCTACATACGGGCTCATGCACGGCGAGGAGGCAGCAGGTCTGCGGCTGATAGGCCACTCGGATCTGGGCGGCTTCGGCGACGCTATGCAGGTGATGCGCCACGACGACGCCCTGTACGTCGCCCACCTGGGGACGAGCGGCAAGGGAACGTCGATTCTCGACGTCTCCGATGTCACGTCTCCACGTCTGATACGTCAATGGAATCCGCCAGCCGGAACCCATACCCACAAAGTCCAGGTGGCGGACGGCATGTTGGCGATCAACCACGAGCGGTTCCGCAGCGACTCGTGGGAGTCCGCCGGGTTGGCCCTCTACGACCTCACAGAGCCGTTTGACCCTCATCAAATCGGCTTCTGGCCGTCCGGCGGCGAGGGCGTCCACCGGATTGTCTGGGAGGGCGGCGAGTACGCCTACCTATCCGCAACCCCCGAGGGATTCGACGACCGAATCTGGTTCATAGTCGATCTCACCGACCCCGAGCATCCCGAAGAAGTGGGCCGTTGGTGGTGGCCAGGTATGTGGACCGGCGGTGGCGAGCAGCCGGATTGGCCAGCCGACGAGACCAGAAACGTACACCACGGGATGGTTCACGGAGACCGCGCCTACGTCGGCTTGTGGGACTCGGGAATGGTCATTCTGGATATCTCGGAGCCCACGAACCCAACTGTCGTGTCCCGGCTGACTTGGGAGGTCGGCGGTCGTACTCATACCTGCCTGCCGCTTCCCGGCAGGGAGCTC
>JBHICV010000074.1:0-11112 GCA_046759765.1 Acidimicrobiia bacterium
GCGACAACGAGCTGCATCTCGACGACTACGGCCTCGAGTACCTGCATCCCGATCCGGTCGTCCACCTTCCCTTCCCCGATAGCGAGTCGATAACGCAGTGGCGCGACCTCGACCGAACCTGCGAGGAGCTTGCCCGGTTCTCGACGCACGACGCCGATGCATACCGGGAGATCATCGCCGAATACGACACGGTCAAAGGAGCCTTCGGGGCGTATCGGTACACACCAGTCGATTGGGGGCCGTCGCTGGACACCCTGCTCTCCGGGTTGCCGGGTGGAAATCAGTGGATGCGCCGCCGCCGATTAACCGCAGCTCGTGTCATATCCGACGTCTTCGAGGAAGAACACGTCAGGGCCTTCATGCTGTGGATGGCCTTCATGACACTCCAGCCCCCAAACCGACCCGGGACCGGGTGGCTGGCCTACTCCTTGGTCTACGGCCGACAGACCCACTCCTGGACGATTCCAAAAGGTGGATCCCGGGCGCTTCCCGACGCGCTGGGTCAATTGATCCAGGACTGCGGAGGAACCGTCGTTACCGGAGAAGAGGTCACGAACCTGATCCTGGAGAACGGTCGCTGCGTGGGGGTGGAAACCGGGTCGGGCAATCAATACCGAGCGGAGAAGGCTGTGCTCTCGACCATTCACGTCAAGCATCTGGTCGGCATGGCTCCTCGCGAAGCGTGGGACGAGGACTTTCTTTATGGGGTAGAGACATGGCAGCCGGGGATAACAATCTTCGCTGCCCATTACGCGACTTCCGAGCCGCCCCGCTTTGCCGGTCCGGAAGGAGAAGTGACACCGCTGGCAGCCGGAACTCCCGGATCCGTCGAGCGGATCCTGAGAATGGCCCGAGACTTCGAGCTGGGCATCGTCGCCCGGGATGAGCCCGTCCTGCTGGTTGTTTGTCCCACCGTCGAAGACCCGAGCCGCGCACCCGAAGACCAACACACGCTCAAAGTCATGGGCTTTCAGCCCTATGCGATCCCGGAGGGACCCGAGCATTGGGATGAGATAAAGGAAGAGGTGGCAGCCAACAACCTCGCCCACTTGCGCAAATTTGCCCCGAACCTCACCAACGGCAAGATCCTGGCTGCGCATATCAAGAGCCCGCTGGATCTGGAACGGCTCAATGCTGCGAACTGGCACGGTTCTTGTCACGGAGGGGATATGGGTCCCGCACAGAGCGGCGGCCTCCGTCCGGCACCTGGCTGGGCTCAGCACCGCCTGCCCCTCGAGGGCCTCTATCAGACTGGCGCCACCACCCATCCGGGTGGCTCGGTCTCAGCCGCTCCGGGACGGAACGCAGCTCAGGTCATGCTGGCGGACCTGGGGCTCTCCTTCGAAAAGGCACTTGGGAGCCGCTGAGAGTCAGGCGGCGGCGGTCGTAGCTGCGGAGATCAGCCGGTGAGCGTTGCCGCTCCTGATGGCTTCGAGCTCATCCCTCGTCAGGTCCGGAACATTCTCCAGCGTGCGCACCGGATCCGGATCGCCCATCTCGAACGGGAAGTCGGAACCGAGAAGGAGTCGGTCCGCTCCGACGACCTCGATGAGAAATCGCAGAGATTGCGGCGAGTGCAGCACTGTGTCGAAATAGAGCGACCGAATGACCTCGGAGGGTGGCGTTTCGAGATCCCGGGCGGCCGCGGCCGGCACAGCATCGAAGCTCCGCTGGAGCCGCCCGACTTGATAGGGGAGAAATCCACCGCCGTGAACGACACAGACCGACAGGTTCGGGTGACGATCGAACAAACCGGAAAAGATCAGCCGAGAGATGGCGATGGTGCTCTCGGCCGGCCTACCCACCGAGTTATGTAAGAAGTGGGCCGAAAGATCGATACCCGGCAGCGGTGATACCGGATGGAGGAGAACGAAACTCGAGAGACGAGCGGCCTCGCCCCAGAACACACCCAGATCGGCGGTTATGAGGTCCGTGCCGTCGACATTGGTCCCGATCTCGACTCCCACCATGCCGAGCTCCTTCGTCGCATAGCGAAGCTCCTCCGCAGCCGCATCGGGAGCTTGCAGGGGGACGGTCGCCAGCGCCATGAACCTATCCGAATCCTTCGCCGCTTCGTGGGCAAGTGCTTCGTTGACATGCCTGGCCCAAGTGATTCCACGTTCGGGGTTTAGGGCGTAGGCCGTGAGATCGATGAAGCTCGACAGCAGCTGCAGCTCGACGCCCGCGCGGTCCATGTGCTCCAACCGCGTAACTGGGTCCGTGAGGTCTTCACGGAGCGGTAGCGTCCTGACCCGTCCTTCTATGAGCGCTCCCGACTCATCCAGCTCGATACCGATTTCGGGCCCCTGCGATCGCATGAGCAAAACCAGCTCTTCTGGGACGCAGTGAGCGTGTACGTCTATCGCTCCAGCTTCGCTCACGATCGGCCTTCCTCCATGACCTGACGGCGGCTAGGCCCCGGACGCGTCTCCGGAAGAATCAATGCCGCTGCGATCATCAATACTGCTGTCGCAGCAGCCATCGGCAGGAGAGCGCCCGCTCGACCCAGGGCATCGTAGAGCAGGCCCGCCACGAGGGGACCTACCACGAAGCCTGCGTCTCCAGCGAACCGAAACACGCCAAGCCGTTTCCCCAGACGTCCAGATCCTGTGAGATCACCGAGCACGGTGGCGCCCACCGACACCCCGACCGAACCAAGCGAGGCAAGGCCGATCGCGGTCAGCCATGTGCCGAAGGTCGGGTCGAGCGCTCCGATCGTGATCCCGATCGCCTGCACGGCTAGGCCTGAAATCAGCGCCCACCTTCTCCCCAACTCATCGGAGGCCCGGCCGGCCGCCAGAGCCCCCAGGACCCGTGCGACTCCTCCGACGGCGAGTCCCAAACCGATTGTCCTCACGGACAATCCGAGCTCGGCGTCTCCGATGATCGGGAACAGGGTTTGGATCAGCGCTCCCCCTATCGCGAACTGGAGGGCCGGTAGCGCGTAAAGGACGGCCGCTACCCGCCGGGGGATTGCGGCCTCCTCATCAGATCGCCGATTCGTTTCGCGTCCTTCGGATCCACTCGTTGGCGCCGCCCTCACGGCGATCAGGCCCAAGCCCGCAAGAAGGCCGGCTGCAACGAAGGACCATCGCCAGCTGCCCAGAGACTCGATAGCGCCGCCGAAGGCCGGGCCAAAGGCCTGGCCGGCCAGTAGGGCTGTCGCGAAGAGGGAAAGAGACGTTCCGCGCCGGCGTCCGCTGGTAGCCGTGGCGAAGAAAGCCATGCCGGTGGTGTTCGTCCATGAAGAGCCCACCCCACCCAGGAACGCGGCAATGTAAATGACGGCCGCTATCGGCGCACCGGCGAAGAGCAGGCTGGCGCCCACGACGATGACGGACGACGTCCCCAGCATTCTCCTGGTTGGGATCTCGTCGGTCAGCCGCCCTACCGGGAGGTCGGCGACTAGCCGGCCAGCCGCGAAAAGGGCGGTCAACAGACCGAGTTGAGTCGCCCCCAGAGAGAACTCCGACCCGATCTCCGGCAGGAGCGGAGCTCGGGCAAAGGAGGCGACCGTGATGATGAACACGGTGGCGCCCACCGACCACATGGCACCGGCTGTGCTGCTCGGGCTCGAGTACATTCGAAAGCGGCTCACCGCGGCGCGCCGGGCTTACCAGTCAGCTGCGATGTATTTGGTCTCCAGGAACTCTGCCATGCCCTCATGACCCCCCTCGCGGCCGATGCCGCTCTCCTTGACCCCACCGAACGGAGCGGCGGGATCGGAGATCAATCCGCGATTGACTCCGACCATGCCCGCCTCCAACGCCTCTGACACACGCAGAGCCCGGGCCAGGTCACCGGTGTAGAGATAGGCCGCCAAGCCATGGTGGGTGGCATTCGCCAGCGCAATGGCCTCCTCCTCGGACTCGAAGGTAACGACCGGCGCGACTGGGCCGAAGATCTCATGACCGAGGATCGGGTCATCGGACCGGACACCCGCCAGCACGGTCGGCTCGAAGAAGAAGCCGGGGCGATCAGGAGCGCTGCCCCCTGTAGCGACCGTCGAGCCGGCTCCCGTCGAGACTCCGACCAGTTCGCCCAAATCCTTCTGCGCCGCCTCGTTGATCATGGGGCCGAGCTCGACGCCCGGATCCAAGCCCGGTCCGGTCCGGATCGCCGCCATCGCCGATGACAGCTCATCTGTGAATGCGCCGGCAACGGCCTCGTGGGCGTAGATCCGGTTAGCTGCGATACAGGACTGACCGCCGTTGCGCAGCTTGGCAATCATCGCCCCGGAAACGGAGTCCGGGATCTCCGCATCGTCGAAGACGAGAAATGGGGCGTTGCCCCCTAGCTCCATCGACACGTTGATCACCCGATCGGCGGCCAGCTTGAGAAGCTCACGACCCACCTCGGTGGAACCCGTGAATGAGAGCTTTCTCACCCTGGGATCGGCCAACACCGCCGGGACGACCTCGGCGGAGCTCCGCGCCGGGATCACGTTGAGCACGCCTGCCGGCAACCCTGCCTCCTCCAGGAGGGAGGCCATTGCCAGCGCCGTGAGCGGCGTATCCGAAGCCGGCTTGAGGATCATCGTGCAGCCGGCCGCGATCGCGGGTCCGATCTTCCGGGTTGCCATTGCCGCCGGGAAGTTCCAGGGAGTGACGAGGAACGAGACACCGATGGGCTGATGGATGGCAAGTATGCGCTTGTCGCCCGCCGGCGCCGTCAAGATCGATCCCTGGTTGCGCACCGCTTCGCCCGAATACCACCGGAGGAACTCCGCCGAGTAGACGGCTTCTCCCCTCGCTTCGGAGAGCGCCTTGCCCATCTCCAGGACGATCAACTCTGCCAGCTCGTCCGCTCTCTCCACCATCAGCTCGAAGGCTCGTCGGAGGATCTCGCCCCTCTCCTGAGGCGACGTAGCCGCCCAGCCCGGTCCCGCCTCGGAAGCTGCGGTCACCGCCTCGAGGGCATCCTCGATCCCGGCCGCGGCCACTCTGGTGAGTGGCTCGCCCGTAGCAGGGTCGAGAACGTCTATCTCGTAGCCATCGGCCGCGGCGCGCCACTCTCCTCCGATGTACAAAGAGGTTCTCCCCTGGCGGATCATCTCTTCCAGCTGAGTCATACCTTCTCCTCTGGCCTCTCAGGACAACCCGTCGGACACGTCGCGATCTTCCGACCGCAACTCCATGCCGGCGCCGGCCGCATTGAGCTCGAGGAGCGCGGCGAAGTCCAGGTCGCCAAACCCGCGCCCGATCCCCTCGGTCACGATCTCGTGCACTAGCGCCGCGGTAGGCATTGGTACATCTAGATCCCTTGCGCTGGCCAGCCCCAACTCGAAGTCCTTGCGTAACAGATGCCAGGTGAAGGTAGTCGTCCAGTCGAGGTTGACGAAGGCGGGCGTCTTGTAGCGGGTAAACGTCGAGCCGACAACACTCTCGTTGAAGAACTCGAGGAAGTCGGCTCGCGATACGCCGGCTGCCTCGGCGAGGAGCGTCACCTCAGCCATAGATTGTGTCACGACCCCGAGGTGCAAGTTGTGGCAGAGCTTGACCAGCCGGGCTAGATCGCCCTCGCCGACATATGTCGCCTTACGCGCCAGCTGCTCGAAGTACGGCTTTGCCTCGTCGTAGGCGGCCCGGGGCCCCGAGACCACCATGGTCAGCTTCCCGGACTCCACCACTTTCGGGTTCCCGCTTACAGGAGCCGCCAGAACCGCAGTGCCCACGGCCGCGGCGCCATCTCTCAGCTCGGCCGAGGCGTCCATGTCGATAGTGGTGGAATCCACCAAGACGCGCGGATGGGTGTTCTGCGCGGTGAGCACCCCCTCCGCTCCGAAAGCCACCTCCAGGACGTCCTTAGGGCCGCCGACCATCGTGAAAACGATGTCACGGTCAGAGAGCTCGGCGGGACTGTCTACCACCGTGGCACCGAGATCGGAGAGTGGTCCGGCCTTGGCACGCGTGCGGTTGTAGACGGCTACGTCGCCCCCCTCCCGGAGCAGCCGTTCGGCGAGCGCATAGCCCATCCGCCCGGTGCCGATCCACCCGAGCCTGGCGCCTTCCGAAGTGCCCATATGTGCCTCCCTCCTGCGGAAGCTGTGGATTAGCCGACTCGCAGCCAGCCCTACAATCGATTGCAGTGAGGATAGTGCGTTGAGCGGGGTGGTCTGGGCGGCCGCGGCCGGTCTGCTGTTCGGGGTCTTCCAGGCCTTCAACCGACGGGCCAACCAGCTGGTGGATGCCTATCGGGGAGCTTTTGCGCTCATCCTCATCTCGGCGATCTCAGTTGGCATCGTCGCCGCTTTGACACAAGACCTTTCACTTCTGTCTGAGGCCCCCGCCACGTCGTTCCTTTTCTTCCTGGGCGCGGGCGCATTTCAGTTCTTCGTCGCCTGGACCTTCCTCGGTCTTTCCCAACAGCGAATCGGCGCCTCCAGTACGGGGGTGGTTATCGCCGCCGCGCCTATCGGAGCCACGATTCTGGCCGCGCTCGTCTTGAGCGAACCGCTCCCTGCGCTGACGGTTCTGGGCGTGCTGCTTGCCGCCGCGGGCGTAGCACTCATTTCGCTCGGACAAGGGAACTCGAGCCTCAGCTTCGGCGCAGTCCCATGGTTTGCGCTCGGATGTGTTCTGTGCTGGAGCATCAGCCCCCTGCTCATCCGGCTCGGCTTGGAGGAACTGCCGTCGCCTCTCATAGGGGTGACAGTTGGCCTGATCGGAGCGGCAACGCTGTACGGGGTTTTTCTCGCTCTCGGGGGAGGCCCGAGCGGAAAGCCTGCCGAGAGCGCCCTGCCCTGGTTATTGCTGGCAGGGGTAGTCGTGGCAGGCGCCATCACCTCGCAATGGACCTCATTCGATCTGATCGAGATCAGCGTCGCCGTGACGCTCCTGCAACTAGCAGTGCCAACCGTTGTGTTATTGGCACCTCTTGTGGTGCGAACCGAGGCGGAGCGGATAACGCCGGCTCTGGTGGGAGGAATGGGGGCGGTGCTGGCAGGATCCATCCTTGTGATCTGGGCAGTGCAGGCGTGAGCCTTCGACGCGGAACCGGGTCTCCTCGGCCGGCTAGCTGCGAATAGGATCGAGGATATGAGTCGTATACACCTCGGGGCGAGCAAGGAGAGGTCCTATGTCTGAGTTTCCAGTGGCCACGAGCCCGGCGCCGGGAGTCATGGGCGTCGATTGGGAAGAGCGAGTCGACTTCGAGCGGCTTCGCCAGCATCGGATCGCTCGCGTTCGCGCGATGCTCTCCCAGGAGAATCTGGGCGCGGTCCTCCTGTTCGAGACCTCGAACATCCGCTATGCAACCTCGACGCAGATCGGTTACTGGGCGTTCAACAAGGGTGAGCGCTGGGCTCTCGTGACACCCAATGGACGGCCACGCATTTGGGACTTCGGTTCTGCCGCCAAGGCCCACCGCCTGCAACTTCCGCACATGTATGACACGGAGAACTCGGTCGGGGGCAACACCGGCCTACAGGGAGCCATCGGGCCAGAGACAGGCCTGCATGCCAACGCCGCCAAGGAGATCAAGCGAATTCTCACCGAGGAGGGGCTGGCCGATCAGCCTCTCGGAGTGGATATGGCCGAAACGGCTGTGCTCCTGGCTCTTCAGGCCGAAGGTCTTCACGTCGTCGACGGCCAACAGGCCATGATGAAAGCCCGCGAGATCAAGAGCCCAGACGAGATCCTGCTGCTCACCCAGGCCTGTGCGATGGTCGACGGCGTCTACCAGGACATCTTCGAGGCGCTCAAGCCAGGGGTGCGAGAGTCGGACATCGTCGGGCTGGCACATGCTCGCCTGTTCGAGATGGGTTCGGAGTTCATCGAGGCGATCAACTCGATTGCGGGCGAGCGCTGTAGCCCGCATCCCCATGTCTTCTCTGACCGCCTGATCCGTCCCGGAGACCAGGCCTACTTCGACATCATTCACGTCTTCAACGGCTATCGGACGTGCTACTACCGGACGTTCGTGGTGGGGCGGGCGACGCAGGCCCAACGGGACGCGTTCAAACAGTCACGAGAATGGATGGATGCCGCCATCGAACTCGTGAGACCGGGAACGACCACCGATCAGATCGCCAAGGTGTGGCCGCGAGCCGAGGAGTTCGGTTTCGACGACGAGATGGACGCTTTCGGGCTGCAGTTCGGCCATGGCGTGGGCGTGGGCCTGCATGAGCGTCCGATCATCAGCCGCTTGAACTCTCTCGAGAACCCGATCGAAATACGAGAAGGAATGCTTTTCGCCCTCGAGACTTATGCTCCCGCGGCGGATGGCCGCTCGGCGGCACGCATCGAAGAGGAAGTCATCGTGACAGCCGAAGGCAGCAAAGTGATCACGCTCTTCCCCTGCGAGGAGTTAATGGTCGCCAACGAGTACTAGTCGCAACCGGGGATCCACGCGATGACCACCGAGCAGACTGCGTCTCCCGACGTCGACCTCACGAAGACTGAGCGCTTGGCCATCTACCGCTCAATGGTCGAGATGCGGGAGTTCGAGTTGAAGGCCCACGCCCTCTTCATGGAGGGCTTGGTGAAGGGAACCAGTCATCTCGGCATGGGCCAGGAAGCGGTGGCGGCCGGCTTCGCCGCCGCGATGCGCGATGACGATCTCTCCTTCTCTAGCTATCGGGGTCACAATCACGCCCTGGCGCGCGGGGCACCAATGGCACCCGTGATGGCCGAGCTCCTGGGCTACGCCAACGGTATCTGCGGCGGCAAGGGAGGCTCCATGCATATCACCGGAGCCGAGCACGGGCACCTTGGTTCGTATGCCATTGTGGGCGCTCACATGCCGATCGCCGCCGGTGCGGCGTGGGCCGCCGCTGTGCGTGGGACGGAACAGGTCTCGGTGTGCTTCTTCGGCGACGGCGCCACCAACATCGGGGCATTCCATGAGGCATTGAACATGGCTGTGGTGTGGAAGCTGCCGGTGGTATTCGCCTGCGAGAACAACCTCTACATGGAATACACGCCGATCGGGGATGTCACGGCAGTGGAGTACCCGGCCGCGGACAGGGCGTCCGCATACGGGCTCGAACGGATTCTGATCGACGGAAACGACGCTGATTCCGTATACGAGGTCGCCGAGCGGACGATCGCACGGGCACGCCGCGGCGAAGGACCATCGCTCGTGGAGGCGCTCACCTACCGACATGGCGGGCATTCGCGGGCCGATCCCGGAAAGTATCGACCCGACGAGGAGGTCGAAGAATGGAAGGCGCGCGATCCGCTCATCCTCTATCGAGAGCGGCTCGAGGCGTTGGGGGTCGAAGGCGATGCTTTGGATGAGATCGAGCAACAGGTCACAGAAGCAGTGGAGAAGGCCACCGATGAGGCTCGGGCCGGTGCCCCGCCGGGACCGGACGAGCTGGCCACGCAGGTCTGGGCAGACGGAGGTGCGGCGTGGCGGAACTGACCTACCGGGATGCCGTTGCGCATGGAATCGCCCAGGAGATGGAGCGCGATCCGAGCGTCTACATGATCGGTGAGGACATCGGGGTAGCTGAAGGGGTATTCAAGACGACTGTTGGCTTGTTCGAACGGTTCGGTCCCGACCGGGTCCGGGACACCCCGATCTCGGAGGAGGCCATCACGGGAATGGTGATGGGGGCGGCTATGAACGGGCTTCGGCCCATCGGCGAGATCATGTTCTCGGACTTCCTGGCTACCTGCTGGGACATCGTCGCCAACCAGATCGCCAAGACCCGTTACATGACCGACGGGCAGGTCGAGCTACCGATTGTTCTGCGCACGGCCAACGGCGGAGGAGTGCGGTTTGGCGGCCAGCACAGCCAGAGCGTGGAGAACTGGGCGATGTCGGTCCCCGGGCTCAAGGTGGTTGCCCCTTCGACACCGGTCGACGTGGTCGGACTGATGGCGGCTTCCGTACGCGATCCCGATCCGGTCATATTCTTCGAGCACAAAGCGCTGTTCGCCACCAAAGGTGAGGTTCCGGACGGTGAGATCGTCGACGAGCTCGGCAAGGCCAAGATCGTTCGCGACGGCACCGACGTCACGATCGTCGCATTGGCGGCGATGGTCCCCAAAGCGTTGGAGGCGGCCGACCAGCTCGCGGCAGAGGGAATCTCCGCCGAGGTGATCGATCTCCGAACGTTGGTGCCGTTGGACGTCCGGACTTTCCTTGCCTCGGTGGAAAAGACGAGCCGGCTGGTGACCGTAGAGGAGAACCCGCGCCTGTGTGGCTGGGGAGCGGAGATCGTCTCGATCGTGGCCGAGGAAGGGTTCTGGAACCTCGATGGCCCGATCGTCCGCGTCACGACCCCTCACATCCCGTTACCGGCGACGGAATTCCTGGAGGATCTGGCGCTGCCTTCGGCAGAGCGGATCGTTACCGCTGTTCGGCGGATTACGGACTAGCGGCTCAGCTTCGGCGGAGGTAGATCCCTCTCCGCGATGCTGGCCGCATAGAGTCCGATGCAAAAGGCCCAGACGAGCGCTCGAATCTGAGGAGGAAGCATGGACATCATCGACCGGCACTTCGCCGCTGAGAACGCCCACGACGTGGAAGCGACGCTCGCTACCTACGCCGACGACATCATCTGGGACGACATAACCCATCCGGATAGTCCCTTCCACGGAAAGAGGCCGCCGCCAACGTGTACGGGGGCAGCCTGGAGGCCATACCGGACCTGAAGCTCACATCAGTGAAGAGGTTCAGCTCTGGGGACGGAAAGTTCGTGGTCGACGAATCCATCGTCACCGGGCACCTGGAGGGCTTCTAGGCAGGTGTCGAAGGAGGGGGCGCTCCAGTCGAGGTGAGACTCCTCCACGTCTTCGAGCTGAGAGACAGCCTGATCGCGTACGAGAACGCGTGGTTCGACTCCGGCGCAGTTCGCCGTCAGGCCGACGTCTGGCATCAGGCCCAAGAAAGCGAGCCGCAATGAACGACCTGCCCCTTTCCGAGCCGACCATGTGGGCAGCTTCTTGCGACCCCCCGAAGTACACGAGGCCCGCCGCGCATACAGGGCTGGTCAGATCCCGCATGACGAGCTACGAGCGACCGAGGACAAGGCTATTCGCGGGGTCGTCGCCCGGCAGGAGGAGGTCGGCCTTCGCGGAATCACGGACGGCGAGTTTCGGCGAGCCTTCTTCCACGTCGACTTTCTCGAGCAACTCGACGGTGTCACAGTCACGGAAGGAG
>JBHICV010000075.1:0-11079 GCA_046759765.1 Acidimicrobiia bacterium
CCGGGAAGGAGGCCGCACCGTCGGCGCCGGACGAGTAACCAAAATCCTCAAATGAGCGAAGCTCATTTCAGAGCAAACTGACAACTACGAGCAAACCGAGTAATGGCAGACGAGAGCCAGACGATACGGATACGCCTCAAGGCCTACGACCACGAAGTGGTCGACGAATCCGCGCGCAAAATCGCCGAGACCGTTGTTCGCACACAGGCTCAGATCAAGGGACCGGTTCCGCTACCCACCGAGATTCACCGCTACACGGTCATTCGCTCCCCGCACAAGGACAAAGACTCGCGTGAGCATTTCGAGATGCGTATCCACAAGCGTCTGATCGACATTTTGGAACCGACGCCGAAGACCGTGGATTCGCTGATGCGACTGGATCTTCCCGCCGGAGTGGAAGTGGAGATCAAGCTGTGAAGGCCATCGTCGGCGAGAAAGTGGGGATGACCCAGATATTCGACGAGGACGCGCGAGCCGTTCCCGTCACCGTCATTCAGGCCGGGCCCTGTCGCGTCGTCCAGATCAAGACGCCCGAGACCGACGGCTACTCAGCCATTCAGCTCTCTTTTCAGGAGCTGGCGCCGGGAAAGGCCAATCAGCCGATGACCGGTCACTTCGCCAAGGCGGGCGTGCCGCCCAGCCGCCACCTAGTCGAGGTGCGGGTCGATGATCCCGAGTCGTATGAGCTGGGCCAAGAGATCAAAGTCTCCGACGTGCTCGCGCCGGGCCGCAAGGCCGACGTGACCGGGCTCTCCAAGGGTAAGGGTTTCCAGGGCGTCATGAAGCGGCACAACTTTTCCGGCCAAGGAGCCAGCCACGGTGTTCACAAGGTCCACCGGGCACCAGGGGCCATCGGCGCCTGCGCCACTCCGTCGCGCGTGTTCCGAGGCAAGCGGATGCCGGGGCGTATGGGCGCCGAGAGAACAACGATCCTGAATCTCGAAGTGGTTGCTATAGACGACGAGCGAGATCTGTTGCTTCTCGGTGGAGCAGTACCTGGCCGGCGCGGCTCCGTGGTGATTGTCCGAGAGGCGGTGAAGACTCATGCCTGACGCACCAACGGCCCTCGCATTTGATGCCGATGGCTCGTCCAAGGGCGAGCTCGAGCTCGATCCGGAAATCTTTGGCGTGGACCCCAACATTGCGTTGCTGCATCAGGTGGTAACAGCCCAGCTCGCCGGCGCGCGGGTCGGGTCGGCGAGTACCCAGACACGAGCCGAGGCGCGGGGCGGGGGCCGCAAGCCCTGGCGTCAAAAAGGTCTCGGGCGGGCACGGCATGGCTCTCGCCGGTCGCCGCAGTGGGTCGGGGGTGGAGTCGCCCACGGACCCAAACCCCGCAGCTACAAGCAGCGAACCCCCAAGAAGATGAAGAAGCAGGCGCTACATGCGGCCCTGTCGGCGCGTGCCTCCGAAGGCGCAATCCTCGTAATCGACACTCCTAACTGGGACGAGCCACAGACGAAGCGTGGGCGCCGCCTGCTAGAAGACATAGGCGCGGCGGGCAAGACACTGGTGGTGCTCTCACCTCGTGACCGCAACACCGCCCTCTCGTTGCGAAACCTCCCCGGGGTGGTCATGTCTGTACCCGACCAGCTCACCGCGTACGAAGTCCTCTGGGCGAACCAGGTGGTCTTCACGACCGACACGCTTTCGGCGGCCACGGAAGCCGGCTCCTACGACGTGGGCAAGGGAGACTTCGTTCCCGAGGATGCGGAGGATGAGGTTTCGTGAAGGATCCCAGAGACGTGATCATTGCCCCCGTGGTTTCGGAGAAGTCTTACGACCTGGTTGAGGATCTGAACACCTACACGTTCTTGGTGGACAAGCGGGCCACCAAGACTGAGATCAAGCAGGCGGTGGCGGACATATTCGGGGTCAGGGTTCTATCCGTGAACACGATGAACCGCATCGGCAAGAGAAAACGCACGGGCTACGTTGTCGGCCGCAGGGCCGCCACCAAACGGGCGCTGGTCAAGCTCCCCCCCGGCCAAAGCATCGACCTGTTCGGAGTCTGAGATGGCAGTGAAGAAGCGCAAGCCGACCTCGCCTGGACGACGATTCCAGACCGTTGCGGACTACGCCGAGCTCACGTCGGACACACCCGAGAAGTCTCTTCTCGACTCCCAGAAGCGGTCGAGCGGGCGTAATTCCGATGGCCGTATCACCTCGCGTCATCGCGGTGGAGCCCACAAGCGCCGCTATCGAGTAATCGACTTTCGGCGCAACAAGGACGGCGTTCCCGCGCGGGTGGCGAGCATCGAGTACGACCCCAACCGCAACGCACGGATTGCGCTCCTTCACTACGCCGACGGCGAGAAGCGCTACATCCTGGCTCCGGTCGGCGTGCGGGTCGGCGACCGGCTCGAGAGCGGATCGGGCGCCGAGATCCGCCCGGGCAACGCCCTGCCACTCCGCAACATCCCGGCCGGATCGATGGTGCATGGCGTCGAGCTGCGTCCTGGAGGCGGAGCGAGGCTGGCGCGCGCAGCCGGGACTGCGGTCCAGCTCATGAGCAAGGAAGGCGACCAGGCCCTTTTGCGGCTCCCATCGGGCGAGATGCGTTTCGTCCATCTCGACAGCCGGGCCACCATCGGCCAGGTGGGCAACCCCGAGGCAGAGCTCGTGAAGATCGGAAAGGCGGGACGCAATCGCTGGCGCGGTGTTCGTCCCCAGACGCGGGGCGTGGCCATGAATCCCGTGGATCACCCGCTGGGTGGTGGGGAAGGCAAGTCCTCCGGCGGAAGGCACCCGGTGAGTCCGTGGGGCAAGCCCGAGGGTCGCACCCGCAAGAAGAAGAAGGCTTCCGACCGAGAGATCGTTCGCCGGCGTACGAAGAAGGGCCGCAGATGACGGATAGGAGGGGATATATGGCGTACCCACCTGCGAGCCTGATGGCGCCTCACCGGCCCTCGACGCCCCTGGCTGCGTCCTCCTCCTCGACGCAGTGCTCCGACTGCGCCTTCGTCGTGCGTCCTTGCCAGATGACGCCGATGCCTCGGCGACCCGCTCATCACTCCCACAGGAGGGAACGCCCATGGCTCGCAGTCTGAAGAAAGGGCCGTTCATCGACGAGCACCTGATCCGCAAGATCGAGGAGCTCAACCGGACGGGAGAGAAGCGGGTCATCCGTACCTGGAGCCGTCGTTCCACAGTCATTCCGGAGATGGTGGGCCACACGCTGGCGGTCCATGACGGCCGCAAGCACGTCCCGATCTACATCACCGAGGCGATGGTGGGCCACAAACTCGGCGAGTTCGCGCCGACGCGTACGTTCCGTGGGCATGCGGGCGAGAGAGCGGCGAGGAAGTTATGAATATAAGCGCCCGCGCTCGGTTCGTCAGGTTCTCGCCCTACAAGATCCGGCGTGTCCTGGACCTCATCCGGGGCCTTCCGGTGGAGGACGCTCGCCACGTTCTGCACTTCACGCAGCAGCGGGCTGCCGATCCGATCGCCAAGGCATTGGAGTCCGCAGTCGCCAGCGCCCGCCACAACGAAGGTCTGGATTCGGAGGAGCTCTTCGTAGCGGAGGCGTTCGCTGACGAGGGACCGACCGTTAAGCGCTACCAACCGCGAGCGAGGGGCCGCGCTACCCAGATACTCAAGAGAACCAGCCACATCACGATCGTGGTGTCTGACGACGAGGAGCCCGTCTAATGGGACAGAAGACCCATCCCTACGCCTTTCGCATCGGCGTTGTCAACGACTGGAAGTCGCGGTGGTACAGCGACAAGGACTACACGGATCTCGTGAACGAGGACTGGCAGATCCGGGACCATCTCACCGGTGAGCTGACCCGGGGTGCCATCTCCCGCATCGAGATCGAGAGGACCCGCGACAAGGTTCAGGTGGACGTTCACACCGCGCGACCCGGAGTCGTCATTGGTAGGAAGGGCTCCGAGGCGGAGCGTCTCCGCAGCGAGCTGGAAGACCTGACGGGCCGGCGTGTCAAGCTGAACGTGATCGAGGTCAAGGATCCCGAGACCGACGCCCAGATCCTTGCGCAGGGCGTTGCCGACCAGATTCAGAACCGCGTCGCCTTTCGGCGGGCCATGAAGCGGGCCGTTGCGACCGCCACGAAAGCTGGAGCACAAGGCATCAGAGTCGAGTGCAACGGCCGGCTCGGCGGATCCGACATGGGGCGTCGTGAGTGGTATCGAGAGGGAAGAGTCCCCTTGCACACCATCAGGGCGGACGTCGACTTCGGCATGGCGACGGCTCGGACCACCGTCGGCGCCATCGGAGTAAAGGTGTGGGTCTACAAGGGAGACATCATTCCCACGCTGAAGACCACCAGGGAGAAGATCCAAGCAGAGGCCGCGCTGGCGACCGGAGGACCAAGCTCCGAAAGGCGTGGGATCGCGTCCGCTAGGGCGCGTGCCGAGATGGCAGTCGGGGAAGATCGAGAGCCGCGTCTGATCGAGGCTGGAGGCGGAAAGCGGCTGATCGAGGCGGGGGGCGGAAAGCGAGATGGCAGGAAGCTCATCGAGGCCGGCGGTGGAACGCAGCTGAAGCCCGAGCAGGCGCTGTCGGAGTACGAGGCTGAGCGCGAGACGGTTGAGGTGCCGGACGACGACGACTTTGTTCCGGAGAGTGATGCCACGGGCGAGGGCGACCAGCCCGTGGCCGAGCCGCAGGCCGGCGCTGCGCCCGACAAAGACGCGGAGGCGGTCGAATCGCCTGGGACCACCGAAGGGGACCAGACCTCCACAACGCCCCCGGAGGAGCCGGCCGACGATCCGTCCACAGCGAAGCCGCCCAACGATCCGTCCTCAGAGCAGGAGCAATAGCCGATGCTGATGCCCAAGCGGGAGAAGTTTCGCAAGGCCCACCGCGGTCGTCGTAAGGGTATGGCCAAGGGGGGCACCACTGTCACCTTCGGTGACTATGGCCTGCAGGCGCTAACCTCCGGCTGGATCACCGCACGCCAGATCGAGTCCGCGCGCGTCGCGGTCACTCGCACGGTCCGAAGAGGCGGGAAGGTCTGGATAACGATCTTCCCGGACAAGCCAGTCACGGCGAAGCCGGCAGAGACTCGCATGGGTTCGGGCAAAGGCAACCCCGAGTTCCACGTCGCAGTCGTAAAGCCTGGAAGAGTCATGTTCGAGCTGTCCGGCGTGTCGGAGGACATGGCGAGAGAGGCAATGCGCCGCGCCGCGCACAAGCTGCCCGTGAAGACCAAGTTTGTCAGGCGGGAGGAAACGTGAAAGCAGCCGAGCTGCGCGACCTCACGCCTCGGGAGCTGCTAGAGCAGCTCAGCGAGGCCAAGGAGGAGCTCTTCAATCTGCGTTTCCAGCTGGCCACCAACCAGCTGGACAACACGTCGCGCCTGCGGGAGGTCCGTCACGACATCGCCAGAATCAACACCGTCATTCGAGAGCAAGAGCTGGCGGCCTGGGAGGCGCAGCAAGCGGCCGCGGAGGAGCGTGATGACTGAGCGGGCCAGTCGCAAGGTGAGAACGGGAACCGTCATTTCGGATGCCAGAGACAAGACGGTCACGGTCGAGGTGATTACTCAGACTCGGCACGCCCGCTACGACAAGATCGTCCGTCGTGCCAGCCGATTCCACGTGCATGACGAGGCCAACGAAGCCAAGGTGGGAGATCTGGTTCTCATAGCTGAGACTCGCCCGCTTTCGAAGACAAAGCGATGGCGCCTCGCCGAAATACTGGAGAGAGCACGATGATCCAGCAGGAATCGCGCTTGAAGGTGGCCGACAACAGCGGGGCGCGGGAGGTCCTGTGCATTCGGGTGCTGGGTGGCTCTCACCGTCGCTATGCGAGTTCGGGGGACGTGATCGTGGCGACGGTGAAGGATGCAATTCCCGGCGGTCCGCTCAAGCGCGGAGAGGTCGTGCGTGCCGTAGTGGTCCGGACGGCTAAAGAGCGCCGCCGCCGTGACGGGACCTACATTCGTTTTGACGACAACGCCTGTGTGCTCATCGGCGAGGGCAGGGAACCGCGAGGCACACGGATATTCGGACCGGTCGCGCGAGAGCTACGCGAGCGCCGCTTCATGCGGATTGTCTCTCTCGCTCCCGAGGTGCTCTGATGAAGCTCCGCGAGGGCGATCGGGTGAAGGTTGTCACCGGCAAGGATGCGGGAAAGGAATCGCTGGTCGTGCGTGTCCTGCCCAAGAAGAACAAAGTCGTGGTCGAGAACGTGAACACTGCCAAGCGTCATCAGCGGCCGACGCAGCAGACGATGCAGGGCGGAATCATTGACAAGGACATGCCCATTGATGCCTCCAACGTGATGATCCTGTGCCCGGAGTGCGGTCCGACCCGGGTCGGCTACACCTTTGACAAGGAAGGGACGAAACGCCGGATCTGTCGAAAGTGCGGTGGTGAGCTGTGACGATGCCGCGGCTGAAAGAGCAGTATCGCAACGAGATTGCGCCGCGGCTGCGCGAGCAACTGGGTCTCGCCAATCCGATGGAGGTGCCGACTCTTACCAAGATCGTCGTCAACGTTGGCGCGGGAGAGGCGGCGGCTGACGCCAAGGTAATTGACGCGGTCGTCGAGGATCTGGCCGTGATCACGGGACAGCACCCGAGGCTCAATCGGGCCCGCAAGTCGATTGCCAACTTCAAAGTCCGTCAGGGCCAGGCAGTTGGTGCCTCGGTGACGCTCAGGGGCGACCGGATGTGGGAGTTCTTCGACCGACTGATCTCGCTCGCCATTCCTCGTGTCCGGGACTTCCGAGGGCTTTCCCGCAAGTCCTTCGACGGTTCGGGCAACTACACCTTCGGTCTCACCGAGCAGCTGGTGTTTCCCGAGGTCGATTACGACAGCATCACGGGAGTGCGGGGGATGGATGTGACCATCGTGACGTCCGCCACCTCCGACGAACAGGCACAGGCGCTTCTGGAATCGTTTGGCTTTCCGTTCCGCAGAGTTCCGGAGACTGCCTGACATGGCCAAGAAATCACTGATCGCCAAGCAGCAGCGGAAGCCGAAATTCAAAGTGAGGGCATACAACCGGTGCCGTCGCTGTGGGCGGGCACGCGCTTACCTGCGCAAGTTCGGCATGTGTCGAATCTGTGTACGCGAGCTTGCCCTTCGCGGCGAGCTGCCCGGGGTCAAAAAGGCGGCCTGGTAACGATGATGACCGATCCGATCGCGGACATGTTCACCCGCATTCGCAATGCCAGCCGTGTAGCCCAGCCGGCGGTCTCGATGCCGTCGTCGAAGCTGAAGGAGGAGATCGCCAAGATCCTGGCGTCCGAGGGCTACGTCGATGGCTTCAACGTCGCCCAAGACGGACCGAAGCGAACCTTGACCGTGGAGCTGCGATATGTCGACGACCGCGAGAGCGTCATTCAAGGAATCAGGCGGGTCTCGACGCCCGGACGGCGAATATACCGACGGGCGAAAGACCTTCCCCGGTCACGGGCCGGTCTGGGTGTGCATGTGATCTCGACATCCCAGGGCCTCCTGTCCGATCGGGAGGCCAGGCGCCGAAGTCTCGGTGGCGAGCTGATCTGCGAGGTCTGGTAGTGAGCAGGGTCGGCCAGGCTCCCATAGATCTGCCCGAAGGGGTCGAGGTCGAGGTCAAAGGACAGATCGTGTCGGTGTCCGGTCCCAGGGGGGAACTCAAGCGCGAACTCGCCGAGAAGATCACCGCGGCCACGGAAGACGGGGTGGTCACCGTTGACCGTGCTGACGACGAGAGGCAGACGCGGGCCCTACATGGGCTGTCTCGCGCTCTTCTCTTCAACATGGTGCAAGGAGTTTCCGAGGGTTTCTCGAAAGAGCTTTCCATCGTTGGCGTCGGGTATCGATGCGCGAAGCGTGGCTCTGATCTCGAGCTCCAGCTCGGTTTCAGCCATCCGGTCTCGTTCGAGGCTCCGGAGGGCATTGACTTCGATGTACCAGAACCGACGCGGATCATTGTGTCGGGGATCGACAAGGAACTCGTCGGCGAGACCGCCGCTCGAATTCGCCGTATCCGTCCTCCCGAGCCCTATAAGGGCAAGGGCGTCAGATACGTTGACGAATACGTCCGGCGGAAGGCCGGCAAAGCCGGAGTAGCTCCTCGGCTATGAAGTCCGCGGCAGAAGCTCGTCAGCGGAGGCACCGGCGGGTGCGCAAGAAGGTCGAGGGTACGCCCGACCGTCCTCGGCTGGCCGTGTTCAAGAGCAACCGGTACATCTACGCGCAGGCGATCGACGATCGAGCCGGCCGTACGCTGGCCGCGGCCTCATCCCTGGAAGAAAGTTTGCGAGAGCGAACTCTCACCGTCGAGACGGCTGCTGAGGTTGGCAAGGAGCTCGGCAAACGCCTCAAAGACCATGGCATCGAGGTCGTGGTGTTCGATCGCGGCGGGCATGCGTATCACGGGCGTGTGCGAGCACTCGCCGAGGCCGTCCGCGAAGCAGGAGTCAGGATCTGAGATGACCACACCAGAGACCCCCCAATTCGAAGAGAGGGTGATTCACATCAACCGCGTCGCCAAAGTGGTGAAGGGCGGCCGCCGGTTCTCGTTTTCGGCCCTGGTTGTTGTGGGCGACGGAGCCGGGCGCGTGGGAGTCGGTTACGGCAAGGCCAAGGAGGTGCCGTCGGCCATCCACAAGGCCATGGATATAGCCCGCCGCAGCATGTTCACGGTGCCGATGGCCGGGACCACCCTCATCCATCCGATCGTGGGCCGCCAAGGTGCGTCTCGCGTCCTTTTGAAGCCCGCCGCGCCGGGGACGGGGGTCATAGCCGGCGGTGCAGTTCGCCAGATTCTCGAAGCCGCCGGTATTCGAGACGCGCTGGCCAAATCGTTGGGGTCCCCGACCCACGTGAACGTCGCTCAGGCCACAGTCAATGGGCTCAAGGGCCAGCGACGCCCCGAGGAGGTGGCGAAGGCCCGTGGCAAGCGCCCGGAAGACTTCATGCCTCCCGGCCTGCTGGCCGCATACCGCTCCACCGAGATGATGCGGGCCGAGCCTCCGGAGTAAATCGACATCATGGCCAAAATCCACGTGACGCTTGTTCGCAGCCCGATCGGCCAGAAGCCCAAGACCCGCGCCACGGTCGCGAGCCTTGGTTTGCGGCGACTGCACCAGACCGTTTCGCACGACGACTCGCCGGCGATAAGAGGCATGGTCGAGAAGGTAAAACACCTGGTCGAGGTACGCGAGAAGTAGACATGGCAGAGACAGGGAGACAGCTCAGGCTGCATCATCTCAAGCCGGCACCCGGTTCCCGGAAGAGGAAGATCCGCGTTGGGCGGGGCGAGGGCGGAAGACGCGGCAAGACTGCAGGCAGGGGAACCAAAGGGCTGAAGGCCCGCGAGGAGATCCGCCAGGGATTCGAGGGTGGGCAGACTCCGCTCACCCAGCGCCTACCGAAGCTGCCCGGATTCAAGAACCCCAACAAGGAGTACTTCGCCCTGGTGAACGTGGGGCGTCTCAACCAGTTTCGTGCCCGGTCTACCGTGGGGCCGGACGAGCTCCGCGCCCGGGGCTTGCTAAAGAAACGGGGAAGGGTAAAGGTCCTCGCAGAGGGAGAGCTCACCAAACCGCTCACCGTACGGGCGCACGCCTTCAGTGAGTCGGCAGCGACCAAGATCGAAGCGGCCGGCGGGACAGTGGAGTACATCGAGGAATGAGCTATCAGCTGTCAGCGGGAAGCAGTCAGCCGTCAGCCGCCAGTTGCCATTCCCGGTGACGAGCGGAGCGATGAGTGATACTAAGACTGATAGCTGAATGAAAGCTGATAGCTGAATGCTCGCCGTCTACCGCCATATGTTCACGATTCCGGATCTTCGGAAGAAGATTCTGTTCACCCTGTTCATCTTTGCGGTGTACCGGGCGGGAGCAGCCATTCCGGTTCCGGGAATCGATCTCGACGCCGTTCAGGACCTGGCTGAGCTGCAACGACAGGGCGGGATTGTCGCTTTGCTGAATCTCTTCTCGGGTGGCGCGCTGGAGTCGTTTTCGATCTTTGCGTTGGGAATCATGCCGTACATCACCGCCAGCATCATCATGCAGCTCTTGGCGGTGGTGATCCCCCGCCTCCAGGCTCTGCAAGACGAAGGTGAGGCGGGTCGCAAGGTCATCACCCAGTGGACCAGGTATCTGACCGTCATACTGGCCCTGCTGCAGTCGGCCGGCTTCACGGTCTTGTTTCAGGGTGCCCTCACGCAGAACATAAACCTGATCCCTGAAATCACGCCGGGACGCTTCGTGCTGATCATCATCACGATGACCGCCGGGACTGCGGTGATCATGTGGATGGGCGAGCTGATCACCCAGCGGGGCGTCGGCAACGGTATGTCGCTGATCATCTTCATCAGCATCGTTAGCCAGCTGCCGGCGAGCTTCGCGGTGATGTATCAAGCCACCGTAGGGGCGGACCGTGCCGGTCGATTCGTCGTATTGGTGCTGATCTTTCTGGCGATGGTGGTTGGCATTCTCTACGTCGAACAGGGCCAGCGCCGCATACCCATCCAATTTGCCAAGCGGATACGAGGCCGGCGGGTGATGGGCGGCCAGAGCACCTATATCCCGCTGAAGGTCAACACGGCCGGCGTGATCCCTGTGATCTTCGCGACCAGCGTGATGTACTTCCCCGCGCTCATTTCGACCGCCATTCCGTCGGAGGGTGGCATCTTCCGGTCGATTCGCGATTTCATCAACGACAGCCTCGCCAATCCGGCGAGCACGTTCTACATCGTGGCGCTCTTTGTGTTGATCCTGTTCTTCACCTACTTCTACACGGCGATTCAATTCGATCCCGTACGCCAAGCCGAGCTGATCCAGCGTCAGGGCGGTTTCATCCCCGGGGTACGGCCAGGCCCGCAGACCTCGCGCTACCTCGAGAGGATTCTCAACCGGATCACCCTTCCGGGCGCGGTGTACCTGGCGATTCTGGCCATCCTTCCATCGATTGTTGCCGCGATCTGGGACATCCCGGTGGGCTTCTCAGGGGTGTCGATCTTGATCGTCGTTGGCGTGGCCCTAGAAACCATGAAGCAGATCGAGAGCCAACTGACAATGAGGAACTACGAAGGGTTCCTAACTTGAGCCAGGCCTTTCGCCTTGCTCGGCGAGGGGCGTCCGGCCCTCCCCCTAGCCCCCTCCCGCCGTGC
>JBHICV010000076.1:0-11065 GCA_046759765.1 Acidimicrobiia bacterium
CGGCCGAGACTGTGGCCAAGACGATGCGCTGGGTGCGGCTCACCCTCAACCAGGCAGTCCGAGACCGCCGGATCCTTTCCTCGCCGGCCCAAGGTCTGCGGCTTCCCAAGCCTCGGCGGACCGAGATGCGGTTGCTCGACCCGTCACAGGTCGAGGCGCTCGCTGACGCCCTACCCGGCCGATACCGGTCGCTGGTGGTAGCCGCCGCCTATACGGGAATGCGGTGGGGGGAGCTGGCCGGCCTGCGGGTCGCCGATGTGGACATGCTGCGCCGACGTCTCACCGTTTCCTCGGCCCTAATCGAAGCCTCCGGGCAGCTCCCGGAGCTGGGCGCTCCCAAGTCGGCGGCGTCGGAGCGGACCATCACCCTCCCCCAGGTCGTCATCGAGGCCCTGGCCCGTCACCTCGAGCAGCATCCACCCGTCGAGGGGATGGTCTGGACCACCGAGCGGGGCGAGTTCCTGCGTCGGGGGTCGTTTGGGAGGATCTGGCGGCAGGCGGTTGCTGAGACCGTTGGCCCGCCCTGCCGGTTCCACGACCTGCGTCACACCCACGCCTCCTGGCTGATCGCCGCCGGCGAGCACCCCAAGACCATCCAGACCCGACTAGGGCATTGGTCGATCCAGGTCACGATCGACCGCTACGGCCATCTCATGGACGGGCTCGACGACCAGACCGCGGCCCGTCTCGACGCCCTCGCCTCCGGCTCGCGTGGCCCAGGCGTGGCCCAGGTCAAGGAACCGATCGCACTCGGAAAGCGCAGAAACCCCCGCTGAGCAGGGGTTTCAGCGAGTGGCCCCGACCGGATTCGAACCGGCGTTACCGGCTTGAAAGGCCGGCGTCCTGGGCCTCTGGACGACGGGGCCCGCGATATCGCATGGTACCGGGGCATATACAGCAAGAACGTGATGGCACCCCTAGAAACGATCCAACACCTGGTCGATCCGGCTAAGACTCTCGTCCCTACCGAGCGCCGCCAGGCTTTCGAACAGGGGAGGGCTGATGTGAGACCCCGTCACTGCCACCCGTACCGGCTGCAGGCCCTTCCGTGCCGATAGCTCGAGATCCTCCAGCATGGACCGCAGAGCCGACTCGATGCTCGACGCATCCCAGCTGTCGACCGCGTCCAGCTTTTCACGTGCCGCTTCCACCGCCGGCTCGGCCTCCGGCGATCCCATCACCTTTGACCAGGAACCCTCGTCGTACTGAAGGTCGCCTTCACGCAGGAAGGCCGCGAGCGGGCCGACATCGGCCAGCGTCTCCACCCGTTCCCGGATCTCGGGCGCCAGGTCTTCGAAGCGCTGCCACTCGAGGGGGCTCACTGCGCCCTCTGCCTCCAGGAACGGGCGGGCCCGAACGACAAACTCGAATGTGTCCAGCGCGCGAATGTAGGCGCCGTTCATCCACGTCAGCTTCTCCGGATCGAAGACCGCGGGGTTGCGAGAGACGTCTGCCAAATCAAAGTGAGACACGGCATCCGAGACCGAGAAGATCGTTGTCTCGGGATCGAACGACCATCCGAGCAGGCTGAGGTAGTTGAACACCGCCTCGGCCAGATATCCGGCTTCGCGATAGGCGGAGACCGAAGTCACGCCGTGCCGCTTGGACAGCTTCTTTCCATCCGGGCCGAAGAGAAGTGGCATATGAGCGTAAGTCGGCGGCTCTGCCTCCATCGCCAGGGTCAAGAGGATGTGCTTGGGGGTGGAGGACAGCAGGTCCTCTCCCCTGGCCACGTGAGTGATCTCGTAGTCGACATCGTCGACGGTCGAGGCGAGGTGGTAGGTGGGCGTTCCGTCGGATCTCAGGAGGATGAAGTCATCGATTACTTCATGGGAGAACTCCATCGACCCTCGAACCAGGTCTTCGAACTTGGTGTCGCCGGGCCGAGGAACCGCCAGTCGGACCGCAGCCGGCTCGCCGTCGTCCCGCCGTTGCGCAGAATCCGACGCCGGGAGAGTCCGGCAACGTCCGTCGTAGCCCGGAGGGCGGCCGGCTCGTTGGGCCTCCTTCCTGCGAGTGGCGAGGTCCTCGGGGGTGCAGAAGCAGAGATATGCCAACTCGCCCTCCAGCAGTCCGGTGGCTACCTCCTGGTACCGATCAAGACGGTCGCTCTGGCGATAAGTCCCGTGGGGACCGCCAACTCTGACTCCCTCGTCCCAGTCGAGCCCCACCCAACGAAGCGCCTCGAGGTTCTCCTCCTCGAACTCGGGGGTGCTGCGCTCGCGGTCGGTGTCATCAACTCTCACGATGAACACGCCGCCGTTATGGCGGGCGTAAAGCCAGTTGAAGAGGCCGGCCCTGGCATTGCCGACGTGCAATTCCCCGGTAGGAGAAGGAGCAATGCGCACCCGCACCGTCATGGGGACGCCACCGGGTTTCCCAGCACTCCGATGCCTTCGATCTCGGCCTCGACCCGGTCACCGGGCTCGATCGGTCCCACTCCTGGCGGTGTGCCGGTCAAGATGACATCGCCCGGAAGAAGCGTCATCACCTCGGAGACATACTCGATCAGCTCGGCAACTCCGAAGATCATCTCCGACGTCCTTCCCGCTTGCCTTACCTCGTCGTTGACTCTGCACTCGACCAGCAGCGACTCGAGGGGGTCGAGCTCGGTCTCTATCGCCGGTCCCAGCGGACAGAAGGTGTCGAATCCTTTTGCCCTTCCCCACTGGCCGTCTTGCTGCTGCAGGTCATGAGCCGTGATGTCATTGGCGACCGTGTAGCCAAGGAGCACCTGCTCGACGTCCTCGGCCTTGGTGTGTCTCGCAATGGCTCCTATCACAACGGCCAGCTCGGCCTCGTGGTGGATCTCGCCCACGTCGGGCGGCACAATGATCGGCTGCTCGGGTCCGATGACCGAGGTCGGGGGCTTGAGGAAGATGATCGGTTCGGTCGGCATGGGATTGTCCAGCTCCGAAATGTGCTCCTCGTAGTTACGGCCCACTCCCACGATCTTGGTAGGAAACACGGGCGCCAACAGCTGCAGGTTGCCGTAGGGCACGACGACCTCGGTTTCGTCCCAGGCAACCAGCGGCGACCCCTCCCACAGCCGGACCCCTTCGGACTCCGCGTTGCCGTAGGAGATACCCTCCTCGGTCTTCACGCGAACGATCTTCATTGCGCTAGCCCGGACAGTGCCTGTCCGGCATCACTGTCGTTCGGTAGCGTGCGACTCGACGACCAGGCGATGCTTGAGCTCCTGAAGTGACAGCGCCAGGACATCGCTGCCCAGTGCCGCCAGAAGCCCTCTCCCTTTGACCTTTTCCCGAGCTGCTTCGTCCAGCCATACTCGCCGCCCCTCGGCCAGCTGTCGCACCAGGGCCGAGGGTAGATCGGAAGGATCGAGCCCGAGTAGGACCAAGGCGAAGTCCACGTCTACCGGCACGGGTGCCCTCCCGAAGTAAGCGGCCCGCGCGGATGCGATAGCCGCCACGAGCTCTCTGATCAGCTCAGGGTTCTCCCCCTCGGGAGCGTCGATCTGCCGCCTGGCAACCAGCAGCTGCGCCCACCCGGTGTCCGGGCCCGGTCGGCCGAAGGCACCTCCCCATTCCATGTCGCCGGGCCCCTCGATCTCCCCGGGCCGATTGGGCGACCAACGAGCAGGTGCGGCGGGCTCCGGCTCCGGACGAGGCCGCTCGGCGTCAGTGACCTCGATGTTTGGCTGCTGAGCCATCAGACCAGTTCGACCCAGCCCCGGTAGGAATCGAGTTCGCCGCGCACGGCCTGGCCGTACAGCCGTTGAGCAAGCTGCGTTACGGGACCCGGCCGTCCCGAGGAGATCGGGCGATCGTCCACTTGGCGGATAGGTGCCACCTCCGCCGCAGTTCCGGTCAGAAAGACCTCGTCGGCGGCGTAGGTGTCTTCTCGGGTTATCGACTGCTCCCGGACAGGATGACCCGCGTCGGAGAGAAGTGTCATCACCGAAGCACGGGTGATCCCGGGCAGAATCCCGTCGGCCGGAGGCGGCGTGATCACAACCCCGTCCTTGACAATGAATACGTTCATGCCGCTTGCTTCCACCACCTTGTCCTCGGCGTTCAGGACAAGCGCCTCCTCCGCTCCCGACCGCAGCGCCTCTGCCTTGGCCATGACATTGTTGAGGTAGCCGCCGGATCCCTTGGCGGACGCGACTAGAGCCGTGCTCTCGATTCGGCGCCATGACGAGATCATGGCGGTGATCCCTTTCCTCACCCCCTCATCCCCGTGGTAGGCGCCCCACTTCCAGGCGGCAATGATGCTCTGGGTCGCCGCCCCCTCCGGGTTGAGTCCGATCGATCCGAGCCCTAAGAAGACGAGAGGCCGTAAGTAGCCGTCATGAAGACCGTTGCGGGTTACGACTTCCCGGGCTGCCTTGCACAACTCATCGACGGAGTAGCTGAGCGGAATGGAGTAAGCCTCGGCAGAGGAGTGAAGCCTCTCCATGTGATCGGTGAGACGAAAGAGCCCGGGCCCAGAGTCGGTCTGATAGGCACGGATGCCCTCGAAGACGCCGGTCCCGTAGTGCAGAGCGTGACTGAGCACATGAATCTGCGCCTCGTCCCATGGAACGAGCTCGCCATCCATCCATATCAGCTGGCCGTGTTCCACGGGCCTTATGATCCCACGTCTTGGGCACTGCCTCCGAGATGGCGCGCATGCCAATCGAGCACGATCTCGAAACGCTCGAGACGGTGCTTAGGCAGGCCTGACCGACTCAGCTCGTGTCCCTCCCCGGGAAACCTCACCATCTCCGCCTCGGTGCCGGCCTTGAGGAGAGTTAGAAAGAGCTGCTCGGCCTGCTCGATGGGACAGCGGAAGTCGTTCTCCGAGTGGAGGATGAGAGTGGGGGTGGTGATCTGATGGGCATAGGTGAGCGGGCTCTTGCTAGAAAGAAGCTCACGGCCATCTGGGAGATCGGTCGACAGGTAGTACTTGGAAAACGTAGCGCCGATGTCCGATGTGCCCGCGAACGACTCCCAGGAGAGGAGGGCCCTTTCCACGATCGCCGAGCTGTAGCGATGGTCGTGGGCGGTCAGCCAGGCCGTCAGGAATCCACCATAGGAACCGCCCATGACGCCCAGACGGTCAGGGTCCAAGCGGGGAAAACGATTGAGGGCCTCATCGACGCAGGCCGTCACGTCCGCCATGTCCGCCGTTCCCCACCCGTCGTCGGTGACGGCCCGGACGAACTCTCTTCCTCGGCCGGTTGAGCCGCGGGGATTGCAGGCCACCACCCCGTAACCGGCGGAGGCATAGATCTGAAACTCGTCGAAGAACCCATAGCCGTACTGGGAGGCGGGACCACCGTGGATGTTGAGCAGCATGGGAACCTGTTCGCTGCCTGCGGGCAGGTACGCCCAGGCGTGGACCTCCGTTCCGTCCGACGTGAACGAGAAAGGCTGCGGCTCGATGAAATCGACGGTCTCTCGAAAGGTCTGGTTGAAGTCGGTCAGACGGCTCTCGTCGCCGTTGTCCCACAGATAGACCTCGCCGGGATCAGTCGGGCTGTTCGCTACGAACGCCATCCGGCTCCCGTCCTCCGAAACGGTGACTCCCGTGACGACGCGATCGCCTTCGATCATCGGGGAGACGTCTCCGTCCGGGCTGAAACGCCTCGCCTGTATCCGACCGGCGTCCTCGACCAGGGCCACGAATTCCTTGTCTGTCCACTGCGGCCGGTCGGGCACCGTCGCCGGCAATATCCAGTGGAGGTTGCGGTCGATGTGACCGGTGAGATCAGTTAGGGCGCCGTCGTCCTCGAGGCGCCACATGGCGGAAGTCGTGGGGTGCCCCCAGGGGTCCGGATCGCCGATCAAATGCAAGACGCCGTCCGGCGAGTAGGTCGGATATCCCCAGAGCCCTCGCTCGACGACTTCAACCGGCTCCTCGGAGTCCAGATCAAGCTCGAAGACCGAGACACCCGGTTCCAGGCCGCGGTCCGGATGGCGGGCGCCGCAGAAGGCGATCCCCCCGGAGTCAGCCCGCCACGCAAAGTCGGTTTCGTCGAAGTCACCGGGCGTGAGACACCGAAGAGGCTCTACGCCCTCCGGATCAATGAGATAGATGTGCCGGCGGCGGTCGAACAGCCAACCGATAGTGTCGAACCGATACGGATACCGGGTGATGCGCTTGGGCTGGCGCTTCCGCTCCTCATCCGACAGATCTCCCCATTCGTCGGTCCAGTCCGTCCCCCGCGCGGCCAGCCAACGCCCATCCGGGGACCACTCGAGAGACTCGAATCCCAGAGGAAGCTCGGTCAGGACCCGAGCTTCTCCCCCGGAAGCGGGCATGACCGCCACTTGGCTGTGCTTTTCGTCTTTCTCACTGCGTAGGAACGCCAGCCGCTCCCCGCCGGGCGACCACCGGGGCGCACGGTCGCAGTCACCGGAAGTGAACTGACGATTAGCACTCCCATCCCACAGCCATATCGAGCGCCGGTAGCGGTCCTCGTCGAGGTCGAGCTGCGAGGTCGTCCAGGCAATTCGGGAACCGTCGGGATGAAGGCGCGGGTCCTCTGGCTTGACCAAGCTGGCGAGATCCGTTGGTTTCAGCCGGCCTCCAGAGTCGCCGCAGCCTAGCGGGCACCTGCGCCTCCTAGGCTGGCGATGGTGAAGCGCCTCGTGGCTTCGTGGTTCGGCACCGGCTTCATTCCCCGTCGCCTCTTCGGCACCGACTCCGGCGCCGGGACCGTAGGAGCACTGTTTGCGCTGATACCTGCCCTGTTACTCGGGACGGTTGGATGGGCGGCCCAGCTCGCAGGTGTCTTCGCGGTAGCCGTCGGCTCCTTATGGTCCGCGGCACCATTTACTCGCTCGGGGGAAGACCCCAACTGGATCGTGGTCGACGAGGCCGCAGGTGGCATGCTCAGTGTCGTGGGGCTGACCTCAGGGTGGTGGTGGATCCCGGCCTTCCTGGCCTTCCGGCTATTCGACGGCACCAAGTGGGCGCCGGGAGTGGCAGCAGCTGAGCGACTCCGGGGATCGATTGGGGTGACCGCGGATGATCTCGTGGCGGGTGCCTGGGCCTTACTGCTCGGCTGGGCCTTGCGGCTGGTCTTTCCCTAGAGCTCCACCGCGATTGCCTCGCTGATCCCCTCCAAGCCGAGCAGTCCCTCAACCTGATCGAGCTGCAGTGGCTGGTCCAAGTTCAGACCCATCATGGCCGCGGCCCCGGTTTCGGGCGCTCGGCCGACGACCATATTGGCAATATTGATACCCGCGTCGCCGATAAAGGTCCCGAGCCGTCCGATCACCCCTGGAACGTCATCGTTGCGGACGATCAGCATGTGCTCAGAGAGGGGCAACTCGACCTCGTAGCCGAGAATCTCGACGAGCAGGGGGCCCTTTCTGCCCATCGTTCCCGCCACCGAGACAACACGTTTGCCCACCGAGCCGGTCAGCTTGACGCGCCACAGATACTCTTCCACTTCGGGCGAAGCCTCTTCCGACAGCACCAGGCCTCGGATCCGCGCGAGAGTGGGCGCGTTGACGTAGGAAACCGGCGCGTCGACGACTCTGCGGAGCGCACCCGTTAGTGCTGCCAGGCCGATGGCGCGGGTTGGGTGAGCAGCCAGCTCACCCTCCGCCCTCACAACCAATTCAGCGGGAAGGCCTCGGGCAAGAGCCACGAATACGATTCCGAGACGTTCAGCGAGCGGGAGCACTCTTCGGACCTCATCGGGGAGCTCCTGTCCAACGTCGACGTTGACGGCCGAGGACACGAGTTCGCCCCGCAGGGTATCTGCGACGGCTATCGCCACGTCGGTACCGGCCTTGTCCTGTGCCTCTCGCGTCGAGGCCCCGAGGTGCGGCGTGAGCACGACCTGAGCGAACTCCTTCAGCCCGTCATGCGGTTTGGGCTCCTCCTCGAATACATCTAACGCTGCTCCTGCGACCTTGCCTGACGCCAAGGCATCGACGAGGGCGGATTCGTCGAGAACTCCACCCCGCGACGCGTTGACGATCCGGACGCCGTCCTTCATCTTTGAGGTCTCTGCGTGCCCGATGAGATTGCGTGTCTCTCGGGTAAGCGGAACGTGGATGGTGATGATGTCAGCCTCCGAAAGCACCTCCTCGAGCTCCTCCGCCAGACGAGCTCCCACCCGCCGAGCCGCCTCCTCGCCGACGTAGGGATCGTAAGCAACGACATTCATCCCGAAGGCAAGAGCCCGGACGGCAACCAACGAACCGACGCGTCCCAGCCCGATCAACCCCAGGGTCTTGCCGTGCAGCTCGACCCCCTCGAGGGCCGATCGGTCCCAGAGACCCGATCGAAGGGTGGTGTCGCCCCGAGGCACATTCCGGGCCTGGGCCAGCATCAGGGCCATCGTGTGTTCGGCCGCCGAGATGACGTTGGCAGTCGGCGCATTCACGACCAGGACCCCCGCCGTGGTGGCGGCCTCCAGATCGATGTTGTCCACGCCCACTCCGGCGCGGCCGATCACCCGAAGGTGCTGAGCGGAGCCAAGCAGCTCTGCGTTTACTTGGGTTCCCGACCTGACAATCAGCCCGGCGGCGTCCGCGAGTCGCTCAATCAGCTCGGCTCGGCTCAGGCCGACTGCAACATCCACCGTGCAGTACTCGGCCAAGGCCTTGACGCCGGCGGGAGCGATCTCCTCCGCGACAACAACCTTCGGTTTCACGCCTTCATTGTGGCGGGTCGTCCGCCTGTGCCCAACCCTGGCCGCTGAATGACCCTGGTGACCGGATACCTAGTATCAGACCGCGATGGCAGAACCCGAACTCGAGCTGGTGGTAGCAGCAGTGGATGGATCGGACGCCAGCCTGCACGCAGCTCGCACGGCCGTGGCTTACGCGAGATCCAACGGGGCTCGGCTTCACGTTCTCACCGTCGTCCGGCCCACCGAGGGATGGTGGGGTATCGGAGGTGCCGGCCCCGCCGCAGAGGCCATGACCCACGCGCTGGAGAGCGCACAGCATGTTCTGGACGAGACGACCGCCGCCCTCGAGACGGACGATGTGGACGTCGAGACCAGCATCGAGATCGGCGAGCCCGCCGGAACGGTTGCCGACTTTTGCGAGAAGCAGGGAGCCGATCTCCTGGTGATCGGACGACGGGGGGCCGGGCTTTTCGAGCGGATGACGATGGGCTCGACGGCTGACCGGCTGGCGCACACCGCGCCGTGCCCGGTTCTGCTGGTGCCCTAGCAGCCCGAGTGCGCCCGCGACGTTAATTAGCGAAGAAGTACCAGATCAGGAAGCCCGCGCCGACTACGGCGGCGAGAAGAGCCAGCTTGAAGACCTTCCTAACGACCCAGAAGACGGCCAGCGCCCCAATGGCGATCGCGGCTATGAGCAAGACGTTGTCCATCGGACGGGAGCCTAACCACCGACCAGGATCCCAGCCTGCAGCCTCTCCACTATTCGATCCGCTTCGCCCAGCTCCGTAGTTTCGTAGCGGCCTCGTGGCACGGCCACCACCGTCATCCCGGCCGCCCGGGCGGCCTCAATCCCGGCCGGCGTGTCCTCGACGGCTACACAGTCGGACGGATCAACATCCAGCGCCTGCGCCGCGGCCAGATATAGGTCCGGAGAAGGCTTGCCCTTGCCGACTTCATCGCCGGCGATAGTCACCTCGACGAGTCGATCGAGGCCAGTCCGGCTGAGCGCCATGTCGAGGCGCTCGCGGGGGCTGGAGGAGGCGACTGCAAACGGCATGCCGAGCTCCCGGAGCTCCGCCAGAGTCGACTCGGCATCCTGGAAAGCCAACAGGTGGGCTTCGAAGCGGGCGGTAACGGCCTGGGCGAGCTCGGGCCAGAAGTCGTCGTACGGTGGCAGTTCGCCGCGCGCCGCGAAGTAGCCGTAAGCGTCCTGTTCGGTTCGACCTGTCAACTCGGCGATCTCGGAGGCCTCGAGCTCGATGCCGTAGTTGCCGAGCACGTGTCGCCACGCGTCCCAGGCGAGTTCCTCGGAGTCGACAAGAACTCCGTCGCAGTCGAATACGACGGCCTTCGCCATTAGCCGGTGAGTTCACCCAGTATTGCTGCCACTGCTTGAGGGTCGGCCTTGCCGCCCGTCTCCCGCATCACCGCCCCGACGAAGAACCCGATCAGCTTTTCGTCACCTCCCCGGAGTCTCTCCAGCTCATCGGGGTGCTCGGCCACAATCTCCTCAACGACGGACGTGAGCTCGTAGCGATCCGATACCTGGATGAGATCTCGGCGCTCGGCTATCTCAGCCGGCGAGCCCCCTTTTTCGGCCATTTCGACGAGGACCTCTTTGGCGGCGGTGGCCGACAGAGCTCCTTCGGCGACCAGCGCGGCGAGCTGAGCCAACCCCTGACCGTGGAGACCTGTGTCGGCCGCCGACCGGTCGGTGCGTCGTAGGTAGGCGGTGAACTCGCCCGTCAGCCAGTTAGCGACCGTGGAGGGATCGGCCCCGGCGGAGACGGCCTCACTCAGCCACTGGGTGGCAACCGGATCTGCCCTGGCCAACGTGACGGCGTGGCCCGCTTCAACTCCAAGCTCGATGAGCCGCGTCCTTCGCTCCGAGGGCAGCTCGGGAAGGGCGGCCCCCACCCGTTCCTGCCACTCGCCATCGACATGCATCGGCACCAGGTCCGGCTCCGGAAAGTAGCGGTAGTCGGAGCTCTCCTCCTTGCTGCGCATCCCCTCCGTGACCTCCGCTTCCTCGTCCCAGTGCCTGGTCTCCTGGATGACTTCCTGGCCCGATTCGAGCACTCCGATCTGCCGGTCGATCTCGTAGCCGATGGCTCGCTCCAGGGAACGGAACGAGTTCATGTTCTTGATCTCGACCTTGGTGCCGAGGTCGGTGTCGCCGCGGCTCACGGACACGTTGGCGTCGAAGCGGATGCTGCCCTCCTCGAGCTTGGCGTCCGAAACGTCCAGCGACAGAACGAGATCGCGTAGCTCTGACGCGTACTGGCGTGCCTCGGCTGCGGTCCGCAGATCCGGCTCGGTGACTATCTCGACGAGCGGGACACCCGACCGGTTGAAGTCGAGTAGCGAGTAGTCGGCCCCCTGGATTCGACCTCCTTCTCCGATGTGGAGGCTCTTCCCGGTGTCCTCCTCCATGTGCACTCGGTTGATCCGAACTCGATGGGTCTC
>JBHICV010000077.1:0-11029 GCA_046759765.1 Acidimicrobiia bacterium
GGGATCCCGAGGTAGCTACCGGCGGGTCCGACGTCGCCGAGACCGGGACCGATGTTCCCCAGCGCCGAAGCGACCGAACTGGCGGAAGTAACCAAGTCGAGGCCGGCGCCCAGGCTTGATTCAATGAAGCCCATCAGGAATGTGCCGGTCATGAACAGGAACATGTAAAAGAGGAAGAAAGACTGGGCGCTCTCGACGATTGCGTCGTCGACGGTGTCGTCGCCGAAGCGGACCACGAAGACGGCCCGGGGATGGATGTAGCGGCGAAGCTCGGTAGCCGCCGCCTTGGTCAGAACCCCGATGCGAAACGTCTTCACCGACCCTGCGGTCGAACCGGTCATGCCCCCGAGGAACATCAGCCCGACTACGAAGATCTGCAGACCTGAGACCCACTCACCGAAGTTGGCGGTGGCGTAACCCGTCGTTGTCACGATCGAGACGGCGGTGAAGGCTCCCTCCCGCGCTACATCGGCGAACGCTCCTGTTGCCCAGATGCCACCGACGATGATCACTGTGGCCGCGAGGACGATGGCGCCATAGAGTCGAAACTCGGTCGAACGCGGGTACTCGAGCGGCTTCCGCAGGGCACGAAAGTGAAGGGTGAACGAGATGCCGGCCAGCAGCATGAAGATAATGACGATCCACTGCGTGTAGGCGGAGAAGGCCCCGATTGATCCGGCGTCCGTACTGAAACCACCGGTTGACATGGTCGTGAAGGAGTGGGCAATCGCCTCGAAGGGGGTCATGTCGCCGAGGACCAGAAGGACCGCCTGGGCCACGGTGAACCCCAAGTAGAGGAGCCAGAGTCGCTTGGCCGTCTCTCGGAAGCGAGGAGTTAGCCGATCGGGCTGCGGGCCCGGCGACTCGGCCCGGACCAGCTGAACGCCGCCGACACCTAGGAGGGGGAGAACCGCCACGGCCAGCACCAGGACGCCCATTCCCCCGAGCCACTGGGTGAGCGATCTCCAGATCAGGATCCCGTGCGGGAGCAGCGAAGGGTCGGGAACCACCGATGATCCGGTCGTCGTGAACCCGGCGGCAGTCTCGAAGAATGCATTCGTAAGGTTGGAGATGGAACCCGTGAACAGGTAGGGGAGGGTCCCGAATGCAGCCATCACGAACCACGAGAGACCAACGGTCGCAAATCCGTCCCTCAGCGTGAGCTCACCCTTGGCCCCGAGCACGCGCCAGGCGAAAAGTCCGGCCAGGGCAGTGATGAGGCTGGCGAGGGCGATCTGGGCGGCAACCTCCCACTCCTGGTACATCAATGCGAAGGCGACCGCGATCAACATGGCCGCTCCGATGCCGGTCACCGCCGCGCCGATCACATAGGCCAGGCGGCGGCCCATGGATCCGTTGCTCTCTGCTACCTTGCCCGGCCGCCTGAGCGGCGGGCGCTGCTCGGTCACTCGACGAGCAAGGCTTCGATCTCGGGAATCACCTCCGGCAGGGCGAAGATGATGAGGTGATCGCGCTCCCTTATTGAAGTGGAGCCTCGTGGCACCAGTGCATCGCCGTCGCGCAGTATCCCTCCGACTATCGAGCCGGTCGGGAGATCGAGCTCCTCGAGAGTCTTTCCGATTGCCTTGCTGGTGGAAGAGATCTCCAGCTCGATTGCTTCAGCATCGGTGTCGGTGAAAGTCGCCACCGAGTGGATGCGTCCCCGCCGCACGAATCGCAGTATCTGGTTGGCCGCCGCGATCCGGCTGGAGACCGTGGCATCGATACCCACCCCGGACAGCAGGCCCACATAGCTCATCCGATTGACTCGTGACACCACGGTGGATGCCCCGAGCGCCTTAGCGACCAACGATCCGAGGATGTTGACCTCGTCCCAGCCGGTGAGGGCCAACACCGCGTCCTTGTCGCCGATGTCGAGCTCCGTGAGGACGGCCGGGTCGGTCGGATCTCCACAAAGTGTGAGTACATCGGCCTGCATCTCTGCCAGACGTCGGCAGCGCTCGTGGTCCCCTTCGACCATGGCCACTTCGAATCCTTCTTTCACCATCATGGCGGAGGTGATTCGCGCCACTCTCGTGCTGCCGAGGATGATCACGCGACGTATTTGGTGTGGTCTAGCTCCGAGAAGATCCAGCGCCACCTTCTCGCGATCAGGGGTGACCATCAGGAGGACGTGGTCGCCTTCGCCGATCGTGGTGGGCCCATGCGCCACGATCGTCTCCCCGTTTCGCACCACCGCGACCGCGACCCAGTCACCCTGTCCGAGTGTCTGTCGCAACTCGTATAGCGGCCCCATGGTGATCGGAGCTCCCGGTTGGACAAAGCCCCCGGTGAGGATCAGCTCGCCGTTGCCGAACTCGATCATCTCGCTCAGGCCTTCGTGGTGGACCAACGTCAGGAGCTCGTCCGCGAGGGAAGTCCCAGGGTCGATCACCACGTTGACACCGAGCTCGGCGAGACCAGAACGAAGTCCAGGGTCTTCCACCCGTGCAACGGTCTTGCGAACACCCATCTCCGAGGCTGTCCGACAGGCCAGGATGTTGGCGCCGTCGTTATCCGATACCGCGATCAGCAGGTCGGCCCTGTCGACCTGGGCCTCCTCCAGCACGTCACGGGCGGCCCCGTTTCCGGTGATTACGAGTGCGTCCAGCTCGTCCTGCAATTGCGATGCTCGGACCGGGTCGCTCTCGATCAGGACCACGTCCTGGCCCTCGTTGGAAAGGCGATCCGCGAGATAGGAGCCGACGGCGCCGGCTCCGACGATGATGACCCTCATGAGGTCTCCATTGCCTTAATCATAGGTTCGCTGGGTCGTTTGCCAGGCCAATGTTGGGCGTCGGTACACTCGCGGTGGTGATCGCTCCGCGTGGGTCAGATAGCGCTTCCGGGCCCGTCTTTTCGTCGTCGGGCGACGTTTCCGACGGGCTAAAGAGGGCTGGTTACTTGGCAGACGAGCACATCGCCCAAGTTGTCTTCCTGGCCGACCGTTTATCGAAGCCGATTCTGGTCGAGGGTCCGGCGGGCGTTGGCAAAACCGAGCTCGGCAAGGCGCTGGCCGAGGCCATGGACCGACGCTTGATCCGGCTTCAGTGTTATGAAGGCCTGGACGAGTCGAAAGCTCTCTACGAGTGGAACTACCGCAAGCAGCTGCTGCGCATCCAGGCCGACAGCGGTCGGACCTGGGGCGACCTCGAAGCGGACATCTTCTCGGAGGACTTCCTGCTTACCCGTCCGCTGCTGGAGGCGATCACGACCTCCGATGACTCCGTTCTGCTCATCGACGAAGTCGACCGAGTGGAGATCGAGACCGAGGCGCTTCTGCTCGAGGTGCTCTCGGAGTTTCAGGTGACCATCCCTGAGCTGGGTACGGTCGAAGCTGCCAGCATCCCGGCCGTAGTGCTCACGTCTAACAACACGCGGGAGCTGTCCGAAGCCCTGAAACGACGTTGTCTTTTCCTCCACCTCACGTATCCGACGGTCGACCGGGAGCGGGAGATCCTCATGACCCGAGTTCCCGACCTGGATGAGGCACTGGCTGACCAGGTTGCTCGTCTTGTTCGGAGCGTCCGTAGCATGCCGCTGCGCAAGGCGCCGTCCATCAGCGAGTCGATCGACTGGGCGCGGACATTGCTCGAGCTCGGTGTCAGCGAAGTTGATACGGAAGCGGTCCAAGAGACCTCGCATGTGCTCTTGAAGTATCAGAGCGATATCGACAAGGTCGCCGAGGACCTTCCTGGACCGTGATTGAGGTCGTCTCGGGGTTCGTTCACGAGCTCCGAGAGGCCGGGATCCCCGTCTCGATGGTCGAGGCCATCGACGCCATCGAGGCTTTGGCGCACACCGACATTTCCAACAGGGCCGACTTCCGATCCGCCCTGGCGTCGACGCTCGTGAAGAGCGAACGGCACTACGACGCCTTCGACGTGGCCTTCGATGTCTACTTCGGCCTGAGGCCGCGAGAAGAGCCCGAAACGGCACCCGGCCTTCCGCCCGCGGGGACAGAGGAGGGAGGGTCCGGAGGTTCCATCTCCGAGGCCTTGTTCCTGGCCCTTCTGGACGGCGACCAGGGAATGGTGCGGGCATTGGCGCGCACGGCAGTCTCGTCGTTGGCCGGCATACAGCCGGGTCGGCCCGTCGGAGGTACCTATTACCTATACCGGGTCCTCAGAGCCATCGATACGGACCAGATTCTCGAGCGGCTCATGGCGGAAGAGCAAGAGGACTCGCCTCTCCAGCAACGTCTCCTTCGGGAGGAGTACGAGCGGCGTCTGGCGCAGTTCCGGGCCGAGCTGGAAGCCGAGATCAGGAGGCGGCTGGTGGCGGACCGCGGTCCCAAAGCCGTTGCCAGGACTCTGCGCCGCCCTCTTCTGGAGGACGTCGATCTCATGCACGCGTCACGGATCGAGCTCAAGCAGCTCGAGCGGGCCGTTCATCCGCTGACCAGAAAGCTCGCTGCCCGCTTGGCCCGCAGGCGGAAGACGGGAAGGCTAGGTCGCCTCGATTTCCGTCGGACCATTCGTAGCTCGCTGTCCGTCGGGGGAGTGCCGGTCGAGCCACGCTTTCGGCGGCCCCATCCCTCGAAGCCCGATGTGTTTGTCATCTGTGACATCTCGGGCTCGATGTCCACCTTCGCTCGGTTCACCCTCCAGTTCGTCTATGCGATGGCTAACCAATTCTCCCGGCTTCGGTCGTTCGTTTTCATCGACGCGCTCGACGAGGCAACGGACGCCTTCCGAGGAGGAGGCGACCTGTCCGAAGCCCTCCACCGGGTGAGCACCGAGTCGGAGGTTGTGTGGCTCGACGGTCACTCCGACTACGGACATGCCTTGGAGGAGTTCTGGGAGTCCTATGGGGACGATCTCACACCGAGGACCACGGTGATTGTCGCCGGCGACGGGCGAAACAACTACCGAGCGCCGCGCGACGAACTACTAGCCCAGGTGAGGGAGCGTTCGCGAGCGGTTTATTGGCTCAATCCCGAGCCGCGGTCCTACTGGGACACTGGGGACTCGGTGATGTCGAGCTACGCGCCTCATTGCGACGAGGTGTTCGAGGTCCGCAACCTGCGGCAGCTTGAGCGCTTCGTGGAAACAGTCGCCGCTCCCCGTCTTCATCCCCACGTCGGTTGAGAGCAGTCAAGTCACCGCGGAACCATGCCGATACGTAACCCAGCGCCCGTCAGAGAGGGACATCTTGGGCCGCCGTGTGCTCGTCGTCGAAGACTCAGCTGTCATCAGACGGCTCATCGAGGTTTGTCTTCGTCCTGCCAATCTCGAGGTGGTTATGCGGGTTGATGGTCCCTCTGGGCTCCAGGCGGCCCTCAATGAGTCCCCCGACCTCCTCGTTTTGGACATCGGCCTGCCGGAGATGGACGGTTGGCAGGTCCTCGACCGGCTGAGGTCGAACCCAGGGACCAAGACGCTTCCGGTGCTGGTCCTGACCGCCCACGCCGAGGAGGAGTCACGGCGCCGGGCCGACGAGGGCGGAGCGGACGCGTTCGTCACCAAGCCGTTCCAGCCCAACGACTTTCGCCAGGAGGTTCTCAACCTGCTGGTCCGGGCGGGCGTGCTGTCCGCCAACACCGCCTGACGTTCCGCCTGAACGTTTAGTCTCGGGCGGCCATGGATCTCATTCCCAAGTTCATCGGCGCGCCCGTTCAGAGGAGGGAAGACCCTTCTCTCGTCACCGGAGAAGCCGACTACGTGGGAGACATAAATCTGCCGGGAACCCTCCATATGGCTGTCGCGCGAGTGCCGGCCGCCCATGCTCAGCTCACCGACCTGGAGGTGGAGGAGGCTCGTGGTGCTCCCGGAGTTCGGCTGGTCGTGACCCCCGAGGACGTCTCCGAGGTGGCGATGCCGCCTCGGCCCAACCCTGAGCGCGGCATCCCTCGCCGCTACCCACTCGTTCAGGGCAGGATCCTGATGCCCGGCGATCCCGTGGCGGCAGTCATCGCGGAGACGCCGGATCAGGCCAAGGATGCGGCGGATCTCGTCCTCTTCGACTACGAGCTCCTCGAAGTGGTTGTCGATCCGGAGCAGGCACTCGACGCCCCGGTATTACATGAAGAGCTGACCAGCAACGTGGCAGTCGACTGGCCCGGAGGCGACCGGCAAGCCTTTGACGACCTAGAGGCACCAGTCGTCCTTCAAGGCACCGTCGAGCACCCACGGGTCATTCCCAACCCGATGGAAACCAGGGCAGTGCTAGCCGACTGGCGCGGAGATCGACTCGATGTGCATCTCAGCTCCCAAGCCCCGCATCTCCTGGCTGACGAGATCGCACGCAGCTTTGGCCTTCCTATTGCGCAGGTCCGTGTCAATACCCCATACGTCGGGGGCGGGTTCGGGTGCAAGTACGAGATCGCGGAGGAGGAGTACCTCGCCATCGTCGCGTCCCGAAAGCTGGGCGCTCCGGTGCGGTGGATCGAGTCCCGTCGCGAGCACATGCTGGCAATCGGCCACGGAAGGGCCCAGATACACACCTGGGAGCTCAAGGCGGACCACGACGGCCGAATACTCGGCTTCTGGGTCGACTCCCTTCTCGACCTGGGTTGCCGAGCTCGGTACCTCCTGCCCGGCGCCGTCACTCCCAGGATGGGGACCGGTAACTACGACATCTCCGTCTACGGATGGCGCCAGCGAGGCGTATACACCAACCGCTCACCTCGGGGCATCTATCGCGGCGCGGGTCGGCCGGAGGCGATCCTTACCTTGGAGCGGGCCGTCGACCGTCTGGCGACCGAGCTCGGCGCCGACCCCGCCGACATCCGCCGTCTCAACTTCGTAGCCAAAGATGCCTTTCCGTACCGCAACCCGGCCGGCTATGTCTACGACACCGGCGACTACGACGCCCTGCTGGACACCCTCTTGGACCGGGCCGACTATGCGGGACTTCGAGCAACTCAGGAGGAGCGGCGGGCGGCGGGGCGCCTGATGGGAATCGGCCTGGCCGCCTACGTCGAGGTGTGCGCTTTCGAGGATTGGGAGGCCGGCTCAGTTAGGACCCACCGCGACGGCTCGGTCACCGTATCCGCAGGTACGTCCGACCAGGGACAAGGACATCGCACGGCGTACGCGCAGGTAGCGGGAGACGCCCTTGGCGTCCCACTGGAGATCGTCACGGTCTCCCAGGGGGACACGGCCACTGCGCCTTGGGGCTACGGGACCGCCGGCTCGAGGTCCGTCTCGCTGGGCGGGAGCGCCATCTACCAAGCCGCTCAGGAAGTAGCCGACAAAGCCCGGCAGATCGCGGCTCATCTGCTCGAGGCCGCACCAGGAGACATCGTGCTCGCCGACGGCCAGGCGACAGTATCCGGCACTGATGTCTCCGTGACCTGGCGGGACATTGCTCGCACGGCCCACGCACCCCGGCGATTGCCGGACGGCATGTCACCCGGGCTCGAGGCGGAGACGGGCTACCGATCGGGAGGAAGGAACTTTCCCTCCGGTGTTGCTCTGGCGGTAGTCGAGGTGGATGCCGACAGCGGCTCGGTGCAGTTGCTCAGCTACTGGGCAGTCGACGATGTCGGCCGCGTCGTCAACCCGATGCTCGCTGATGGACAGCGGCACGGAGGCATCGCCCAGGGTCTCGGCCAGGCACTGTGGGAGGAGGCCCGCTACGACTCGGACGGCAACCTGCGGACGGCTTCCCTGATGGATTACCTGCTGCCGAGTGCCGCGCAGATGCCGTCCTTCGACTTGGACACCATCGAGACTCTCTCTCCGACCAATCCGCTGGGGGTGAAGGGCGTAGGCGAGCTGGGAACGATCGGCTCTACCGCCGCGGTCCTCAATGCAGTGATTGATGCGCTCGCCCCGGTGGGAGTCACCGACCTCCAGGTGCCTCTCAGCCCAGAGAAGGTCTGGAGGGCCATTCAGGCGTCAGGACTCGAAGGCGGCTAGCCGCTCGATCAGGTCGACGACCCGGTTGGAGTAGCCCCACTCGTTGTCGTACCACGCGACGACCCTGGCCACGTCCCCGTGTACCTGGGTCGAAGGCGCGTCGAAGACGCACGAATGGGGATTGCCGATCACGTCTGAAGAAACAAGCAGGTCCTCGGAATAGAGAACCACTCCGGCCATGGGTCCGTCGGCGGCGCTTCTGACTGCCTGGTTGATGTCTTCTACCGAGACCTCTTGGTCGAGCTGAACCACCAAGTCGACGATCGAGCCGTCCGGCACCGGGACCCGCATTGCCACGCCGTCCAGCCGGCCCTCGAGCCGCGGCAGGACGACCCCAACCGCCTTGGCCGCCCCGGTGGTGGTCGGAATGATGTTCTCGGTAGCGGCCCGACTCCTGCGGGGATCCTTGTGCGGGACGTCGGCAAGGCGCTGGTCGTTGGTGTAGGCGTGAACGGTGGTCATCAGACCGCGCTGGATTCCGAACGAGTCGTCGAGGATCTTGGCCAAGGGTGCCAGGCAGTTGGTGGTGCAAGAGGCGTTTGACACGATCACGTCGGTCTCGTCCAGCTCCTCGTCGTTGACCCCCAGCACGACCATCTCGTCTACGTGGTCCTTGGGCGGGACTGTGAGGATCACCCTGTCGGCCCCTGCTTCTAGGTGTTTCTGAAGCGCCTCGTGCGTACGGAACACCCCGGTGGCCTCGACGACCACCTCGACGCCCAGCTCTTCCCAGGGCAGCAGGACGGGATCGGGCTCCGCCAGCATTCGGGGCCGCTGCCCATCTGCGCTCATGAACCCGTCGGCGACGCTCACCTCTCCTGGGAAGGGCCCCATAACGGTGTCGAAGCGCAGCAGGTAGGCGAGCTCGTCGTCGTTCGAGAGGTCGTTGATGGCCACCACCTCGATTCCTGTCTCGGGCCGCTGGGTGATGATCCGAAAGACCGACCGGCCGATGCGACCGAAGCCGTTGATCGCCACCTTGACTGTCATGAGCCGTCCTCAGACGCGTAACGGGCAGCCGTGTCAATGACCCGGGCGGCATAACCCCAGCCGTTGTCGAACCAGACCACGCACTTGAGCATCGTCCCATCGACCACCATCGTGGCGAGGCTGTCGAAGATTCCTGAGTGAGTCCCCACGACGTCACTGGACACAATCGGATCGGTCGTGTACTCGATGATCTCGGAGAACCGGGCCTCGACCTCCTTCTGGATCACCTCGTTGACTTCTTCCTTCGACGTCGGTTCCCGGGCGATCGTCACCAGATCGACCGTCGACCCTTCCGAGACAGGAACGTTGAGGGCCATGGCTTGCATCTTCCCTGCCAAACCGGGAAGGACCTTGCCGAGGATCTCAGGCGAGTTTGTCTCGGTCGGGATGATGTTCTCCGCCGCCGATCTCGATCCGCGGAACTGTCCGCTCGGCACGTCAGCCAGCCTCTGATCGTTGGTGAAGCCGTGAATCGTCGTGAAGAAGACGCGGTCGATCCCGAAGCGGTTGTCGATGATCTGCAGGATCGGTGCGATGGCGTTGGACGTGTTCGACCCGAGGGCCACGATGGGATTGTCGGGGCCGATCAGGTCTTGGTTGATTCCCCATAGGACGATCGGTAGCTCGCCGAGGTCCTCAGGCACCGATGCCAGCACGACGTAGCGGGCCCCGGCATCGAGATGTCTTCTGGTCCAGGAGGCCGTTCGGTGCTTTCTGGTGGCTTGGACAACGATGTCCACACCGTGCTCTTCCCAGTCGACTTGCCCTGGTTCTGCTCGGTCGAGGAAAGGGATAGCTCGATCGCCGACGATGAGATGAGAGTCCTGGAGTTCGACGGGGGCGGGGAATCTACCCAGGAAGGAGTCGTAGCGGAGCAGGTAGGTGAGGCTTTCCGGGTCGGCGATGTCGGAGATGGCTGCCACGTCCAGATCCGAGCGCCCGTAGAGAAGGCGAAACACGTTCCGCCCGATCCGCCCGAAGCCCATCAACCCGATGGTCGTCACGCGCTAAGTATCGCGCCGCGAGCCTGCCGCGGGCAACGGCCCTCTTCTACGTGTCATCGGGCGGGGCTACTTTTACAGAACGCGGTCGTGCCGGGGGACCGAAAGGGGTGCCGGATTGCTGTCCTGGCCGATTGCGTTCGCCTTGGTTTGGTCCGTCGGGCCGGCTAATTGCCTCGGTCTGTCACCTCCGGTTGCCGGCCCTCGGGTCGAGTCCTTCGCTCCCAGAGGCGTCTACGCAGGGCATTGGGGGCTCGACTTCGCCGTACCGGTGGACAGCCCGGTGCGCTCAGCTGCTGCCGGACGGGTGACATTCAGCGGCGTGGTCGTCGGGAATTCGACCGTCACTGTCGACCACGGAGGCGGGCTCAGGACCAGCTACTCGTATCTGTCGAACCGAAGCGTTCGTGTCGGAGCTTTTCTCAGTCGGGGCTCGGTGATCGGCACCAGCGGAAGCGCCCACGGCCGCCCCGCACTCCACTTCTCGGTGCGCATCGGGAGGCGCTATGTCGATCCGGCTCGTCTGCTCGGTTGCCGCGAAACCTTTCCTCCTGAGGCGCTCCGTTTGGTCCCTTTGTACCGGGATGGGCGCGCCTATGCTGCGGCCCGTGCGTCGGGGAATCCTGGGCGGGACCTTCGATCCTCCCCACTTCGGCCATCTGCTGGCTGGCGAAGCGGCCTACCGGGATCTCGAACTCGACGTGGTGAGCTATTTCCCCACTGGCGATCCGTGGCAGAAAGCCGACCGTCGGATCGGCGCTCCTCACCACCGGTTCGAGATGCTCCGCCGCGCAATCGGAGGCGTCGGCTACTTCGATATTGACGACAGAGAGCTACGAAGGGAAGGCCCGACGTACACCATCGACACGCTCGAGGAGCTCGAGGACTCCGAAGATGAGCTGACTCTCGTGATGGGGGCAGACTCCGCCCAGGGATTCCAGACCTGGCACCGGTGGGAGGAGATCACCGGCCACGCGGCTCTGGCTGTGGCGCCGCGGCAAGGAGTGACGCCGGACGATGTCCGCTCGGTTCTTCCTTCCGACCCCGCCTGGCTCGACATGGCCGAGGTATCGCTGAGTGGGACCGACATGCGCGCTCGGGTCAAGGCAGGCAGGTCCATCCGTTTCATGACGCCGGATCCCGTGTGGGAGTACGTCGAGGAGTATGAGCTCT
>JBHICV010000078.1:0-10669 GCA_046759765.1 Acidimicrobiia bacterium
TCGCCATCAGGCTCTCGCGATCAATCCGGTTGAGATCTCTTCGGACAAGCTCCTGAAACGCCTCGGCACGAGCTTGCTCGGCTCCGGCCACAAGGTCCGCTCTGTCTAAGAAAGCGACTATCTCCCGGGTGTCACTTCGAAGAGAGATCGCCGCGGCTACTACGCCCACGGCTAATGCCACAAGGAGCAAGAGCCACCAGCGCCTCCGCCGGCGACGAGGCGACGATGTCACATACACGATGGTGGGCGAGGGGGGACTCGAACCCCCACGAGCCTGAGCTCACAGGCACCTGAAGCCTGCGCGTCTGCCAAATTCCGCCACTCGCCCGCGAGGGCCGTCGAGAATGGTACCAAAGGGCGCATTCTGTGGCCCGGGCCGCCACAGGATCCCTCTCTGGCGGACCTTTACACTCATCAGCGTGAGACTCGTCAGAGGTATCGAGAGGCAACTCGAGCGACTAATAGAGTCGCCGGCACGCGTCTTCGGAGGCGGTCTCTCGGACTCCGAGCTCGAAGCTCGCTTGTTTCGCGCCGGCGACCTTGCCCTGATGACCGGGCCTACAGGCCCGACCGCTCCCAATCATTACGAGCTCACGCTGCATCCACGTGACATACGGTCTCTGCCGAACGACGCGAGCCGGAAGCTGGCGGCGGCGGTAGAGCGAAATGCTGCCGAGCGCGGATGGCGCTTGGACGGCCCGGGCAAGGTCACGTTGAGGGCCGATCCCACGGCGTCGAAGGGCACCATCGGATGGTCCACCTTCACAGTGCGAGGAGAAGTTGCGCCGTGGGCCAGACTCGTATCTTCTGATCGCACGATTCAGATCCGCTACAACCGTTCACTGATCGGGCGCGACCCCGACTGCGACCTCGTGATCCCTCATCGCCAAGTAAGCAGAGATCATGCTCTGATCTGGCGCGAGGGCGGATCCACACTGATCGAGGATCGTGGGTCCACCAACGGCACCTTCGTCGACGGCTACGGCGTTCCCCGGCCCACCGTTCTCAGGCCGGAGGTGACGATCACTCTCGGTCCCGTTTCCTTCGTCTTCGAGCCCTTGTAGCCGTCTGCGATGCCAGCTCTTTTCCTAACTCTGCTGAAGCTGATCTTCATCGCACTTCTCTACCTTGTTCTCTGGCAAGTCGCGCGCTCGGTTGCTTCTCATACAGGAGTCTTCAGCGGCGGCCTCGGCCGACGGCGTCGAGGGACCAGTGTCCTCGTCGTGCGGTCCGACACTCAGACAGGTATGACGTTCGATGTAAGGGACGCAGTGGTAGTTGGCCGGTCGGATAGCGCCGACGTGCAGATCGAGGACGCCTATGCCTCCGAGTTTCATCTTCGGCTGGTTGCTCAGGATGGAGGCCTGATCCTGCACGATCTCGGTTCGACCAACGGCACATATGTCAACGGTCGGCGGATAAGCACTCCGATCACATTGGCTCGGGGAGATGCGGTCCAGGTCGGCAAGACGATTCTGGAGGTCCGATGATGCTCACTTGGGCCACAGGAACCCACCCGGGCCGCGTCCGCAGCAACAATGAGGATCGCCTCCACCCCCCGACGGCTGGCCGCGGTAAGGAGGTTCTAGCAATCGTGGCTGATGGCATGGGAGGTCACGTCGGAGGCGAAGTAGCGAGCAGGCTCGCGGTAGAGGCAGCCACAGGTAGCCGCGATCTCGACGTGGCCGACCGGGTTCATCGGGCCAACGCCGCCGTCTATGACCGATCGCTGCAGGAAGCCGACCTGGCCGGGATGGGCACGACGATGACCCTCGCCGAGATCACAGACAAGCGTGTGCGTATCGGCCACGTCGGTGACAGCCGCTGTTATCTGCTGCGGGGTGATGAGCTCTTGCTACTCACCCGCGACCACACGGTCGCTCATGAGCACCTCGAAGCAAACCGGATATCTGAGGAGGAACTCGCAGAACACCCTCAGCGCCACGTATTGACGCGAGCTCTGGGACTGTTTCCCGAGGTTGAGGTCGACATATCGGAGGAACCCCTCGAGCCGGGCGATCGTTTGTTGGTGTGCTCGGACGGGCTCAACGGAATGATCAACGACAGACAGATACTCCGGACCGGGCGTGAGGGCGCGCCCGAAGAAGCGGTCTGGGGCCTTATCGAGCGAGCCAACCTCGCGGGCGGGTACGACAACATCACCGTGGTAATCGTCGACGTCGAATCATGAATCGCAACGCCGAGGCGGCGCTCGTGGTCGGAGCAGCTGCGATCGCTGCCTTTGGTGTTGCGCTGGTCAACCTCGCACTCGGTCAGGGTATCGACGCGCAAGTAGGACTCACCTTTCTGGTCTTCCTCATCGCGTTCGGGATCGTTCATCTGGCCGTCCGCCGATGGGCACCACGCGCCACTCCCTACATATGGCCTCTCGCCGCGGTGCTGACCGCGATCGGATTCGCGGAGGTGTACCGGCTTGATCCCCGCCTGGCGGCGCTCCAGCGGTGGTGGCTGCTGATCGCGGCTGCGCTGGTCGTCATTCTGATGTTCGCGCTCCACAAAGTCGGAGTCGCAGTGCTTCGACGCTACCGCTACGTCTTCCTTGCACTCGCTCTGCTGCTCCTAGCCCTGCCCTTCCTTCCGTCCTCCGGGCCACTACCTCTGCACGGCCTGGAGGTAAACGGATCCCGGCTATGGATCCGCCTCGACTTATTAGGACTGCAGTTCGACTTTCAGCCCACGGAGATCGCCAAGCTGCTGATGATCGCGTTTCTCGCTTCCTTTCTGGCAGAGAGACGCGACGCGTTGATTGCATCTGGCTCAAGGAGCTGGATCCGTCTTCCGCAGCCCCGGCAGCTTGTACCGCTGGTAGTGGCTTGGGCTCTGAGCGTCGCGGTGCTCGTCTACCAAAGGGATCTGGGAGCTTCACTACTGCTGCTGGCGATCGTCGTAACCATGCTGTACGCAGCCACGGCCTCCCCCGGTTACATATGGACCGGCGCAGGCCTCTTCGTCGCGGGCGGGGTAGGAGCCTGGATCATGTTCGATCACGTACAGCGGCGCGTAACGGCCTGGCTGGTGCCCTTCTCGGACTACGAGGACTCCGGATTCCAGATGGCGCAGAGCTTGTTCGCGCTCGGGACCGGGAGTATCTCCGGCAGCGGACTTGGCCTTGGGAGGCCCGACCTTATACCACATGCCGAGACGGACTTCGTCCTTGCCGCCGTCGGCGAGGAGCTCGGACTGGCCGGAGTCGTAGCCGTCATCTCGCTGTTCACGCTGCTCGTAGGAGTCTCCTTCGGAATCGCTCTTCGAGCCCGGGACTCGTTTCGCAAGCTCTTGGCGGCTGGCCTGGCGCTGCTGATCGGGCTTCAGGCGCTACTGATCATCGGGGGAATACTCCGAGCGTTCCCACTAACTGGCCTTCCCCTGCCGTTCATGTCTTACGGTGGCTCCGCTCTGGTGGGTAGCTTCGCCGCGCTTGCGCTTCTCAGCCGCGTTTCTCACGAGGAGCCCTCGTGAACTCTCCCATACGCAGACTCACGACCGTCATCCTCGTAACCCTGCTGATCATGGCCTTGGGCGCGACCTACGTCCAGGCAGTCGCAGGGCCCCGCTACCGAGACGACCCCCGCAACTTCCGCGTCTTGCTGGCGCTCTCGGGTAAGGAACGTGGCTTGATCGTCACCGCCGACGGTGTCACGGTTGCCGAGTCCATCGCCGACAGCGAAGACCCGCGCAGCTACCTTCGGCGCTACCCCCACGGCCCCCTGTACGCACATGCGGTCGGTTTCTCGTCCCTTCTGTTCGGCGATCAGGGCATTGAGGCAGCCTTTGCCGACGACTTGAGATCCAAGCGAGACCTGACGATCTCGGATCTGATCACCGCGTTGCTCGGGAGAGACCTGCGGGCGCGCTCGATACAGCTGACCCTCGACCATGAACTGCAACAGTCCGCAACGGAGGCGCTCGGAGATAACCGCGGTGCCGTAGTCGCGCTCGACCCTTCCACTGGCGCGGTTCTGGCGTTTGTCTCGCACCCTTCGTTCGACGTCAACGAGATCGTGGGACCCCAAACCGCTCCGACGTATGCGGAGCTGTCCAACGACCCTTCTCGCCCTCTGTTGAACAGGGCCAGCAGACAGTCCTACCCACCCGGTTCTTCCTTCAAAGTGATCACGGCTGCCTCTGCCCTCGAGGCAGGCCTCGCGGGTAAGGCCACAGAATTTCCCGATCCCGCCGTCCTTGCGCTACCGGGGTCGACAGCAACGATCCGCAATGCCGACTTTGCCGCTTGCGGAGGTGGAGATTCCGTAACGCTGCACGTTGCCTTCCGGCGTTCCTGCAACACGACGTTCGGTGCTCTTGCCATGGAGGTTGGGAGCGAGGCCTTGGCCAACCAGGCCGTCGCCTTCGGGTTCAACAGCGACCTGCCAATCGAAATCGGAGCCCTCACATCTGCTTTCCCTTTGGACCTCGACGAGGATCTGCCGTCGGTGGCGCAAAGTGGGATCGGACACAGGGATGTCCAGGCGACTGTGCTTCAGATGGCCCTCGCCGCGGCCGCGGTCGCCAATGGAGGTCTGATAATGACGCCGCACCTAGTCACGACTGTCATCGACGCCGACGGCGTCGTCGCCTACCAGACCGAGCCCGAGGCGTTTCGTCGCGCTACCTCCCCCGGAACCGCGCTTCTGCTTGCAGACATGATGGAGGAGGTCGTCACCCTCGGCACCGGACGGCGGGCGCAAGTACCAGGGGTAAGAGTGGCAGGGAAGACCGGCACCGCGGTGAGCGGGAACGAAATTCACGCGTGGTTCATCGGATTTGCTCCGGTCGAAGATCCCACTGTCGCGCTAGCCGTCCTGGTCGAAGACGCGGGAGAGGATGCCTCGGGAGGAACCGTGGCGGCGCCGATTGCGGCCGAGGTTCTGTCCGGATGGTTCGAGAGGAACAACTGAGCCATGCATACACTCGGCCGCAGATGACACAGGAAACGCGCTCTTTAGCCGGCCGTTATGAGCTTCTGGCCCACGTCGCCCGAGGTGGGATGGCCGACGTCTACGAAGCACGCGACACGCTCCTCGACCGCCGAGTGGCGGTCAAGGTCCTGCACTCCCAGTACAGCGCAGACGACGCCTTCGTAAAGCGATTCCGCCGGGAGGCGCAGGCGGCCGCCAACCTCAGCCATCCGAACATCGTCGGCATCTTCGACTGGGGCGAGGACGACTCGACCTACTTCATCGTGATGGAGCTGGTCGAAGGCCGTTCTCTCCGCGAGGTGCTCCGCTCAGAGGGAACCCTGCTACCGAGACGGGCGGCCGAGATCGCGTCCGAAGTCGCTGCTGCGCTCGAAGTCGCTCATCGGGCCGGACTTGTTCACCGGGACGTCAAACCGGGCAACATACTCCTGACTCCCGACGGAACCGTGAAGGTCACGGATTTCGGAATCGCTCGTGCCTGGGATGACTCATCCGAGCTGACCCGGACGGGCGCGGTGATCGGCACGGCTACCTACTTCAGTCCTGAGCAGGCGCAAGGGACGGCGGCCGACTCGAGGTCGGACGTCTATTCACTCGGCATTGTCATCTACGAGATGCTCACCGGTCAGCCGCCGTTCACGGGCGAAACCCCCGTCGCTATTGCCTACCAACACGTGCAATCGGCCCCGTTTCCGCCCTCAGCACTGAACGACGACATACCCCGCGAGCTGGACCAGATATCCCTTCACGCCCTTTCGAAGGAGCCCGACGAGCGTTATCAGACGGCCGACGAATTCCGCACGGACCTGCTGCTCTACCTGCAGGGCCAGACTCCGCTGGTCGCCGCTCCCGTCGGCGCGACAGCCGTTATCACGCAGACCGACCTTCCGCCCCCGACCGTGCCGCCGGATGAGGCCTATAGAACGGTGTCTGCTGAGCCCCAAGGAAGTCAGCTGCCGTTCCTGCTCATCGCGTTTGCACTCTTGATGCTCATCACGGTCGGGGTGTTCACACTCGTCCGGCAGCTCGCCGGCAATACCGGGGGAGTTGCGCTGGTCGAGATACCGGACGTCACCGGCTGGGAGGAGACTGCGGCGTTTGCCGAACTCCAGCGGTTCGGCTTCGACGTTGTACCCGAACGTCAGACGAGTGAAGACATCGAGGCGGGCTTCGTTGTGCGAACGCAGCCTTCGGCGGGCGACGAGGCGCCAGAAGGCTCGCTGGTGACCATCATCATCTCGCTCGGCGGCGAGGCATTTCCTGTGCCCGAAGTTATCGGCCTCGACCAAGCCGAGGCCGAAAGCGTCCTCCGAGCAAACCGCTTCGTCATCGGCGAGATATCTGAAATGCCCGACGCGACGGCGGCCGCGGGCATCGTCATTCGGCAGGATCCAACGCCCGGTGAGCGTCGGGAGCCCCAGACACCGATCGATCTCGTCGTCTCGTCCGGTCCACCAATCGTCGTCATGCCGGATCTAGCGGGTCGAACCGAAGCGGATGCGCTATTCCAGTTGGGCAGCCTCGGCTTGATCCCGGACGTTGAGAGGGAGTTCGACGAAGAGGTTCCTGATGGGGCCGTGATCGAGACCGAGCCCGGGGCTGGTCAGCTCGCCGAGCCTGGCGCCGTCGTCGTGGTACGCGTTTCCCAGGGTCCGGAGCCGGTCGAAGTCCCCAACGTTGTCGGGCTTACCCCTGATGAGGCAAACAACATCTTGTCCCCGCTAGGCCTCGTATTGAGCGCTCGAGCCACCACCGTGCCGGTCGCTCCAGAGCTAGATGGGACGATTTTCGATCAAGTGCCTGCGCCCGGAACACAGGTGCCACCGGGCACGGTCGTCACGGTGACCATGGGTGAGGCACCTGCTGAACCTCCGGACGAGTAGCGGACGATCGATGCGATCGCTCCCCCCATAGGGTCCAATGGAGTGGTCAGACGTCGAGGCGGCAGCCCGTCGAATTCACTGGGGGGCATTTCTCGCCACGGCCAACCGAGAGGGCACGCCCCATCTGGCTTTCGTGTCTCCGGGATTCGCCCACCAAAGAATCTGGGTTGTTTCCGATCGCGATACTCGGAAGGTGAGAAACGTGAGCGAGAATCCGGCCGTCGCGATGCACTGGCCCGTCGACCCGGACGACACCAACCTGCAGCTCCTAGTTGAGGGCAGAGCTCGTCTTGTTACCGATGAGACTGACAAGGCGTCGCTGTGGGCCTTGGAGCCCGTGCCCTGGCGGCTGGCTGACTTTTATGACGGTCCTGCGGACCCCAAGCTGGTGTTCATCGAGATTCAGCCCCGCCACGCCTCGCTTGCCCAAGCTTTTGGAGAAGACTTCGAGACGTGGAGCAGCCGAGACGATGCCACGTAGTACTTTGAAAGGGAATGCCTGAGTCGAAGAAGCGAAAAGGGCGCAAGCCACCCCCAGCCCAACGCGCCTCTCCAAAGAAGGAGATCGCCAAGAACCCTTCACCCACTTGGTACGCGATCGTCATGTTCGCTCTGATGGGAGTGGGCGTGGTGCTCGTACTGCTGAACTACGTCGTCCAGGACGTGTTCGGCCGCTGGGGTCTGTTCGTCGGCCTGGGCGGGATCGCGGTCGGCTTCTTGATGTTGACCAACTTCCGCTGAACGCGTTCCTGTCAATCTGAACCGCGCTTTTCGCGGCTGCGATTGACAAGAATCACATCGATGTAGTTATCCCCGGATCACTCCACAGCCTGTGGATCAGGGTCTCCAGACGGGAACCATCTCCTCCCGACAGTGGCGAGGAGGCTCCGTCTCGGTCAGGGAAGCGATATGCACCGTCAGCTCCGTCCCGCAGACCGTGCACTTGTAGTCTTGCTCGGCCTCCACAACGGCGGTCGGATCGATCTCCTGTGGCGGGGTAGCCAGCGCTTTGATGATCGACCTCGTCACGACCCAGATCACCAACCCGATGACTATGGCAATCAAGATCTGGAGAAGCGGAGGCATATCTATCCGACGCGGTGACCGAGGTGGAACTTACACGGAGCGGGCTTTTCAGATCCTCTCGATGATCGTGCCGTTGGCGGTCCCGCCTCCCTCGCACATCGACTGGAGGCCGTACCGACCTCCTGTGCGTATGAGCTCGTGTGTGAGCTTGGTCATGAGCATGGCGCCTGAGCACCCGAGCGGGTGACCGATGGCGATCGCCCCGCCGTTGACGTTCGTCCTCTCCCACAGCTCCTGGCCGTACTCGGCCAGCCAGGCACCGATGACAGAAGCAAACGCCTCGTTGATCTCGAACAGGTCGATGTCCTCGAGGCGTAGACCCGCGCGGTCGAGAGCCTTCTGAGTGGCCGGGATCGGACCGGTGAGCATCATGATGGGGTCGTCTCCGGCTAGCGAGAAGGACTTGAAGCGCGCGAGCGGTTGCAGCCCATGCTCGGCGGCTGTGTCCTCTCCCATTATGAGGAGCGCGGATGCGCCGTCCGAGATCTGCGACGAGTTGCCCGCCGTCACGACACCATCAGGTTTGAAAGCCGGCTTCAAGGAGGCCAACGCCTCCATCGAGCTGTCCCTGCGGATACCCTCGTCGGTCAGCATCAGCTCGGTGGATCCGTCCTCCAGGGTGATCTCAATCGGGATGATCTGGCTCTCGAAGCGGCCCTCGTCGGTCGCGCGAGCAGCTCGTGCGTGAGAGTCGAGTCCGATCTGGTCCAGGTACTCGCGTGCCAAACCCCACTTCTCTGCGATCAGCTCCGCCGAGATCCCCTGAGGAACCAGTCCATGGGAATAGCGCTCTTGCATCCGAGGACCGAACGGCTGACCAGGGCCTTGCAGGGCAGTGATGCCCATTGGAACGCGGGTCATGCTCTCGACGCCGCCCGCGATGACTACGTCGTAGACGCCGGCCATGACGCCCTGGGCGGCAAAGTGGATGGCCTGCTGACCGGAGCCACACTGCCGGTCCACGGTTACTCCGACAACGTCCTCGGGAAACCCGGCCGCCAGCGCGGCATTGCGGGCCGCGTTGATGGCTTGCTCGCCGGTCTGGCTCACGACGCCCAGGATCACATCCTCTACCAGTGCCGGATCGACGTCATTGCGCTGAACGACCGCCTTGAGTGGCTCCGACGCCAAGTCGACAGGATGCCAGTCCTTCAGCTTGCCGTTTCGTTTGCCGATCGGCGTTCGGACCGCATCGACGATGACCGCACTTCTCATGTTGAGCTCCTGAACATCGGTGTAACTAATGCTACGACGAACGCAGCATTCCGTGCTCAGTGCAACAAGAGGCGACGGCCCGAGCTTCCCACATCACCCGAGTCAGTGGAGAGGATCGGATTCGAACCGACGGCCTCCTGGTTGCAAACCAGGCGCTCTGCCAGGCTGAGCTACCTCCCCGTCGGCCGCCATTCTACGGTTGGCAGCGAAAGGGCTCGCTAAGCGGCGAACTGCAAAGGGAGGGTCCGCGGAATCGAGAGTCCGCGAGGCGTCGGCGCTGGAGACGCCTCGTAGCGGGGCCCCCTCACACCGTGATGACGATTTTCGCCCGGGCGTGTCCTTCGCCGAAATAGCGGAGAGCGTCCGGCGTCTGTTCGAGCGGATACGTCTCTTCGATGACGGGAATCACATGTCCGGACTCGAGAAGTTCAGACAAGTAATTCAGATCCTCCTGCTTCATTCGGGCAATGAACCAAGCCACTCTCCGGCTCCTGACGAGCGAGCCCAGCTTGGCTCTGAGCAGGCGAGGCACGGGTCCCAGAAAACGACGCTTCGGTCCCCCGACGAGCAGGTAAGTGCCCTCGGGCTGCAAAACGCGCCAGCAGTCTGCCAACCGACGGTTTCCCGGCACATCGAACATCAAGTCATAACGCTCTCCGCGCCGGGTGAAGTCCTCTTGGGTGTAATCGATGACGTGGTCGGCGCCGATCGATCTGGCGGTGTCAAGGTTTCTGGTCCTGCACACGGCGGTCACCTCCGTCCCGAGCGACTTAGCAATCTGCACTGCAAAGGTGCCAACGCCTCCCGACGCACCGTTGATCAAAGCCTTCTGGCCTGGCTGGATGTGGCCTAGGTCCCGGAGACCCTGCAGGGCTGTTAGCGCCGCGACCGGCACCGCCGCGGCCTCTTCAAAGGTCAAACCGGGCGGCTTCAGAACGAATGCGCGCTCGGGTGCACAAGCGTATTCGGCATACGCCCCGCGTCCTATGTCGCCAAAAACCTCATCACCAGGTCGAAACTGAGTCACGTTTCCACCGACTGCCTCAACACGCCCCGATACATCGGCCCCCCGAATCATGCGCTTGGGCTTCCGCAGTCCAGCTTCCAGGCGAGCAAGGTACGGAAGGCCGGTCACCAGGTGCCAGTCAAGGGCATTCACGGATGACGCGTGTACTCGCACCAGCACGTAATCGTCGCCAACGACAGGTATGTCTACTTCGCGGAGCTCGAGTACGTCTGGCAGGCCGTACCGGTCCTGGACTATCGCTCTCATTGTGCTGCGCTCAGCGGCCCCGGGGCTCATTCTCAGTCGTTTCGCTGGTATCAATGCATTCTCCTCTGCGGACTTGGGCATGCCCAGCTGGCAGAGAACCCTTATCGGCCACTAATGCTTCCGCCGCCCAGCTACTGCAGAGCGAGACCTGAAAGCTGAGGGATTGGGCTCGCCTGCTCGTCGTGAGCCGATATATTCTTGGCTCCCTCGACTAACAGTTGGGGCCCATAGCTCAGCCCGGTTAGAGCGCATCCCTGATAAGGATGAGGTCC
>JBHICV010000079.1:0-10581 GCA_046759765.1 Acidimicrobiia bacterium
GTCTCGAGAACGAATGCACGTTCCAACGACCAGCGGGTGGTGGCCCAGATGACGGAGCAGCTCCGGCGCCACCCACGCCGGAGCTAGCCGATCCGGCTCCGCGTTCCTGTCAATCTGAACCGCGGAAAGCGCGGCTGCGATTGACAGAAACGAGGCTTCTAGCTCATCCGCGCGACCATGGCTTGGCCGAACTCGGAGGTTTTGACCTCGGTTGCTCCGTCCATCAGCCGAGCCAGGTCGTACGTGACGATGCCGTCCGAGATCGTTGCCTCGAGCGCTTTCACGATCAGATCGGCGGCTTCTGTCCAGCCGAGGTAGCGAAGCATCATCTGACCCGAGAGGATGACCGAAGAAGGGTTCACCTTGTCGAGGCCCTGGTAGCGCGGGGCGGTGCCATGAGTTGCCTCGAACACTGCGTGGCCGGTCTCATAGTTGAGGTTGCCGCCGGGGGCCATACCGAGTCCGCCTACCTGCGCGGCCAGGGCATCGGACAGGTAGTCGCCGTTCAAGTTGGTGGTTGCGATCACGTCATAGTTGTCCGGACGCGTGAGCACCTGCTGCAGCATGGCGTCGGCGATCACGTCCTGCACCAGGATCTTGCCTCCTGGGTCGCCCCCGGAGTCCTCCCAACTCACTGCCACCTGCGAGAACTCGTCTCGGGCCACCTCGTAGCCCCAGTTGCGGAAGGCGCCCTCAGTGAACTTCATGATGTTCCCCTTGTGAACCAGGGTCACCGACGGCTGATTGTTGTCGACCGCATATTGCAGAGCGGCCCTGACGAGGCGCTTGCTCCGATGCTCGGAGATCGGTTTCAATCCGAGGCCACTGTCGGACCTGATCGACCAGCCAAACTCGGCCTGGAGGAACTCGAGGAGGCGCTTGGCTTCGGGAGTTCCCGACTCCAGCTCCTTGCCGGCGTAAACGTCCTCCGTGTTCTCTCGGAAGATGACCATGTCGACCAGCTCCGGCTGTCTCACCGGCGAGGGAACGCCTCGATACCAGCGCACCGGCCTGAGGCTCACATACAGGTCCAGGATCTGGCGGAGGGCGACGTTTAGGCTTCGGATCCCCTCACCCACCGGAGTGGTGAGCGGACCTTTGATTCCAACCAATTGGTCTCTAAAGGCTTCCACGGTTTCGGTGGGTAGCCACTCGCCTGTCTCGGAGAACCCCCGTTCGCCGGCGAGCACCTCCATCCATGAGATAGCCCTGCTGCCGCCGTAGGAACCATCAACGGAAGCATCGAACACCATTTGAGCAGCCCGCCATATGTCCGGCCCGATGCCGTCCCCTTCGATGAAAGGAATGATGGGATCATCAGGCACGATCAGGCCGCTGGCATCTTTAGAGATCGGCGTTCCCATCTGGCTCACCGGACCCTTCGCTCGGCGGCGGCCACCGTATTCGCCATCAAGTTAGCCACGGTCATCGGCCCGACTCCTCCGGGTACGGGCGTGATGGCCGAAGCCACTTCCGAAACGGCGTCAAAGTCGACGTCGCCCGTTATTTCCTGGTCCTCACGGCTGATACCGACGTCTATGACCACCGCCCCCTCCTGCACGTGCTCGGGTCCAATGAGACGAGGCACTCCTACCGCGACCGCAAGGATGTCTGCCTGCCTCGTCACGCCGGCCAGGTCGGGCGTCTTGGTGTGAGCGGTTGTCACGGTCGCGTCGACGCCCTTCGATCCCAGAAGGAGAGCCAATGGCCGGCCGACGAGAACCGATCTTCCGACGACTACCGCTCGCCTGCCCTCGGTCGGTATTTCGTAGTGCCGGAGGATCCTAAGAACGCCGGCTGGGGTATTGGGAACGAGAAACGGCTCACCGGCCACGAGGAGCCCGAGGTTCCGGGGATGTATACCGTCGGCGTCTTTGTCCGGATCGACTGAGGTCAATACCTCGTTCTCGTCGATGTGCTCCGGGAGTGGAAGCTGAACGAGGATGGCGTCTACATCCGCGTCGTCGTTGAGCCCTCTGAGCAGCCCCAGCAGCTCGCCTCTCGAGGTGGCCGCGCTCAGCTCGTGATGAACCGACTGAATGCCCACCTGGGCGGCGAGGCGACGCTTATTACGTACGTACACCTGCGAGGCCGGGTCCTCCCCTACCAGCACCGTCGCCAGGACGACGTCCTTGCCTCGCTCGGCCAAGGCCTCGACGCGCCGCATCACCTCCTCGGTGAGTGCCGCGGCCACCGTCTTTCCGTTCAAAAGCACAGCCGTCAATGTCGGAAGTGCCTTCTGCCCGTGAAGATCACCGCCATGGAATGCTCATCGGCCGCTTCGATCACTTCTTCGTCCCTTATGGACCCGCCCGGCTGAACCAATGCCGTCACGCCGGACTCTGCCAAAAGGTCAACCGTGTCCCGAAATGGGATAAAACCGTCGCTGGCGGCTGCTGCCCCTTGGGTCCTCTCGCCGGCTTGGCGCAGGGCCCGCTCCGCGGCGCCGATGCGACTTTGATCGCCCGCGCCGACGCCGATCGCGGCCAGGTCGTGAGCGATAACGACCGCATTGGAGGTGGTGTGAGCGGCCACCGCCCACGCGAACTCGAGATCGAGCGTCTCGTCGGCGGTCGGAGGACGTCGGGTCACGACCTTCCAGTCGGCGCTATCCGAGTGGTCCGGCTCCTGGACCAGGAAGCCGCTCCCCAGAGCTCGGAACTCGCGCCGTGGGGTTGGCGGAAGCTGAGCCTCTAGAACGCGCAAGCCGCGCCTGGGCCCAAGCAGGCGCTTGGCCCCTTCCGTCACGCTCGGTGCCGCCGCTACCGCCACGAATCGTTCGGTGAGCTCACGCGCAGTGGCCTCGTCCAGGGGTCGGTTGAGCGTCACGACCCCGCCGTAGGCGGCCATCGGGTCGCAATCCCAGGCAGCGAGGAACGCGGCCGGCGGGTCGGAGCGAGTCGCCACTCCGCACGGGTTGGTGTGCTTGATTACCGCCGCCGCTGGCTCCTCGAAGGAGTGCACGAGCCGCCAGCCGGCCTCTGTATCCAGGTAGTTGTTGAAGGAAAGCGGCTCCCCCTGCACTTGACGCGCCGAAGACCACCACGGCTCTGCGGCCCCTCGCGTCGAGTAGGCGGCCGCCTCCTGGTGCGGGTTCTCCCCATAGCGGACCGTGCTCGTAAGTGTCAGCGGCAAGACAATGCTGTCGGGGAAGGTATCGGCGGAGGACATCCATGCGAGCACTGCGGCGTCGAACGAAGCAGTTCGAAAGAAGGCCTCTCGGGCCAGCGTCGCCCGGAGTTCGTCGCTCAGTCCGCCGGCCGCGACGGCCCCGGCCACTTGCTCGTACTGCGTGGTTGCCGACACGGCCCCGACCCACCGGTGATTCTTAGCCGCCGCCCGCAGCAACGTCACCCCGCCAACATCGACCAGCTCCGTTAGATCGTCGTTCTCGAATCTCACTGCCGACTCCGTGAACGGATAGAGGTCCACCACCACGAGATCAATGGCTTCTATGCCCGTGGCCGCCAGCTCGGAGAGGTGTTCCGGACGGTCGCGATCGGCGAGTATCCCAGCCGCGAGCGCAGGATGCAGGGTCTTCACCCGGCCGTCGAGGAGCTCGCCGACTCCGGTCAGCTCCGAGATGCTCGTCACCGGAACACCGACGTCTCGGAGCACCTTGTCGGTGCCGGAAGAGGCCATCAGCTCGACTCCTGCCTCCGCAAGTCTCCGGGCGAATGGCGGAAGAGCCCTCTTGTCCGAGACGGACAGCAGAGCGCGGCGTACCGCTACCTTCCTCATGACCACACAACCCGACGGCCGTCGACCCGCAGCCGACCCTGAGCCAGCGCCTTGATGACGGACGGGTAGAGACGATGCTCCACTGCCTGGATGCGGCCGTGCAGCGTCTCGGGGGTGTCGTCCGGTCTAACGGCAATCGCCTTCTGGGCAATGATCGGTCCGTGGTCGACCTCCTCATCGACGAAGTGCACGGTGACCCCGGTGACCTTTACTCCGTGCGACAGAGCGTCGATCACCGAGTCGCAGCCCGGGAACGAGGGAAGCAGTGCGGGATGGATGTTGAGGATCCGGTTGGGAAAGCGCTCGATGGCCTCTGGAGAAAGGATGCGCATGAACCCGGCCAGCACGAGGGTCTCGGCGCCGTAGGACTCGGCGGCGTCGCAGATGGCCTTGGTGAATGCCTCCCGGCCAGGGTGATCGCTCCAAGGGATGACCTCGGTGTCAATACCGGCCGCGGCCGCTCTTCGGAGGGCGCGGACGTCCGGCCGATCGGAGAGAACTACCGCGATCCGTGCTCCGAAGTCTTTGTCGGCAGCTGCCCGGTCGATGATCGCCTGCAGATTGGTTCCGGAGCCGGAAACCAACACGGCGATCGACAGCACTCCATCTCCTTGCGGAAGCGCTCGCATTGTAGGAACCGGAGGGGGGCGCTTCGGCGTGCGCAGAAGCGAGAGTCCTGGGAGAATTAGAGGACCGGCGACTGGAGGGTGAGGGTGACAGAAGCGGGGATCGAGGACCTAGTCAAGGTATTCGACGGCTGGGCGATCCTGAGCCGATATCACTCTCCTACCGACGCCTGGATCTTTATCGCACTCCACGACGACTCTCTGGGTCCCGCGCTCGGCGGAACCCGAATGAAGGTCTACCGAACTCCCGCGGCTGGTCTGCAAGACGCGATGCGCCTGGCCCGAGGAATGACCAACAAGTGGGCCGCGCTCGAAGCGGGCTACGGAGGGGGCAAAGCCGTCCTCGCCCTCAGCCGCGAACTCGACGCTTCCGAGCGCCGGCAGCTGCTCAAGGACTATGCCGAGCTCCTCAACTCCCTCGATGGAGTGTTTCACACCGGCCAGGACCTCGGGACTACGCCGGAGGACATCTCGTTTCTGTCTGGGCTCTCTCCTCACATACACGGCGCCGTTGATGGCGAGCCGGCCCAGGACCCCAGTCCGTATACCGCCCGAGGAGTACTGGCGGGGATCCGAGCCGCGGTCAACCACCTCGATGGGACGCGGGACCTTTCCGGAATCTCAGTCACTATTCAGGGCGCCGGCAATGTTGGTCGACGTCTAGCAAGACTTCTGGCGGCAGAGGGGGCAAGGGTGATTGTCAGCGATCTGGACGCCGGCCGCTCCGAGGAAATAGCGGCGGACATCGGTGCCGAAGTGGTTGAGGCGTCGGAGGTGTATGACACGCCGTGCGACGTCCTTTCGCCGTGTGCGATTGGAGGCGTCCTCAACGCGGAGACGATTCCGCGGCTCAAGTGTCGGATCGTGGCCGGATCGGCCAACAATATGCTGGCGACGCCCGACGACGGCGACCGTCTCGACGAACGGGGGATTCTCTACGTGCCCGACTACGTCATCAACGCCGGCGGCGCGATTGCACTCGGACCGCTTCTCCATGCCTCCGACGAAGAACGCTACGCCCGGGTTGACGAGATCGAGGTAGCGGTGGCCGGCATCCTGACCGAGGCGAAGGAGCACGACGAGTCCCCTCTCTCCGCAGTGCGGAGGCGGGTCGAGAGAGTCCTGGAAGAGGCGAGCGGCAGCTGAGGGCCCTAACAAGCTGGCGACGCCGAGCCCCGAGGCATGCCGCTCTGCTCGGTTGCTCATTACCGCCCGTATCCCTTGATCTGGTGCCTCGTCAGGAGGGAAGAACGACGATAAGGACGTTGAGACGCACGTGGCGTCAGATCAACTGCTGTAACCACCTCGCCGTCTCGACGTGACGCGGTAGAGCCAGGTCTCCTTCGAACGCCCAGGCCAACGTCTGAGCTAAGGCCCATCGAACGGCGCGGTCGCGGTCGAGACCCAGCTCGTCAGTGAGCCGGTCGAGACGTCCCAGCACGAGATCACGGTCGTGGCCGAGCTCGTAAGCACGGACGATTGGAGCAGCGCTGAACTCTCGCTCGCCGCGGAGCGGCTTGGGATCGATCACCAGCCAAGGCTCGCGCTCGGCGGCAAGGACGTTGTCGGGGTGGAGATCTTGATGGAGCAGCACCTGTTCACCCTGAGAGCCAGACAACTCGTCTAGGGCCTCGAGGGCGCTATCGATGAGTCGGCGCTCGAACGGATACCCCGCTCGCTCCCAGGCGGCCGGTAGCTGCTCCGCCCATCGCGCCGCTTCGTCCTTCAGACTGTTAAAGGGCTGACCGGCGGGCTTCAACAACCGCGGGAGAAGATCGATCAAGACGCCAAGAGCGGCATCTGGTTCCAGCTCAGAGAGGTGGCGGCCCGGATCGCAACGTTCGATCAGGAGCGCGTGGCGAGAAGGGTCATGATCGAGCAACCGGACCGCCCCCTCGCCGTCCCACAATGCCAACGCATCGGCTTCGTGCTCGCTCTCTCGATGCGGAAACTGGATCTTCAGGACCGCCCCGGTGCCGTCGGGGAGGTCAGCCGGCACAACAAGCGACACATATGAGCCGGGATAAGGAGGCCCAAGGCGAAGCGACCAGCGCTCCTCACACTCCTCCATCAGACGAGGGAGCCCACTCAGCCATGCCCGGGCCGCGTCTGTCTTGCCGATCCAACGCAAGCTCTCCGGCACCATGTTGAGATCCACACGAATCTCCATCGTCGTCGGAAGTTACCGGCCCCGCCGCGCCCGGACGTACCAGGAAACGAATGCCCGCATTCAAACCTGTCGAGGTCGGCCCCTCTTCGATAAACCCGATATCTTCGCCGGGATGAGAGCACTCGTGAATACGAGATACGGGTCGCCCGATGTGCTTCAGATCAAAGAGGTACCCAAACCCGTCCCGACCGACAATGAGGTCCTCGTCAAGATACGGGCAACGACGGTAAACCGCACGGACTACGGCATTTTGACGGCTAAACCGTTCATTGCCAGGTTCTTCTATGGCCTCACAAAGCCGAAGATCACGATTCTCGGAAATGAGTTCGCCGGGGTGATCGATGCAGTCGGTGATGATGTCACATCATTTGCCGTCGGCGAAAAGGTGTTCGGCTACGACGACGCTGCTTTTGGTGCTCACGCGCAGTACAAGGCGGTGTCCGAAGCAGCTTTGCTGGCAACGATGCCGGCCAACACGTCGTATGAGGAGGCCGCTCCCGGTAACGAGGGTGTGCACTATGCCCTGAGCATCCTTCGGCGGGCGGACATTCAAGAGGGAGACCGGGTTGTCATCTACGGTGCAACCGGCGCCATCGGTACCGCTGCGGTTCAGCTTGCCAAGTACTACGGCGCAGAGATCACGGCAGTCTGCGACACCGAGAACATCGAATTGGTCAAGTCCTTAGGGGCTGACAAGGTCATCGATTACACGGAGGATGACTTCCCCAACCGTGACTTCACGTACGAGGTCGTCATCGACGCCGTTGGCAAGACCTCGTACTCGAAGTGGAAGCCCGTGCTTGCTCCAAGGGGGCTATATCTAACAACCGACCTGGGCCCTTTCCTCAAAATTCCGCTCCTCGTGGTGTGGACGCGTGTAGTCGGAAGCAAAAGAGTCCTCCTGCCGCTCCCGAGCCACAGCAAGCAGGATGTAGTTTTCTTCAAGGAGTTGATCGAGTCAGGCGACTTTCGGCCCGTCATCGACCGGCGCTACCCGTTCGAGCAAATCGTCGAGGCGTATCGATACGTCGCGACGGGCCAGAAGATCGGGAACGTCGTCATCACCGTGGAGCACGAGTAGACGACGATCTGCTCAATATCTGGATCGTCAGCAACTGACAGCTGACTGTTGGCAGCTATCAGAGTGCTATGTCCTCCGGCCGCACCGGCGCTCTCGTGAGTTCTTTGCCTGTAGCGTCCCTGATGGCCGCCACCACCGCCGGGACCGAGCTGATCGTCGGCGGCTCCCCCACTCCCTTCGCCCCGAACGGGCCCCAGTGGTCCGGCTCCTCGATCAGAATCGCTTCGGTGGCGGGAGCGTCGAGAATCGTCGGCAGCAGGTAGTCAGTGAAGCTGGCGTTGAGGATCTTGCCGTCCGCAATCAAGAGCTCCTCCATCATGCCCATGCCTACCCCCTGAAGGATTCCCCCCTCGACCTGTCCGATGAGCGCTTGCCGGTTCAGCACTTTGCCGACGTCCTGAGCCGTATCGACGCGCACGACTCGGACCAGGCCGAGCTCGACATCCACGTCTACTACCGCGCGATGGGCGGCGACCGCGAAACCGGCGTGGATGTTCCCCTGCCCATGCTCGTCCGGTTCAGTGGTAGGCGGATGACGGAACGTCACGTGATGGGACACAGGACCTTCCCGGCATACCTCCTCCCAATCAGCCAAGAGGTCGTCACCCTTCCATACGCCACGGTCGTCCAGCCGATCTCCTCCAAAGCGATCGAGGACCTCAGTACGGAGCGCGGCGGCAGCCTCGTACACCGCGCCACCGGTCATCTGCGTCTGGCGAGAAGCCGATGTCGACCCAGCCGATCCGATCGCGGAAGTGTCATCCCAGAGCACAGTCACCCGCTCGATCCCCAATACTGACCGCGCGATCTGAGCCAACACCGTCACCATCCCCTGTCCGACCTCGACCGCGGCGGTGTGCACTTCGACTCCCTCCGACGTGATCACGACTCGGGCCTCGGCGTAGTCATCGAACCCCTCCGAGAAGGCCAGATTCTTGATCGAGAACCCGTAGCCGGTCCCACGGCGCACATGTTCCGGCCGGGTTGTGAGCCCGGTACCGCCCGGCAAGTGGAGCGGGTCGTCGCTGGTCTCCCGGTCGGGGAGCGGAATCGCCAGGAGACTCTCCAAGACCTCCCGCGAGGGGAGCGACCCCTCGATTACCTGCCCCGTCGTTGGCATCGGATCGCCGGCCTGAAGAGCGTTCTGGAGCCGAAACTCGATCGGATCCATACCCAAGGCGGCCGCCATCCGGTCCATCTGTGACTCGTACCCGAAGCAGGCCTGAACCGCCCCGAAACCGCGCATGGCACCCGCGGGAGGGTTGTTGGTCCGAGCCGCGATTCCGTCGACCCGCACGGAATCGCATCGGTAGGGCCCAACCGCAAAATAGGTGGCGTTGGCCATGACCGCCGCGCTGGTGGAGGCATAGGCGCCACCGTCGAGAAGGACCTTGGCCTCGACGCGCATGAGGTTGCCTTCTCTGTCGGCCTCATGCCGGTACCACATGCGGGCCGGATGCCGGTGAACATGACCGACGAAGCTCTCGTCGCGCCCATATGTCATCTTGACCGGCCGTCTGGTATGAAGCGCCAGCATGCACAGGTGTATGTGGAGGTTCAAGTCCTCACGAGATCCGAAGGCGCCGCCAATACCTGTAGGCCGACATCGCACCTGCTCCGGGCGAAGACCGAGGCTGGCCACCACCTGCGAGTGGTCGGCGTGCAGCCATTGGGAGGTTGCAAAGAGGTCGACTCCCCCCTCGCCGTCGGGAATCGCCAGTCCGGCCTCGGTGCCGAGGGGAGCCTGGTCGATTGGGGAGGTTTCGTAGAAGCCCTCCACTACGACCTCACCGTGCATGTCCTCTCCGCGCCTCACCTCTAGACGTCGGAACACGCTGTCAAGACGGTCGGCTTCTTCCGGATCCGTCAACGGATCGAGCTCCTCGTAGGAGACCACTATCGTCTCGGCCGCTCTCGCCGCCTGACCCGGATCGTCGGCCGCGACTATCGCTACGGGCTCCCCCCAGTACCGAGCCACCTGGTCGGCGAGAACCGGCTGGTCGGGTTCGTCCAAGCCAAATGTCCGGAGTCCGGGAACATCGTCGGCGGTAAGCACTGCATGGACACCGGGTATCGCCAACGCAGGAGCGATATCGATAGAGAGAATCCTGGCGTGGGGATGCGGGCTGCGGCACGTAGCTCCCCACAGCATGTCGTCTCGGTAGAGATCCTGGGCATAGGCGAACCGACCCTGCAGCTTCGCGGTTCCATCGGGCCGAGTGACGGACTCGCCAACCCCACCTTTGACCACCCGGCGAACGTCGACGTCGACCGTCACGACGACTCCGCCAGACGGCTGAGGCCGCGCAGGATGGCGCCGTAGCCCGTGCAGCGGCATATGTTGCCTGCCAGGGCCTCCCGGATCTCCCTCTCCGACGGTGAGTTGATTCGGTCGAACAGCTCGGCGGCGGCCACGACGAAGCCGGGCGTGCAGAATCCGCACTGGACTGCGCCTTCCTCGAGAAAGGCTTGCTGAACGGGATGCAGCCCAGCCTTCGAAAGTCCCTCGATCGTTATGATCTCGGAACCCTCGGCATCCGCCGCCATCACAAGACACGAGCAGACCGGCTGACCGTCCATCAGTACCGTGCAGGCGCCGCACTCCCCTTGTTCACACGCATCTTTGGACCCGGGAAGACCGAGCCTCTCGCGAAGCGCGAACAGAAGGCTCTCCGACCCGTGCAGGGTTACCTCCCTCGCCTCTCCGTTTATTTGCAGCACCGTCACCGGAGGCACCTCTCCAAGAGGCGACGGGCAAGCACACCCGAGGCGTGGCGGCGATATTCCGCCGTCGACCGCTGATCCGTTATCGGCTGGACGGCCTCGGAGACCAGACGCGCGAACTCTCCCAGGGCTGAAGCGGACGGCTTCGACTCAGCCGAGATCATCTCTTCGGCTTCGCGGGGACGGATCATCGTTGGTCCCACCGAACCCAGCGCCACCCGAGTGGCACCGCCCTCCCC
>JBHICV010000080.1:0-10569 GCA_046759765.1 Acidimicrobiia bacterium
GTAGGCGATGAGGTGTTCACTTCCCTCGCTACGTCGCTCAAGCTCGACGAGAATGAGCTCCGGGTAGCTGCCGGCCAGGACCCGCCGGAGCCCAAGCCACCGCCTCCTCGGACGGCGCCGACGCAACCGGCTCGGATTCCGAGCTACCGAGATGATCGTCGGGAGATGGTCGTCTACTGGATCCGCGGCATTCTCACGGCGGCGGGGCTGATCGCGCTGTTTCTGGTTCTGGTCTGGGCCGTCGCGGGGCTCATCGACCAGATCGGCGGGCTATTCGGCTAATGACACTTGACTGATGACCACTCTGAGTGGTACACCGACAGGGGGCGTGCTCCGGAGGCCAAGGACAAGGAATGCCTCAGCAGAGCCGCCTGCAACTCGATCTCCGACGTCGCATTCTCGATTGGGCCCTCGGGCGCGACGAGCTTTCTTCACTGGATCTCAGAGAAGTTGCTCCGAAGCCCCCCTCGGCGCCACTTCCCGACTGGATCGAGCGATCGGCAGAGAAAAGGAAGCGTCCGGTCTTCGACCGCTGGCAGCGCTAACAGGCCCTAAGCGGAGTCCGCCTCCGCGACGACCCCGGCCAACGTCTGCCGCACGAGATCCGCGAAGTCGCCTATGGGCCTAAGGACCGAAGCACCATTGGGCGTGGTGTGATACTCGACGGGAACAGTGAGCTGTATCACGTCCTCTTGCGCGAGACCTCTCAAGCCCCAAACCAGCCCCACCCCTTCGGTGACCGACAGGCCTTCGTCTACGACGACTGCGTCGGCCACGCTCTCCGCGAGGCCCACGAGCCGGGTGATATCACGCAACCGTCCCACGCGGGCAAGTAGCGCGAACAGGAGTTGCTGCTGGCGTTCGTTGCGAACGAGGTCATTCACCCCGGGCTGGGTTCGCCATCCAATGCCCTCCACATATTCGAGCGTGCGCCGCGATCTCACCCAAGCGAGGGCCTGGGCACCGTCGGCGATCGAGCAGCCGGCCGGAAGGATTACACCTTCGTAGTTGACCTTGTCGTCCCTGATCGCGTATTCGAGGCATATCTGGACCCCGCCGAAAGCGTCCACGATCTCCTCGAACCCCGCAAAGTCGATCAGCGCGAAGTGATTCACATTGGTGCCGGTGAAGTCCTCCACCGCTACCGCAAGCACCTCCGGTCCCGTAGCGGTGGTTCCGCACCCGCTCAATAATGTGTTGATGCGGACCGAGGCTCCGGTGCAAGGGCTGGGAATGTATAAATCCCGCGGTATCGAGAACAGAATTGGGCTCCCTTCCCCCGGCGGGAGCAATCCCATCAGGATGACGTCGGCCCGGTTACCTCCGAAGCCGGGTCGATTGTCGTCCCCGACGATCAGGAACGTCCGCAGCTGATCGGCCCGCTCCTCTTCGACTGACGCCACCGGGTCTTGCTCGGGAGGTTCGGCCTCAACGTCCTGCCGCAACTCGGCTCGTGTCTGTACCGGATCGAATTCGAGCTGAGAGATGCCCTCGACTGTTCGGTAAGCCGTCCACACCGACCAGCCCGAATATCCGATTACGCCGAGCGCGACAACAACGACAGCCGCCAACACCCACTTCACCCAAGCTGCGACCACACTCGACTCCTTTCACCGGCAATCGGGCCGCGTCGATGGGTCAGATTTCCGCCTGCGCCGCGCGAGCGAGATCACCGATGCAAGTCGGCAGCCTCGATGCCGCCGGAAATCCTAACGAGCTGGAGAAGCTGTCTAGTGGCCGCCTCAGCCACGAATGTCGAAGCTGTGCTCGCGCATCCACTCGTCGTTGAAAACCTTGCTCAGGTATCCGCGGCCCGAATCCGGGAGAAGCACCACGACCAGCTGGTCGGCAAGCTCCTCTGCCACTTGGAGAGCCCCAACGACGGCCATCCCGGTGGACCCGCCGGTCAGCAGACCCTCTGTACTGGCCAGGCGGCGAGTCATTTCCAAAGCCGGTTCGTCTCGGACGGTGATCCAGCGGTCAATCACCTGTCTATCGAGAGTTTCCGGCCAGAAGTCCTCTCCGACTCCCTCGACCAGGTACTGATGGGGTTGTCCGTCGGCCGCGGTCGTATAGACCGATCCCTCAGGATCAACGCCGACTACGAGAACGTTCGGGTTCTGCTCCTTGAGGTAGCGGCCGACGCCGCTGATAGTGCCTCCGGTGCCGACTCCGGCGACGAAAGCCGCCAGCTCGCCATCCGTGTCCTTCCAGATCTCCGGTCCAGTTGTCTCATAGTGAGCAGCAGGGTTCGCTGGATTCGTGTATTGGTTGGGGCTATAGGCGCCAGGGATTTCGTTCGCAAGCCGCACGGCCACCTGGTAGTAGGAGGCGGGATCGTCGGGAGGTACGGCGGTGGGCGCCACGACGACCTCTGCCCCATACGCCTTGAGAAGGTCCTGCTTCTCCTTGGAGACCTTGTCCGGAACGACGCATATCACGCGGTAACCACGAAGCGCTCCGACAATTGCTAGACCAACCCCGGTGTTGCCGCTGGTCGGCTCGATGATCGTGCCTCCCGGCTTCAGGTGACCGGCCCTTTCGGCTCTGTCGACCATGGCGAGCGCTATTCGATCCTTGACTGATCCGCCGATCCCCGTGAACTCCACCTTGGCGACCAGGTTCCCGGGGGGGTGGAGACGAGCCAATCGGATCAGGGGAGTACCGCCAACCGTCTCCATGGCGTCACCGAGGATCACGGCAGCTGCGGGGCGGCTGCGCGCTCGAGGAGGGGTGCTTCGGAGCGGCTGAGCGTCAAATCAGGTGCTACTCGGTCGATGGCTGGCCCTTGAGCTCGCGAGCGATCTCGGCGACGAGATGGTAACTACCGCTCAGCTTGGCTAGGTCGGCCATGTAGGTCACGTTCCAGAGGACGGCGTGGCTCAAGCCGCCCTCCTCGAGCTCCTGCAGCTCTTTCACGATCTCATCGGGCGTCCCGCTCAGAAGGTACGTTCTGGAGACCTCCAGTGGGACATCGTCGATCGCCTTGAGAGCATCGTCTCTTCCGTAGCGGGCGGGCACGTAGTCGCGAAAACCGTTCCAGTCCTCACCAAGCGGATGGCGGTAACCGAGCTTCTCGAACGCCCAGGACGGCGTCACGAGCTGCCACGCCTTGATGATGGGGTGATCGCAGATGCGATCGACTTCGAGCGGATCCTCGTCCACCACGACGTTCGCATAGATCGCACCCGTGATTTCAGCTGAGTCTCGATCCGCAGCTTGGGCGGAGGATTGGACTGCTTCCCAGCCGCTCATCCATGCATCGAGTCCACCTAAGTAGGCGGGCAGCCAACCGTCGCAGAGCCGACCCACTATGTCGAGCATGCGGGGGCCGTGGGCTCCCGACCAGATCGGCGGGTAGCGGCGGGAGCCGTCGGGAGCACTGCCGAACGGGCCCATGCCAACCACTGCGTCCTCGAGCTTCCAGAAGTCCCCGTCAAAGTCGATGGGTTCGTCGTTCTCCCAAAGACTCCTGATGATGGTGATGGCTTCCTCGAACCGGCTCACCGGCCGAGACAGGTCCAGCCCATATGGCTGGATGTTCTCGCGCTCGCCGGCTCCAAACCCAAAGATGACGCGTCCCTTGGAGAAGTGGTCGAGAGTGAGGAACTGCTGGGCGAGCATGGCCGGGTGGCGGCGGACCGGCTCGGTGACAGCCGAGCCGAGGAGCACCCGTTCGGTGTGGACGGCGGCGGCTGCCAAGGCGGCCACCGTATCGACGAAAATGTGCGGGTTGGGCATGAACGCCGAGAGAGGGGACAGATCCCAGATCGATTGTGGGTGCCAGCCCATGAGGTGATCGGGCCACCAGAGCGCGTCGAAGGGTCCCTCGTCTCCGCGCTGGGCTCCCCGGATGATTCCTTCGACGGGCGGCACAATCGTGCCGTTGGTGCCGAGCCGAAGCATAGGGAGACTTTAGGGGACCTGCTCAGGCGCCCAGCTGGGCACGCAAATCCTCCGGCGTCTCAACCGGCATCCGGCAGGTGAAGTTCTCACACACGAACGCCTGGGTTCGGCCCGAGTCGTAACGACCGCGGAGAAGGGGTACATCTGACGCGGCTGTGCCGTCTCGGTCGACCGCCAACACGAGGTGAGGCCGGAACGACTCCCAGACCACCGCGGCAAGGTCGTCTGCCTCTGGCCCAGTGACCGCGACCTCCTTGGGAGGGGCCTGCAACATGTGAACGACGCTGAGGAGATGGCCGGCTGCAGCCGGGTAAGTGTCGATTATCTGACCACCCGAACGAACCGCATCCTCGGCTAGCTGTCGATGAAGGCTGTTGCCCGTGAACAGAGAGTCCACCAGAAGGGCCTCCGCGGCTAGTGAGTTGCCGGCCGGCAGAGGGTTGTCCATCTGCTCCTTGGGTCGGGCGACTAGTGCCTCGGCGTCTTCGCCGGTAGTAAAGAAACCGCCGTCCGGATCACGGAAGAGCTCGACGAGGTCGTCTGTCAGCTTTCGAGCCTCTCGGAACCACTCCGGCTCGGCGGTCGCCTGGTAGAGCGCAAAAAGCCCGAGCGCGTATGACGCGTAGTCGTCGGCGAAGCCGGGCACGGACGTTCGCCCCTCCCGCCAGGAGCGCATGAGACGGCCATCGGGTCCCTTGAGCCGGTCCACGACGAAGCGGGCGTTGGCTCGTGCTGATGCCAAGTAGCGATCGTCCGACAGGACGGCTCCGGCTTCCGCTAACGCTCGGAGCGCCAGTCCGTTCCAAGAGGCGATGACCTTGTCGTCGAGACCGGGACGTATTCGGCGAGATCTCTCTTCGTAGAGGCGGGCTCGGGCCCTCGCCAGAGTTGCTTCCGCGTCGGTGACCGAGACACCCGCCTCGGCGGCGACATCCTCGAGGCCCTGGGCTTGGTAGAGATGATTGGCGCCCTCGAAGTTGCCACTTGCGGTCACGCCGAAGAATCTCTCTAACAGGTGTGCGCCGTCGGTCCCGACCACCTGACGAAACTCGGGCAGGCTCCAAACGTAGAACTTGCCCTCCTCGCCCTCGGAGTCGGCATCCTCGGCAGAGAAGAAGCCGCCATCGGCGTGCCGGAGATCCCTGAGGAGGTAATCCAGGGTCTCTACGGCGACCACCCGCAGCCGTTCGTCACCGAGTTGCTGCCATGCCCTCAGATACAGGCGAGCCAGCTGGGCATTGTCGTACAGCATCTTCTCGAAATGTGGAATCAGCCATCTCTGGTCGACCGAGTAGCGGGCGAAGCCCCCGCCGATGTGGTCGTAGATCCCGCCGGCCGCCATCCGGGCCAGGGTCGTGGCGAGCATGTCGGCGGCTTCGGGAGCCCATGTCTCGTCGCTCACGCGGAGGAGGAACTCCAGGACCGGTGCCTGAGGGAATTTGGGGGCTCCGCCAAAGCCGCCATGAGTCGGGTCGAAGCCCGCGTGGAGGGATCGATAAGCGCGTTCGAGCGAATCCTCGCCCGGCAAGTCGCTCGCCGGTTTGACGTGGCGGCTAACGGTGGCCGTCAAGCCGGCAGCTTGCTCCTCGACGTCATCGCGTCGGTTGCTCCACGCGTCGGAGATAGCGGTAAGCACTCGACGGAAGGAAGGCATGCCGTGCCGCTCCACCTTCGGGAAATAGGTGCCGGCATAGAAGGGACGGCCGTCGGGAGTGAGAAAGACGGTCATCGGCCAGCCACCCTGGCCCGACAGCGTCTGGACGGCATCCATATAGATGGCGTCGACGTCGGGACGTTCTTCCCGGTCGACCTTGATGTTCACGAAGAGGTCGTTCATCACATCGGCTGTCTCGGGATCCTCGAACGACTCGTGGGCCATGACGTGGCACCAGTGACAAGCTGAGTACCCGACGGACAGCAGGATCGGCCGATCGGTGAGCTTGGCCGCCGCGAACGCGTCCGGTCCCCACTCGTACCAGTCGACCGGGTTGTCCTTGTGCTGCAGGAGGTAGGGCGAGGTCGAGTCGCCCAGCCGGTTGGCCATGACCGCGACGGTAGCGGCTGGCAATCCGTTCTTGTGACGGCAGACGACCGTATAGGTAGTTCAGCGTCACACGAACTGGGGGAGCGAGTGACGAGGACTAGCTCAGGACCTGGTTGGCCTCTTCGATCAACTCTGAGAAGTCGACGCCGGCCTCTTCGCTGAGAACGCGGCGCACTCCGGAGGACACACCCTGCAGCGCGTTGGACATCTTCCCGAGAACGGATCTCTGTGCCTTCATGCGTGCGGCCTCGTCGGCTGGTGTGACCAGGTCATCCACCACGGCACCTTCGGACCGGGAGGCGACGAGTGCATCCGGCAGGCCACGGACCCAGACCAAGGAGCGGCGGCCCGGCCCGCGTCCTTCCCGAACCGGCTCAACGGCCACCACCTCGTCGGAGCGGACGTAGCTCCCGTACCCGAGAGCCACGAGCTGGCCGGACTGGATTCGCATGGACTAGACGGTACCGCGGCAGGCGGGGGAATGCTCTCCGAGGTGACTACTTGCCAGAGAGCCTTCGGAGCCCATCGGTTGATAGGTGGCGCGGCCTCTCGCGTTGACCGTCGGAGGTGTTTCACCACCCACATAGCCGGGAACGGTCTGTGGAAAACGGCCGTTGGATATGTGGACAAGACTGTGAGCAAGCCAGGGGGCGCCAGGTCACGGACTAGTTCCTTCGGGTACTGCCTTGTGGACAAGAAAGGGGTTCACAAGGTGGCGAATATGTGTCATATTGGTCCCCCTGGGCTAGCGGGACGGAGACCTTTCCGATACCCCTGGACTCCTTCGATGGAGGCTGATCTGTAGATGACTGTGGCCGACCAGACGCGGCGCGATCCAAGGCTGACACGCGAGCGGCACAAACCAAACAAATTGACGGACGAGCGGGGCCGGCTTACCACCGACCTCGTCTCTCAGTACCTCACTGCTATTGGTGAGTATGACCTGCTCACGGCCGAGCAGGAAGTGGAACTGGCGCAGAGGATCGAGGCCGGAGAAGCCGCGATCATCCGAGTCGATGAGCGCGATTTCAAAGACAAGAGGGAAGAGATCGAGTTGCGCCGCAAGGTGCGGCATGGGCGCGAGGCGAAGGATGCTTTCCTGACCGCCAATCTGCGGCTCGTCGTGGCCAATGCGCGGCGATATGCCAATACGTCAGGCATCGACTTTCTCGACCTGATCCAGGAAGGCAATCTCGGCCTGATCCGAGCTGTCGAGAAGTTCGACTGGCGCAAGGGGTTCAAGTTCTCCACTTACGCGACCTGGTGGATCCGGCAGGCGATCACGCGTGCGATAGCGGACAAGTCACGCACTGTGCGTATCCCGGTCCATCTACACGACACGCTGGCGGCGGTACGGGCCGCGCAAGCCTCTTTGAAGGCGGAGCTGGGACGCGATCCCAAACCCGACGAGATCGCAGAGGAAGCCGGCGTCACGGTCGATAAGGTCGAGTTGGCTCTCGGAGTCGCGGATACGGTGTCGTTGGAGCAGCCGGTCGGGGAAGACGGCGCCCAGCTGGGCGATTTCATCGAGGATGAGGACGCCACTGATCCCGTTCAGATCACCGAGGAGATGGACATCGCCGACAGCCTTCGCATCTCGATCGACCGGCTGCCCGATCGGGAAGGGCGGATACTGGCGCTGCGCTACGGTTTTTATGACGGGGTGCCGCGCACACTCGAAGAGATCGGCGAGGAATTCAACCTCACGCGGGAGCGGATTCGCCAACTTGAGAAGCTCGCGCTCTGTCGCTTACGCCATCCCTCGTTCGGAATACGCGAGCAGGACTTGGTCTAGGAGTCGCCTTTTTTGTGACCTCTTGCCGCGGCCGGTATGGCCGGAGGTCACGGAGTACGCACGAGCAGCCTCGATAACGTGAAGTCTCCGGCCGAAAGGGCCCGCGCGTGAAACTTCGTTCGTTGGTAGCCGGATCCGGAGCCGAGGTCTGCGGTCCTGAGGTGACGCTGCAGGAGGCCGCCGAGACGATGGACACCCAGGACATCGGTTCGATTGCGGTGGTCGACGGGCCTCGACTGGCCGGTATCTTGACTGAGCGGGACATCGTCCGTGCCTCTGCCGCCGGGGCCGATGTGAACGTCGAGATCGCCCGGGACTGGATGACGGCCGATCCTGATACCTTCTCCCCTGAAGTGCAGGTGGCCGAAGCAGCCCTTTGGTTGCTCGAAACCGGCTACCGGCACCTTCCCGTCGTCGAGGACGGCGACCTCCTAGGGATCGTCAGCGTGAGAGACGTGCTGTGGGTGCTGGCGGCTCCCGGAAGCGAGAGCACCACCGGCTAGTGGGGCGGATCCACATAGCGGGCACGGGCAGCCAACTCGCCATCGAAGTCGATCACCCAAGTGGAACCTTTCTCCCATTTGCGTGGAGACAGGAAGTCGCACCCGTCTTCCAGGAGCGCATCGAGCATGAGCGGGATGACATTTCCATGGGTGCAAACCACGCCGTCGCGTTCACCGAGGTAGGGGAGGCTCCGCTCCGGATGGTCCTCCGAGAGGTCGTCGACTTCTTCGACGGGTAGTCCGAGCGCTTCGCTGAGCGGCTCGAGGGTCTGCCGACAGCGTGGGTAGGGGCTCGACAGGAGCTTTCCAATGTGCTCGCCAGCAAGGACCCCGACCAATCCGCGTGCTTCCCGCCAGCCCTGCTCGGAAAGTGTTCGGTCACGGTCAGCTGGATTGGTTTCGTCGCGAATCCCGGCATGGGCGTGGCGGATGACGAAGAGACGGGGCACTCGCTCTTTCCAGCCGTCCGGCAGGCTTTCGAGCAACTCGCGGTCCGACTCGTAGGTGAGCAGCTCAGGTGCGTCGTCCATCTCGACCCACCGAACGGTATCCACCTCTCGGTTGGGGGAGAAGTCGCCCGTAACTTCGGTCATCGCCCAGTAGTAAGAGGTCTTGGGGCTCCCATCCGGCAGCTCGTAGGTCTTCTCGCCCACCATCATGCCGAGCCGGCACCGTAGGCCCGTCTCCTCCTCGACCTCCCGCAGCGCGGTCTCTTCCGATGTCTCGCCCGGCAGCGGAAGCCCCTTCGGGAAGCTCCAGTCGTCGTAGCGGGGCCGGTGGACGACGAGGAGCTGGAGGGTGTTTCCCGTCTTCCGCCAAACAATTCCACCGAATGCGACCTCGCTCATCGAAGAGCCTCGGTGATAAAGGCGGCCGCGGCTTTGACATCGGAGACGCACACGACGTAGGAGGCATCTGTTTCGAGGCGTTCGGTCAGCAGCGGAACCAGCTCGGACCATTGCTCTCCGACCGCCACGATCGGTTTCGGCTCGCGGTCACTGAACTGGGTGACGAAGGCGACATTCCAGGCCACCATGAGCTCGGTCAGCGTTCCGATGCTTCCTGGTAGCACCACGTAGGCGTCAGGAAGGTCGATCAGATGATGAATACGTTCGCCGAGAGAAGCTGCCGGGATCTCTTGGGTAACGTGCCTGTTTGCTCCCGATCTCCCAGGAAATACGGGGGGAGCGGTTACCCCGAGGACTTCCGCACCATGCTCGGCGGCGCCCTCGGAAACCGCCTCCATCACACCGGCGTAGCCGCCGGTTACCATTGTGAATCCGGCTTTGGCCAGCAACCTTCCTAACCGGACGCCTTCGGCGTATTCGGGATCGGCGGGTCCGACCTCAGAAGAGCCGAACACCGCCACGACGGGTGAGTCCATGGCGGGCGCGAGCGTAGCTTGCGGCGTGTCGAGGAGCGGTGGGCTCAGCCGAAGACGATGTAGGCGACTTGCTCGGTGGTGTGCTTCCGCTCGGTGTCGTTGCTCTGGTCTTCGTCGATGGCCAGTGCCAGGGACGAGTCCGACACGGGGCTGGTTCCGTACAGCAACGCCCAGCCGCCGTTGTTTCCGTCCATGCCTGTCTGAGAAACGACCGCCACGGTCGCCCCACCCGGTCCGCTGATCGAGTAGTTGTAGGGCGGGCTGTTGGTCACACCACGTATCGAGTCGGCGCCAACGGCCGCCAGATAGGGCGTTCCTTCGATCGAACCGGAGCCGGCCTCGATGATGATGTAGCCGATCGTCTCATTGGCCCTGGTCGTATCGGGGTCCTCGCCCACGTGCTTGCCTACCCTCAAGGTGCCGTTCGGTGGCCGGTTCCGGCCGGAGCCTCTGCTCCAGAACACCGACCAGTCTGAATCGTTGGTGGTCATCACCTGGCCCAATACGACTGCAGTCGAGTAGCTCTGGCTGTAGGAACGGACCTGACCACTCCACGAGTTGTTCTCGTCGGTCACAGTTGACGTGAAGGTATGTGCCTCCATCTTCACGCCGTGCTCTGCCTCGGTGTAAACGCCCTCTTCCACAGCCATCCAGTAGACGGTGGCGGTGGCAGTCCCTGTTCCCGAGGTGCGGGCGAGGGAGACCTGGAAGCTGTTAGAGGTGACGTTCTGCACCCGGACCACCAGCGGAACACTGCCGCTGTCGTAGTTCGGCGTGGCTACCACCACCATGCTGGTGTAGGTGGGACCCGGTGTGATTGTGGTCCAGGAGTCGGTTGAGACACCCGTCACGAAACCGTTGGCCAGCTTGGGAGTGGTAGCTGGGGCGACGGGGTTGATGGTGAGGTTGACGGTGACGATGGCCGAGTCGTCGGTTC
>JBHICV010000081.1:0-10436 GCA_046759765.1 Acidimicrobiia bacterium
CCGACGCGGTGATCTCCTTCAGCGTCACCACCAGCCCGGGCGACTACGTCCAGGCCTCCGACGGTGAGCTCACCGTCTTTGTGGTCAACGAAGACACCTCCGACTGGATCCGCATCGACGACATCACCGTCACGGTCACCCAGTGATCCGACGATCACCCCTGGGCCTCACGATATGGCTTCCACCTCCCAGGATCCCGAATACCGTCCACAGTTCCCAATCGATCGCCCAGATCACAGCCACATAAGGCGTTCGCTGCAGTCAGCGATCATGCTCCATGCCAGCGCTTGTCCTTGAGACCCGAGCCAGGCGGCCAGGGACCGCTGCGGCCTACCTTCTGCATTCGAGCACCCGCTCCCCCGCCATGCGCACTCCAGACCCCGTCTGGCGTACCCACTCCTCGACAGCACTCAGCTGCCGACTGTGCCTTCAGGGCTTGCTCCTGAGCCTCGACCGCCCCTCCGTTCGGTGAGGAACGGCGGCTCGTCGTCAAGGTCCTCGACGACGAGGGAAGCTCGTGCTCGACGAGTTACACATCGGGCTCTAATCGAGGCTCTCCAAGACATCGTCGGTCTCCTCGCCCGAGTCGTTCGAGACGACTCGGCCGAGCTCCACAAAGAGTGGCGATGACCTGCCACCCGGAAGGAAGCGGCTCGGTCCGGATGCGCCGCGTGGGCTCGAGGTTCGTGTCGGAGGAGCGACACCCACTTTGACTACACGGGAGGCACCACTCACGAACTGGTACTCAATCCCGGCCTAAGAAACCGAGCACGGCTGGCAGCCAGGCTCGGGGACCGCCGCAGCCCTATGGCTCGCCGAGTCCCCGACCGAGCTGGGGTTCAACCTTGCCGAGCCGGCATTCTTTCGTCTGAAAGATCGGCAGGCGAACGGCTCCGGTCGGCCTTCTGGTCAGAATTCGAAGTAGGGCAAGGGTTTGCGGTCGTGTTTTCGTGCCGATCCCCATGCCTACGCCGCCGACTTGCATTCCGCGGGACCAGTCCGCCCGGGAGTGGAATTCTGTTCGTCGCCTGCGGCTCGCACGTCTCTCTCTTCCTGAAGGCCGCAATGGGTCAACGGTTGAATCCGCAGGCTCCGTCGCAGAACGGTGAGTTGGAAGTAGCTCCGCAAGCGCAAAACGCCGCTCGGGTTTCACGCACATCACCCGACCGCGTTTCTAGCCGGAGATCGCCGCGCGCCAACAGCGGGCCCTCCTCAATGCGCTGAAAACGTGTGGGGGTGAGTGCTTCTTCGGCCGGGCCGGGCTTGAGTTGATAATGCAGCGCTCCGGTCGGGCAACGCCGGATCACATCAGCGAGTTCAGCGGGGTCTGCTTCGTCCGGGCTCACCCAAGGTCGGCGGTTCGTATCGAAAACGGCAGGCAGCCCGCGTAGACACTCAGCGAAGTGGAGGCAGCGGGCTGGGTCGTAGTACACAGTTATGCCGCCACCCCGATACGACTTAACGGGCGCGGCCCGGTCGGCATCCCGTGTGCGTGTGGCCGGAGACCCTGCTGCCTCTCGGCTTAAGGACCTCTTGGCAGTGCTCCGAATGTCGACCGACGGCAAGGGGCGCTGGGCTGGCCCTTTGAGAACCTTGCCCGTGAAGTCGTAGCTAGATCCGTGGCAAGGGCAATCCCACGTGCGGTCTTTGCTGTTCCAGCCCACTGTGCAGCCCAGGTGAGTGCATCGCGCGGCCAAGCTGTACAGAGCGCCGCTGTCATCGACGAAGGCAGCAACTTGCTGCCCCTCGTGGTCGACGATCGCGCCTTCCCCCGGCCGTAGTTCCTGGAGTGACGCTCCTATGGTCTTGCAGACGAGAACATCGCAGGGCGCCCGATGTGACACCTTGTTAGGCACCGCTGAGAGTAAGAGCCGTCGGGCCCCGGCCATTCCTTTGTTTCCGACCACGATCAGATCGTGGCCCTCTTCGCGGGCCAGCCGACAGATGCGATCGGCGGGATCGCCCCGAACAACTCGCTTAGGCATTGCGGTATCGCCTAGCCGCTCCCCCGTGTCGCGGAGCACGATGTCACCGATGAGCTCATTGCCCACGAAGACAAGAGACGTGTCAGCTTCGAGCGCCGTGGCCAGCTCGTGACCCCGACTGGCGGCCCGGTGGGCGGTAAAGGATCCGTCGGTGGCGACGAGGACGCTCCGGTACAACCCCTCGAGCTGGGCTTCCCTTCCGGGCCGGGAACTCTTCACGACAAGGAGATCTACGGGCGAGTAGTGCGAGACGCGATCAGGTACGCCGCCCAAGACAAACCGGCTGGCCCGACCCATACCTCTGTCACCCACAACGATCAAGTTGGCTCCAACTTCCCCAGCCGCCCCCATAAGAGCGTCGGCCGGATCGCCGGTCCGAAGCTCGGCGATCGCTTGGACCCCGGCCCGGCGCGCCCGATCGACCGCGGCACTCAGCACCTGGCCGGCTGCGGTCGGCCCCGTCTGCACAGAATCAAAGGCCGTAAGGATGACGAGATGCGCGGAACAAGCTCCGGCCAGTCCGGCAGCCACGCGCTCGGCGACGGCTGCCGTCTCGGAGCCGTCCGTGCCGACGAGAATCGTCCCGTAGCTCATGAGTACGCCTCTTCGGACCGCACACTCTCGTGGCCTCGGAGAGCCATGGCCACCCGGTCGACCAGATTCTTCACACTGGCCTCGGCAACTCGATGCAGCACCCATCGGTCCAACAACCGGCCGGCTGGCCCCAAGGGCGGCACATAAGAGCCTTGAAAGGTGAGCTGAGTGGCATGCGGGCCGAGAGGTTCGATCATCAGATCGGCGTCCATTCGAGGAAAGAGCGCAGTCGGTCCAGTAGCGGTCCAGCTCAGGGAGAGGACGGCTCTATCCGTCCCGGCATAGCCGTCCTCTATGTGAAGCTCAACCGTCTTGGCGATCAGGGGGGATTCGAGGCCGCCCACACCGATCTTGACCGTAAGCCTCTCGCCGTCGCGGTAGGCGTCGGTGGCCCACTCACCCAACGCAAGGGCTTGCGGCGTGAAGGCCGCCGCCAACTCGGAGAACGGCCGCTCCAGGTGGGTGTAGTACTTAACGAACACGGTTGGTCGTGACCCTCCTGTGGTCGTGGCAAGAGCAGACGCTCTCGGCTGTTGAGCGCCATTGCAGCACTGGCCCGTCGGCATCTTCAGAGGCGAAGGTCCCAACAACACACGACAGATGCGAACTACGGACGTCATATAGCCCAGCGCTAGCCTCACTCTCGCCAGGCCTTGCCTCCCGGTCAGCGTGTCGGTCATCCAACCGTTCAGCTCGGTGCTTCCTTAGCTACGGAAAGAGGATGTTGCCTGTCTCCGCGTCCTCGACTGTGATCGCCTCCATGGGGCACTGTTCGGCAGCTTCGATGATGTCGTGCTTGGTGCCACCGGCCACGTTGATGACTGTGGACTGCCCGTTCTCGTTCAGGGCGAAGACCCCGGGTGCCGACTGGATGCACAGCCGCGAACCGACGCACTTGTTGTGGTCCACTGAAATGCGTATCTCGTCACCCATGCCTTCTGCCCTCTGGGGCTCCCTGGTCACCATTTGACGGGCATGGCCCTCAGTGCTCGGCTGACAACTGTGCGGTGATATTCCAGTTCATCCGTCTCGAGGGTTGGGCAGGGCAGCCGTCGCGTCAGCGCCGAGAACGCTTCTTGGGCTTCCATCCTCGCGAGCGAAGCCCCCAGACAGACGTGGATGCCATGGGCGAAGGCCACGTGAGGATTGGGATCCCGGGCGACATCCAGCCGGTCGGGTTCCTGGAACTGATCTGGGTCACGGTTGGCAGCCGACAGACCGACGAGGATCCGCTCTCCCTGTTGCATGTGCCGGTCTCCAATGTCGACGCTCTCCTTGGCCCAGCGCACCGTGGCTTTCACTGAGCCGTCGTAGCGGAGGAGCTCCTCGACTGCGGTTCCGATGAGAGCCGGGTCTTGCCGAAGCCGATCCCATTCCTGTGGATGCCGTATCAGGGCGAGCGTGCCGTTGGCGATAAGGTTCATAGTGGTCTCGTGACCGCCGAACACCAGCAGAACGCACGTGGCGAGGACATCTTCGGAGGTCAGGTCTCCTCGTTCTTCGGCGTAGGTAAGGAGGCTGATCAGATCGCCGTTGGGATGAGCCCGCCTGTCGTCGATCACCGGGGTCAGGTAGTCGACCAACGCGGTGACGCCCTCGCAGGCGATCTCGCGCCGGCGCGGCTCGTCGGCGCGAATGAAGAAGAAGGTGCCTAGCTGCTCGGACCACTCCTTGATCCGAACCCGGTCCAGATCGGGGACGCCCATCAGGGTGAGAATGACCGTCATCGGCACCTGGTAGGCAAGATCCCTCACGACCTCCATGCGCCCCTTCGCCTCGATTTCATCGAGCACCTTCTCGACGATGCCCCGGACAACAAAGCGGTACTTCTCGACACCTTTCGGTGTCAACGGCTTGTTCAACAGATTCCGCAGCTTCGTGTGATAAGGGGGGTCACTAAAGACCATCCAGCGGGAGAGAATCCGAAAGATCGGCTCGAGGCTCTCGCGTTCCTCCTCCGATAGCTCGTTGGCCAGAAACGCCATTCGATCAGAGGAGAACCGCTCGGCGTCACGCAACACGGGGACCACGTCGGCATAGCGGGTGAGCACCCAGCCTCCCCATCGCTCGTTCCAGTGCACGGGATCGGCCTCCCGGAGCTCTCGGTAGTAGGTGTGGGGATCGTGGATCACCTCCGGAGCCATTAGATCGTCACTCAAAGCAGCTTCCATGGTCGACCTTTCTTCACCACTGCCGGACATCCGCCATGCGGAGTCGGTAGATGCTCCTGCGGACAGGGGCGTTGGTCACATGCTCCGCCCTGCCAGGAATGTCATAACTGGCCGGACAGCGCTCATGACAGGCCTCCAGCGCTCCTTGGGAAACGAGTGTCCGCCCGAGGGAACAGTACTCCGCCAGGCTGCACGAGGCGCGCCAGAATGGGCCGCCGTTAGCGGCGATGAGAGTCGGCGGGGATCTTCATTCGACCCTCCTGGAGGGCCCGGTCATCGTCAGCGATCTGCTGGAGTGTGCCTTCGCTTAATCGGTCGATGAGCGCCTGACGGGCGGCGGACCACACGCTGTGTAGTGCACATACGTCCTCCCAGTGGCAGGGACCTCCCCGCAGCGCACACTCGCTTTGATTGAGGGGTCCCTCCAGGGCCTCGACGATCTCCAGGATCGTGACCGCGTCCGCGGAGGGCACCAGGGCGTAGCCACCTCCACGTCCCGGCCGTGATCTCACCAGGCCAGCTCTGATCAGGTCCTGTAACACCTGGTGGAGGAAGTCTTTGGGGATCCCCATCGCAGTAGCGATCTCGGTGGCGTTAGCTTGGTTCGGGGCTTCGTTGGCCAGATATATCAGGGCGCGGATTCCGTAGTCCGTGCGACGTGTAGGCACGATTTTCATCGATTCTTCCGTGGCTAGATGGGCGAGAAGTTCATAGGGCCACTGCTACCCAGGCTATTTGAAGTTCGTTGATCTACGAACTATACATACAGCCCGAGCGGGCGGTCAGGGCTCGTCGGGGTCGCCCGCCGAGTGGCTTCAAGGGCGGGAGGCCCGGTGAAGCGAGAATGGCTGATCCTGGGCGGGCTGTGGGCCATCCTCACGGCGCTAATGGAGCTGGCCGTGTGGACCTTGTCGATGCTCCCAGAGCAGTATGCCCGTGAGGCGAAGATTGTCGACGACGCCTACGTCCTCCTGATGGCCTTCGGGGCTCCGGTGTTCGCCTTCGTGGTTGCCATGCTGCTGTACTCCGGCTTCCGTTACCGGATTAGGGGCCCCACGACTGCGGACGGGCCGGCAATCACCAGCAACCGATGGGTCGTCGGGATCTGGCTGGGCCTAACCGGGCTTTTGGCCGCGACCGTGCTGGTGTTTCCCGGATTCACGGGCCTAGCCGAACTCCGTGCAGATCAGTCCGCTGACATCGTTATCGAAGTGGAAGGTGCTCGCTGGTTCTGGGTCCTCACGTACCCGAACGGCGGCACGACCCAAGACGAGTTAGTAGTCCCCGTCAATACACGAATCCGTTTCGACGTGACCAGCGTCGACATCCTTCATTCGTTTTGGGTGCCGGCATTCCGGACCAAGATCGACGCCGTACCTGGACGGGTGACTCAGCTGTTCGTGACCCCCGACCGGGTTGGCACCATCGCTGACGATTCGAACCTGCGTGTGCAGTGCGCCGAGTTCTGCGGCCTCGGCCATGATCGGATGGCAATCCCGGTTCGCGTTGTCCCAGCAGCAGAATTCGGAACGTGGATGGGCGGTCTTCTGGGCCAGGCACATGGCGGCAAGGAAGGAGCCTGAGTGTCATGCGGCCACTGATCCGGGCGGTTGTTGCCGGTCTAGCCGGCTACGTTGTCGGTGCCCTTGTCGCCACGGCGATCTGGGGAGGCTCACTGACCGACGAGCTCTCCCTCACGTTCGGCTTCGTCTTCGGGCTGGTCGGGTGGCTGCTGGGCATCGGGGTCTGGAATGCGTGGGCTCGGGAGTGGCTCGGGTTCCCTGCCAAGCCGGAGGCGGTCAGCGACTGGCGCCGCTACTTCCGATTCACGACCAACCACAAGGTCATCGGCGTCCAATACCTGGTCACCTTCCTGGTGGTTTTTCTCCTCGCCGGTGTGTTGGGCCTGGTGATGCGCCTCGAGTTGGGGGCACCCGGACAGAGCCTCATGGACGCCGACGCGTACAACAAGCTGATGAGCATGCACGGGATCCTTATGATCGCCGTGGCCGTGGCCGGCATTCTCGGCTCGTTCGGGAACTTCCTGGTGCCCTTGATGATCGGTGCCGACGACATGGCGTTCCCACGAATCAATGCCTTGAGCTTCTGGCTGATCCCGCCCGTCGCGTTGGCTCTTCTCAGCGCCCCTCTAATTGGCTCATTTGACGCAGGCTGGACTGCCTACCCGCCGCTGAGCGTTGTCAACGAGAACGGACAGGTCCTCTTCGTTCTCGGCGTGACCACGTTCGGGCTGTCGTCGATACTCGGCGGGCTGAACATCCTCACCACGGTCACGACGATGCGCGCCCCGGGCATGAATTGGGGCCGGCTACCGATCTTCGTCTGGGGAGCGTTCACGGCGTCGATACTGAGCCTGCTTTTCACCCAGTTCTTCGCGGTCTCGCTGATACTCATCCTTCTCGATCGAGTCGCCGGCACCACCTTCTTTCAAGCAGCTGGGGGCGGAGACGCGCTCCTGTACCAGCACATGTTCTGGTTCTACTCGCACCCGGCCGTGTACATCATGGTGCTACCCGGATTCGGGATAGCCCTCGAAGTCATCACCCACATGGCGCGTAAGCCGCTATTCGCCTACAGAGCGGTCGTGGGCGCCTTCTTCGGAGTCGTCGGGCTGAGCGGGGTCGTGTGGGCCCACCACATGTTCACGAGTGGCATGCCGAGCTTCTTCCACGCACCGTTCATGGCCCTCACTGAGGCCATCTCGATACCCACCGGCATCGTCTTCCTTAGCGCGGTCGGAACACTCTGGCTGGGAAGGTTGTGGTTCGCGACACCGCTGGTGCTCGCCTTTGGCTGGATCTTCGCCTTTCTGATCGGAGGACTGACCGGGATCTTCAATGCCGACGTCCCAACCGACGTCCACCTTCACGACACGTACTTCGTGGTCGGGCATTTTCATTACACGATCGTCGGAGGGTCGATATTCGCCCTTCTGGCCGGTACTTTCTTCTGGTTCCCGAAGATCACCGGACGCATGTACCACGAACGGATGGGACAGGTTTTTGCCTGGTGGCTGATCATCGCCCTCAGCCTCACGTTCCTGCCGATGTTCTGGCTCGGCGTCCAGGGAATGAACCGCCGTGTGGCCGACTACCCGGAGGCATATGCGGGAGCCAACGAGTTCATCACGTGGATGTCTTTCCTTATGGGCGCCAGCTTTCTGCTCTTTGCTTTTAACCTCCTCTGGTCAGTTTTCCGGGGCGAGAAGGCACCTCCCAACCCGTGGAACGCCACCACCCTCGAGTGGATGGTCCCCTCGCCACCGCCGGAGCACAACTTCCCGCTGCTGCCCGAGGTGGTCGGCCATCCCTACCACTATGGCGCTCCCGATGCCGAGCACGCCTTGGTTGGGAACCCCGAAGGGGCCGGTGACCAATGACCAGCAGCAACGAGACAGCGTCGGCAGTTCAAACCACCCAACAGAAGGCCGCACTTCGCGGGAGGACCCGCCTCGGTCTGCGGGTGGGGCTGGGCCTAGCGGTCCTGACGGCGATCGAGTTCGTCATCGCGGTGAGCATCGAAGACCCACTCGTTTGGCTGCTGCCCTTCATGGTCTCCAAGGGCTGGCTGATCCTCGACTATTTCATGCATGTCCGGGACGTCTCGAGTGAAGGAGGACGGTGATGGCACTGTCCACGCCCGCTGCTCACGCCCGGGCTGAAGCGGCTTACCGTCCCCGGGCCAACCGCCTCGGTCTCTGGCTTTTCCTTGCCTCCGAGACGTTCCTGTTTGCCGCGGTCATCTCCACCCGCTACTTCACTTCCGGAACCCAAGTACCCGAGGAGGCCAATCAGGCTCTGGCGGTGGCAATCACAACTGTGCTGCTCGCGTCAAGCGTGAGCGCCTACCTAGCCGAGAGTTCGATTGCCACGGACGACCGGCAGCGATTCCTGCGTTACATCACGATTACGATCGGACTTGGACTCCTGTTCCTGATCGGCGTGGGACTCGAGTTCCGCGAGGCCTACGAGTTCTTCCCACCCGGGACCATCTACGGAAGCGCCTTCGTCACCCTCATAGGATTCCACGGCTTCCACGTCCTCAGTGGCGTCGTGGCACTAGCAGCGGTGTTGAACCTCGGTCGACAGGGCCACTTCGGTTCTCAGAACTACTGGGGTGCCGAGGGCGTCATCAAGTATTGGCACTTCGTCGACCTCGCCTGGGTTGTGATCTACCCGACGCTCTACCTGGTCTGAGCAACATGACGCCGCGCAGTGGAGCCCCAACTCCGGCCTCGTTCCGAGTGCACCGGTACCGCCGGATCCTGCGCGCAGTTGGCATCGTGGCAGTCGTGGTAGCGCTTATGTGGGCGGTCTCCGCCGCCGCCCTGCTGATATACACGCGTGGAACGCGGGACGCCACCACCCACGAGCTGGTGATCCCGCCGGGCACCCAGGAACGGATTGCCGCCGGCGAAAACGCACTCGCGCTCCCGCCGACCTGGAGCTTCTACGCGGATGACGAGCTCGTTTTGCTCAACCAGGATCTGGTCCCGCACCGCATTGGTCCATGGGTGGTCGGCCCGAACAGCACCCTCAGCATCATCCTGCAGCCGCGCCTCGGCGGCCCGTTTCTTTGTTCGCTTCACCCTGCCGGCGAGATCGCGCTCGACATCCAGCCGCGTACATTCAACTGGCGACTGACCGCCGCCCCCACTCTGCTACTGGGTCTGCCACTCGGACTCCTGGCCGTGGCAGGACGACGAGCGATGCGGCTCCTCGACGACCCCCGCTCAACAGAATCACTCGAAGACCGAGAAAGGAGCACCCTATGAGCCTTGGGAAGCCTGCCCGGCTGGCCCTTGTTACAGCCCTCGCTGGGCTGATCGTCGCCTCCTGCGGAGGTGGCGACAACGGTGAAGATGCCGGGGGGAGCCCGGCCACGTCCATAACGATCCTGGCGACCGAGTTCGCCTTCAATCCCAGCAGCGTGACGGTCGCAGCCAGGCAGGATGTGACCATCACCCTTGACAACTTGGGAGCCATTGAACACGAGTGGACGATCCTCAAGGCGGGTACCACCATCAACAGCGAGGCCGAGTTCGACGAGTCGCAGGTGCTATTCAAAGTGCCCTCGGTGGCAGCCGGCCAGTCTGCCAGCGGCTCCTTCAACGTGGCCGCAGGTAGCTACCAGATCATCTGCATCATTCAGGGACACTTCGACGCGGGAATGAAAGGAACACTGTCCGCCAGGTCAGGATGACGTCCAACCCCGCGGCGTAGTAAGAACAACCGAAGCTCATCGGACTGGGCGGGTGTGTTCTGTCAGAGTATCTACCCGGTGCGCCACCAACCGGTTGCAGATTCCCTCCACGAGCATTGCCCCATCCAGCATGGTCGCCGGCCGCAGCGGGTTCCCCAACTGGGCAACGGTGGTCTGCAGCAGCGGCGCGGCTATCGCATCGTTCGGGGAGATTCCTAATTGCTGGTCACACTTCTCGGCGGTTCAATCTTTTATATGGGTATAGGCCCATCCTCGGGAGGGGTCGTGCTGCCAGACAGAACACTCGACGAGTCGTTCACCGAATTCGTGGAACTGGTCGAGCCGCGTTTGAAACGGGCGTTATGTGTGGGCTTTGGGCTTGATGTTGGCCTGGAAGCGACTTCGGATGCCTTGGCCTATGGCTGGGAGCATTGGGAAAGGGTCCGTCAGATGGAGAACCCGG
>JBHICV010000082.1:0-10356 GCA_046759765.1 Acidimicrobiia bacterium
AGAAATACCAGCCGACCCTCTCTCGGAATCACCACGTGAGAGAAGCCTCTCGGCGGGGCCAGAACGTCAGGGTTGAGGATGGTGTGCGGCGATGTCATCGTCCGGACCAGTTGCGATCGCGGCCCTCCTGAAACGCACGGTAGAACTCCCGGTGGTCGTCCGTCGTCATCAGAAGCGCCTGCGTCGATGCCTCCAGCTCGATCGAGCCTGCGAGGTCCATGTCCTGCTCCCGAGCCAGTAGTGCCTTGGTTGCCCCGTAGGCAAAGGTCGGCCCGGAAGCGAGCCGGGAAGCAAGCTCCTTCGCCGAGTCCATCAGTTGGTCGTCGGGAATCGCCTGGGAGCCCAGCCCGATGCGGACCGCCTCGGCCGCCTCCACCGACTCTCCCAGCAGGAGCAGCTCGGTCGCCCGGCCGAGGCCGATCACCCTGGGTAGGAGGTAGGCGCAGCCCATATCCGCGCCGGCCAAGCCGACTTGGGTGAAGAGGAACCGGAAAGAGGCCGAGTCGGCCAGCAGCCGGATATCGGCCGCGAGGGCTATGACCGCTCCGGCACCGGCGGCGACTCCGTTGACCGCAGCAATGATCGGTTTGGGGAGGTCTCGCATCTTCTGAACGACGGCGCCCGTCATTCGTGTGAAGTCGATCAGGTCTCGGGCATCCATCTCGACGAGCTGCCCAATGATCTCGTCTACGTCGCCCCCGGAGCAGAAGCCGCGGCCCTTGCCGGTGACGAGCAGCACCGAGGCGTCATCTCGGTGCTGTAGTTCCTCGAGCAGATCCCGCAGGTCGGCGTATACCTCGAAAGTGAGAGCGTTGAGGCGCTCGGGACGATCGAACGTGACGGTGCCCACACCCTCGTCCACCTCGAAATCGAAGTGCTTCCAGGCGGAGGTGAAATCGGCCGACCCGCGATATTTCATCGCCAGGAGCCTAAATCCGGGGCTTCGCTCCGAGTCACGGATGACCGTTCGTACCTCCGCGGGTCGAGCACGCACAGCTCCGCCCGGCCCGATGCCAGGATCGTGTCGACCTGATCGAAGGTGGTGATGTTCCCTCCCACCATGACAACCACGTCCGCTTCGTTTTTTATCTGATCGGCAAGAGCCACGAGGTGCAAGCGTCGGTACGTGGGATAGGCCACAAACACGGTCTGGCCTCCACATACCTCGATGAAGTCCGCGCCCGCCTCCGCAAAGAGGGATGCCGCTATCACTGCATCCTCCGGTTGGGTACCGTTGGCTCTCCAATCGGTGGCGGCCAAACGGATGCCGAGGGGCCCAACCCATTTCTCCCGGACCTCGCTGACGACCTCCAGCGGAAACCGAAGCCGAGCTGGGACATCGCCCCCGAAGTCATCCTCACGGAGGTTGGTGAGGGGGGATATGAAACTCCCGAACAGATAGCCGGTAGCTGCGTCTATCAACAGGACGTCGAATCCGGCCCCCGCGGCGCGATCGGCGGCAGAGGTGAAGTCTTCACGAATGGCGGCGAGCTGGCCGGAGTCGGCTCCCTTGGGAGTCGGACTTCGCGGCGTGTAGGCAACCGGAGAGGCAGCCACCAGGGGCCAGGCGTCCTTGCCCAAGGGACGGTCGGTCCCACGGTGCCTGCGGCGAGTAGCCCCTCGCGGGCCGGCGTGACAAAGCCGCAGCGCAACCGCCGTCGGCCCGGCTGCGTGTACCTGATCCAGGATCTTCTGCCAATCTTCGACGTGGGCGTCGTCGTAGAGTCCGGGTGAGCCGGACGTCACCCGACCCTCCGCCGAGACGGCGGTGGCCTCCGTCACGACCATGCCGACCCCGGCAGAGGCCGCCGCTACCAGGTTTCTTGAATCACCAGGGATGCCCGCCTCAGCGGAGTCGGTGGGCGGGGGGGCAAGAACGAGTCGGTTCGACAAGGTGAGATCTCGAAGCGTTAGCGGCGTGAGCCGAGGTGGCTGGCTCGTCGCCCACCCCCCGCCGGAGCCGCCGGCCAAGGTTCGGTCGGCGTCCGCGACCACGACCGGATCCCTCAGCTCCAGGCTCCGGTGGGTGATCCTCCCGCTTCTGGTCAGCAGGTTGAAGGCGAACTGGGAAGCAGGCAAGCCCAAGTAGCGCGAGGCATGCTCGAAGTACCCCGAGCTGTCTCTGGCCGCGTCCTGGAAGCGTCTGATCGGGGCTTGCCGCTCCAGCTCGTAGCTCCCAAAGGCTGCGGCAAGATCGGTGGGGTGCTCGCGCAAGGCCTTTCCCAAAGCGACCGAGTCCTCCACCGCCAGCTTGGTCCCGCTACCGATGGAGAAGTGGGCGGTGTGGACGGCGTCTCCTACCAGGACGATGTTGTCGTGATGCCAAGCCTCGCAGGCGACCGTGACGAAATTGATCCACTCCGAGCGGTTTGAGCGAAGGCGATGGTCACCCAAATGGTCGGAGAACAGCTCTTGGCAGAACGTCAGGCTCTCCTCCTCGCTGAGCTCGTCGAGGCCGGCCTTCTTCCACGTCCCTTCGGTTGTCTCGACAATGAATGTGCTCATGTCGGCCGAGAACGGATATGCATGCACCTGGAAAAGACCCCAAGGGGTCTCCTCGAAGATGAACGTGAACGAATCGAAGACGAGATCCGTGCCGAACCACGCGTAACGAGTCGGATGAACTCGGTAAGTGGGACGAAAGGCCGTCTCATACCGGCGGCGCACGAAGGAGTTGACGCCGTCGGCGGCCACGATCAGGTCCTTGGCGGCCCATGGCGAGAGGTCGTCGACCTCCTGCTCGAAGGTCAGATCGACCCCGACCTCCCGGCAGCGGCCCTGCAGGAGCTGAAGCATGACCTTGCGCGAGATGGCGGAGAAGTCCTGGCCGACCGAGCGGATGACGTTGCCCCCGATTCGGATGTCTATCGCGTTCCAGCTGACCAATTCCTGCTCGAGCTCTACAAAGGTCTCGTAGTCGGCGTCTCGCAGCTCCGTCAGAGTGTCGGGCGAGAACACCACTCCCCACCCGAAAGTTGCGCCGGGCGGGTTGCGCTCGATGACTTCGATCCGGTGGTCGGGGTTCGATTGCTTGGCGAGCAGAGCAAAATAGAGGCCGGCCGGACCGCCTCCGAGCACTCCGATGTTCATAGGACTATCTCCGCCAGTCGATCGAGCTCGTCGATCTGAGAGATGGTGGGAAAGAGCACCAGCTCGTCGCACCCAGCTGCTTCGTAGCCGCGCAGGAAGTCACCCAAGGCGGCCGCGGTCGTCAGAGTCTCGGCGGCGATGCGTTCCGCGAACCCGCCGGTAAAGGCGTAGTAGCTGCGCATGTACTCGCGGCCTCGGTCGGCGTCGGAGAGTGCGAAAAACCCCTGACCCCACAGTTGGGGTCTTGCGGCCCGCTCTGCCTCCTCCCAGGCCGCGAACGCTCGCTCTGCGGCAGAGGAGAAGGCCCGCGGCGGACCTCCGCCGTGGACGTACCCATCCGCCGACTGAGCCATGCGCAGCATGGCCGCGCCACTTGTCCCGCCTACGAGAAGGTCCGGTCCGCCCTTCTGGGCCGCACGCGACCCGATGTCCTCGTCCCATGCAGCCCGCAGCTCGGCGAGCTGTTCGGAGAGGGCGGCACCGCGGCCGGCCGTTGCGACGCCCACTGACTCATAGTCGTCCGATCGTGCGCCGATGGTGAGCCCGAGAGTGAGCCGTCCTCCCGACAGCACGTCCAACGTGGCCGCCTGCTTCGCTAGTAGGGCAGTGTTTCTCAACGGACCTATCACGGCCATCGTCACGAGCCGGACGCGGCTTGTCACCGCTGCGGCTGCGCCCAGAGCGGTGAGCGGCTCGAGCGAGTCGTACGCGACCCGGTCGACGACTCCGAGGCTGTTGAAGCCAGCCTCCTCAGCCCGTCTTGCCCAGTCGGAGATGAGCTCCCCGCTGAATCCTGGTGTTGTGGTCGGTAGGCCGATCCCGACTCGCACCTTTCCTCCCTACCGGCTCATCCTGGCATTCTGCAAGCGAACAGGCACCGTTGAAAGGGACCGAAGTCTTCTCGGCTTCGTCGCCAGCTTGCTAGCTGAGCTCGCGTAGTTTGAAGCGCTGCACTTTGCCCGTCTCGGTCCGGGGCAAGTCGTCCATGAACTCGACGAGGCGAGGGTACTTGTAGGGGGCAATCTCGGCCTTGACGTGATCCTGCAACTTCTGGCGGAGCTCCTCGGAAGGCTCATGACCCTCGCGGGGCACCACATAGGCCTTTATCACCGTGCCACGCTCGGCATCAGGCACCCCGACGACACCGGTCTCCATCACCGCCGGGTGGCTGAGCAGCGCGCCTTCCACCTCGGGCGCGGCGACGTTGTAACCGGCGGTGATGATCATGTCGTCGGTCCGGGCCTGGTACCAGAAGTAGCCATCCTGGTCCCTGATGTAGGCGTCGCCCGTCAGGTTCCAACCATTCTGGACATAGTCCTTCTGGCGGGGATCATCGAGATACCTGCAGCCGGTGGGTCCCCGGACGGCGAGCTTTCCGACCTCTCCGTCCTCCACCTCATTGCCGTCCGCGTCCACGACCTTGGCCTCGTAGCCGGGCACCTCCTGGCCGGTGGAGCCAGGGCGGATGTCATCGCCAGAAGACGAGATGAAGATATGAAGCATCTCGGTCGAGCCGATCCCGTCGATCAGCTTGATCCCGGTGGCGTCATGGAAAGAGTGCCACGTTGGGGCCGGGAGAGTCTCTCCGGCCGACACGCCTTTCCGGAGCGAGGACAGATCGAAGGCGTCTTTGAAGTCCACCATCGCTCGCCAGGCGACCGGTGCCGTGAAGCAGACCGTGGCGCGATGGCTCTGAATGGCCTCCAGCAGCGGTTCCATGCCGGGCTGATCCACCAGCACCGTGGTGGCGCCGATTCGCATGGGGAACACGGCCAGACCGCCGAGCCCAAACGTGAAAGCAAGCGGAGGGCTCCCGGTGAATATGTCGTCCCCGGTCGCCTCAAGAACGTAGGGAGGGAAGCAGTCGGCCATGGCCAGGATGTCACGGTGGAAATGCATGGTTCCTTTGGGCACGCCGGTCGTGCCGGAGGTGAAAGCGAGAATGCTCACATCGGTGACCTCCGTGTCCACGTTGGTGAATTCCTGCGGCTTGTGCGAAGCCAGCGCAAACAAGTCGTCGGCCGTCTCACCTCCCCATGGGACGATGGTGAGTCCCGGAACCTCAGACTTGTCCAGCTCGTCCGTCATGCGGGCATCGCAAAGCGCCAGCGAGACCTGCGCCTTGTCGATCACTTTCTTCAGCTCGCCCGCCCTGAGGAGCGGCATCGTGGCAACGGCGACCGCCCCTGCCTTCTGAATGGCGAACCACGCCGCGACCATTTGGGGCGTGTTGGCCGATCGGAGCAGAACTCGGTTACCCGGTACGACTTCGAGGTCCTCGACCAAGACTCTGGCGATGCGGTTGGCTTCTCGAAGCAGGTCGGCGTAAGTCCACGTGATGTCGCCGCCGATTAGAGCCACGCGCTCTCCCCACCCACGCTCGACCGCCTTGTCCAACAGCTCGGTAGCACAGTTCATCTGCTCGGGATAGGAGAGTTCGGGCAGCTCGAAGATGAGGTCGGGCCACTGATCTTCGGGAGGCAGGTTGTCCCTGGTGAACGTGTCTACGTGTGCTGAGGTCATGTTCACTCCCCCTCGTCCAGGCGGATCCTACGGAGCGGGCCGGCCCAATGCCTACCCTGCGGGCTCGGTTCGAAAGGTCCTGGAGGTAGACGTGATACCGACTTCACACGAAGACATCTTGGAGGGTGCCGGGTTCGGCCATGTGGCGACGATCGGCCCACGAGGCGAGCCGCAGTGCAACCCCGTCTGGTACCACTGGGACGGCAAGCACCTCCGTTTCAGCCAGACCACGACCCGCCAAAAGCTGGCCAACCTGCACCGCGATTCGCGCATCGCCATCTCGATCCTGGACCCCGATGATCCTTACCGCTACCTCGAGGTACGCGGGCAGATGATCGAGGTCGAGGACGATCCAGACTTCGAGTTCATCGACAGAATGGCAAAGAAGTATCTAGGCCGGGACGACTATCCCTGGCGTCGCCACATAGACCATCGGGTGGTCGTGGTGGTCGAGGCCGAGCACACCACCTTCATGGGGGAAGCTCCTCCGCCATCTGGAGTTGCCTAGCTTGAAAGCTCCGATCGACGTCAACAACTCCCCCGTGGCTTGGCGGGAAACCGGCGACGGGGATGTGGTGATGTTCCTGCACGGTCTCGGAGGTTCGCGAACGGCGTGGGAGCCGCAGCTGCGCGACCTTTCGGACCACTGGCGCTGCATCGCCTGGGATCTCCCCGGGTATGGCGAATCTCGGCCCTTCTCCGGACCGATGACCTGGAAGAAGGCGGCCGCTGCGGTCGTGAGCGTGCTCGATGCCGTGGCCGCACAGAAGGCACCTGTAGTGGGCATGTCCCTCGGCGGAATGGTCGCCCTCCACACGGCGCTGGAGTACCCCGACCGAGTGGGTTCTCTCGTCCTCATCTCTTCCAGTCCGGCCTTTGGGCTCGATGGGGTAACGAAGGCCGACGACTGGAAAGCTCAGCGGCTCGAGCCGCTGGAACAGGGCGCGAGGATGGCGGACCTTGCTCCCCGGATCCTGCGGGCAATCGCAGGACCACAAGCGTCGACTGAAGTCATCGAGGAGGCGGTCGCGGCGATGCAGCGAATCCCGGCATCCGGATTCCGGGCGGCCGTCGAGTGCCTGCCGAGTCATGACGTCCGCGAGAGGCTCGCCGACATCCAGGCCCCGACGCTCGTGCTCGTCGGAGAGCAAGATGAAGAGACGCCCCCTTCTTATAGTCGATACCTTGCCGACAACATCCCGCGCAGTCTCTTGGAGATCGTTCCCGAGGCTGGACACCTGCTCAACCTCGAGAGACCCGACGCGGTGAACGCCTCGATACGTAGATTCCTCGAACAGGAGGATTTCACCTAATGGACCAGGTCAGAGTCGTGTGGCCCGATCACCTCGGCCTCGCCCGAGGTAAGTACCTGCCCACCAGCCATGCTCGCCAAGGACTGACCCATCAGAGCATCGCGGCTTTCACCGCCACTTTCGATCATCACCTGGTGGAGGAAATGCCCAGCGCCGAGCGATTCCTCGGCCTGCCCGATCTCGAGGTCCGCTTCGATCCGGACGATGTTCGCAACAGTTGGATTCCGGATACCGGAGTGGTCGTCGCAGACCTGTACGACGGTGACGAGCCGCTGCCACTCTCGCCTCGCCATGCGCTGCGCAAGGCGGTCTCGGACTGGTCGGACCTCGGTTTCAAAGTCCAGATAGGCTGCGAGCTCGAGTTCTTCGTGATGGAGCCCGACGGCGCCGGCGGCTGGCAACGTTGGAACACGCCCGATTCGTTCGGATACGCGACGGGTCTGGCTGCGGATCCGGTTGGGCTCCTCGACGCAATCGGAAGAGCAGGCCGAGAGTCTGGCCTCGGAGCTGAGGCAATCTCGTCGGAAGAATCCAACCCCCAGTTCGAGTTCTCTCTGGACCGCGCCGAGGGCACTGCCGCCATCGACAACGCGTTTCTGTTCCGCATCATGGCCAGGGAGGTCGCCCAGGAAATGGGATTTTTGGTGACCTTCATGGGTCGTCCTTTCGCGGACCGATCTGGCTGCGGCTTGCACGTCAACTTCAGTCTCTGGGACTCGGAAGGTCGAAACGCGCTCGCCGACGACGGCCGAAGAGGAGGAATCTCGGAGCTCGCCGAGCGATGCATTGCCGGTCTTTTAGCCCGGCACTCGTCGATGGCCGGACTTACTGCCCCAACGGTCAACGCCTACAAACGGCTCGCTCCGGGCGAGCTGTCCGGTTACTGGGCCACCTGGGGTTTCGATCACCGCTTTGCTGCAGTGCGCATACCTCCGGATCGGGACGAGGGTCTGCGGATCGAGCATCGGTCGACGGATGCGGCCGCCAACCCGTATCTGGCCGCCGCCGCCATCCTGCACGCGGCCCGAATGGGTGTTATTGACGAGCTGGATCCTCCGCCCCCCGAGGAAGGACCCGGCGTCGAAGCCGACGCGGAGACAGGACGGATTCCAGATTCCCTGGCCGAAGGGCTCGATGCCCTGGAGGCCGACCGCGAGCTGGTCGAGGCGGTCGGAGCCGAGTTGATCGAGAACTACCTGGTTATCAAGCGCTTGGAGTGGGATCTCTTCCGAACTCACATCACGGACTGGGAGCTGGCTCACTACCTCCCTTATGTCTGACCGTCCTTAGGAAGGACGCCCCGAAAGACCCATTCGCTCCAGCTCGAGACCGGCGAGGTGTTCGAACCGCTCGGCCTGGAGATCGGACCACGGGTCTTGGCTCACTTGGTGGAGCCGCCGATAGGGATAGGTGGCCACCACCCGGTATGCGAGGTAGGCCTCGATGCCGTCCGTGTCGCTTTCCAACGCAAGCCTTATCTCCCGTCGATCTCTCTCCCATAACGTGCGTAGCGGAACCCACACAACCAGGACCGGCAAGGTGGGAACGAGCGTGAAAAGCAGTCCAATACCCACGGCGAGACGAAGGACCGCCGACTTGCCTTCCTCTCCCCTGTCGACCGCGGCTTGGCCTATGCCGTCGATCTGTTCTATCACCGTCTCAAGCCCGCCCCCGACGAACGGAATGTCGGCCACGTTCCCCAGTCCGGCGGCCACCTCGGAGATAGCCGTCCCGACGCTGACGAGCCCGTCCCCGAGCGAGCCCAACTCATTTACGCGCTGGGCGACGAAGTAACCCAACAGGATGCAGACCACGACCCAAACGGCCACCAAGAGGTCCACTGTTCTGACGGTTTGGTGCGACAGGCGTCCGAGCACGATGGGAATCCTTGCCCCTCCCAAACCCGATCGCAACGTGACGATGTGCCGGGCCTAGAGTCGCGTGCGTGAGCTCAATCTCGTTCGGACGTACCGAGTGGCACTGGGTCGAGCGCTTTGCGGAGCAGCTTCGGCTGTGTGCCTTCGCGCCCGGACAGGTCGGAGTGCTGCTGTTCGAAACCGGCAGCCGGCCCGAGTTGGTTGAGACTTGCCGGCTGGCTATCCAGTCGGTGGGCGTGGAGCCGTCGATGGTCGTCGTTCCGACCGCGCCGAACCTTGGTCCAGTCCCACTGCGTTCCACCGGAACCTGCCTTTCTCTCAAGGGTCATCCCGCGGTCCTCGCCGCGCTCAAGACGGCTGACGTCGTAATCGATTGCACAGTCGAGGGACTGCTCCACACACCCGAGTTGCAGGAGATACTGGCCGCGGACACGAGGGTGTTCATGGTCTCGAACGAGCATCCGGAGAACTTCGAACGGATGCCGGCCCGCCCAGAGCTGAAAGAACGGGTCGAGCTCGGTCTCAAGATGTTGAGAGACGCCCGTCAGATGCGAATCTCCTCCGAGGCCGGAACCGACCTGATCGTCGAACTCGCCGACGCTTACAAAGTGGGCTCTTGGGGGTGGACGACCGCGCCGGGTGACATCGCCCACTGGCCGGGAGGTCTGGTGCTCGCCTTTCCAGGTCGAGGCTCAGTCAACGGAACGGTCGTTCTCGCTCCCGGCGACATCAACCTGACCTTCAAGGAGTACGTCCGCACCCCCGTGATACTTCACGTTGAGGACGACTTCGTCAGGCGCATCGAAGGCGACGGCCTCGATGCGGGGCTATTGAAGTCGTACTTGGCTGCGTTCTCCGACGACATGGCCTACGCCTCGAGCCACGTGGGGTGGGGCATGAACCCTCATGCCCGCTGGGACACGCTCCCGATGTGGGACAAGAGCGGCATCAACGGAACCGAGGCGCGTGCCTTCGCCGGCAATTTCATGTATTCGACCGGCGCTAACGAGCACGCCAAACGGTTTACACGTGCCCACTTCGACTGGCCCATGCGCGATTGCACGGTGCTCTTGGACGATGAATCGGTCGTGTCAGCGGGCGAGCTGGTCGGCGAGCTTCGACCCTCCGACGCGGAGACACACGACATCCCTCTGGGCGGGGAGCTCGGATGATCGGTCGATGAAGCGCCTTCCGCCCGAGCGCCAGCAGGAGCTCATTCAAAAGGTGCGCGAGCTCGGACCTCGATTCGCGGAAAGGGCTGCCAAGTACGACCGGGACGCCTCGTTCCCCTACGAGAACTACGAAGACCTCCGGGAGATCGGATTCTTGGGCCTGGCGATCCCTGAGAGCTACGGAGGCCTCGGCGCCGACTTGGCCACCTACTCGCTGATCGCGGAGGAGATCGGTCGCTACTGCGGATCTACCGCACTTACGTTCAACATGCACACGGCCACCTGCTTGTTCACGGGCCCGATCGCCGACGACCTCGATTGGACTGACGAGCAGCGGAAACAGCTCGAAGATCGCCGAGAGCGTCTGTATCGGGGCATCTT
>JBHICV010000083.1:0-10315 GCA_046759765.1 Acidimicrobiia bacterium
CGTGAAGTAGAGCTCCGGTTTGTACTCGCCGGCATCCTGGTCGATCCATTCGAGCGGACCGGGGTTGGTGTTGTACGTGTTTCTGCGGTGACTGAAGTAGCTGCCCTGGATATTCCATCCGTCGACTTCGTAGCCGACCTCCAACCCAGGCCGAGCAAGGGGAGCGAGTATCTGATACTGGGGCAGGTCGGGAATGAGGATCGTTTCGACTGTCAGGTCGGACGGCCAAAGGCGCAGCCACACATCGGTCTGATCGAAGGGATAGCGCCGGGCGTCAAAGGTCTGGGGCAGAGTCGCGGTAAACCGCCAACTAATGCGTATAACCGGCCCCTCTCTGCCGCGGTTCTGCTCTATGAATTCCGAGGCTGCGGCTTCGGGTAACTGGAATCCGGCTCGGTACGCAGCCGCCTCTTCCTGGCGGTACTCCTGCCAGGCCCGTCCTTGCACAACTACGCCCTCGTCCGCCCGGAAATCAATACCCTGGAGGAACACGCCTGCCTGGACTACGGAGGTTCCGTCGTCGATGTAAGTCGAGGGCGCCTCTACAACTTCACCGGTTGTTGCCACGGGATCCTGGGCTCGGGGCGCCGTCGCCACGAGGTACCAGATCCATCCGATCCCGAGCAACGCAAACACCGCGGTCGCGGCGGCGACCACCCACAGTCGAGTGTTGCTCACACCACGGGGCCGAACGATCAGCACGGTGATGGCGAGGAGACCGAGGAGCACGAAGAGGCCGATCTCGATAAGGAGCTGGGTTTGCCGCTCTGTGCGCGCCAGAACCTCGTTTTCGTAGGTCACTAGAGCCAAAGTCCAGGGAGGTGATGGGGAGGTCACCTCAGTTGAAGAAGGGATAGCTACCGGCGCGTACGCGATGATTGCCGGCTCACCGGTAATCACATCCGAATACCCGGTCAGAATCCCGCGATCGTTGCGGACTCCGCCGTCAAATAGCTGCTTCATAAGCGCCTGAGTTTCAAGATCTACGGATACGTACTCGTAGTTAGTACATACGTCAGGAAGGCCTGGTCTCGGATCAGGTTCGGCCCCATCCAGCCTCTGCGCGCATCGATAGCGGCTCGGCTCCGGATGATTCACATAAATACCGACTTCGCCCTGGTCGTCTTCACGAAATATGAACGGATAGCCGGCGGCACTCGCTTCAACGAAGCTGATGTCGTCGGCCAGCCGATCGAGGGTTAACGTTCCTCCAACGACTGCCACCGGTTGAGTGCCTAGCCAGACGGCTGAGTTGTACCAGGCCAGCATTGTTCGGCTGGTCACACCAAATCGTGGACGTGTCCAGACGGGTTGTCCCCCTCGGATAAGGGCTCTCTTCAGGTAATCTCTCTCGCCCCAGTACTCATCCAGGCTCTCGTCTTTGCCATCGTTCACCCTTTCCACGTTGGGGTAGCGGAGTTTCAAGACCCCGTCAGTGATCTGGGCGTACGGCTGGTAAGCACCTTGGGGCCCGGTCGGGTTGTAGGCAGCCATTAATCCATTGATGTTGGGTACGAGAGCCGCTCGAGCACAGAGCTCGTACTCGATGCCCTGCCAAGTGCCCGGTGGCGATTCTGACTCGGCGACTTCGCACTCCGGAGCGTCGGCTGGGAGACCTTCACCATCGGGCGGATCGCGAGGTATGCGGTCACCCAAGGTCTCGCTAATAGGGTCGGGCACCCCCCGGAGGGCCAACTTCTGAAGCTCGGCCGCGAGGTCGGCGGCCAGGTCGTCGATGGTCGTGGTGAACACTGATAGATCACGGCCGACCGCAGAGGCAGCTCGCTCAAGGTCAGCCAGGGCACGGGTCTCGGCAGCCTTTCTCAGGTCCGCGCGGCTTCTGCGGTACTCGACAGTGCGAACCGAGGCCGCAACGAGCGAAATCAAAAGGAGTATCGCCGCAATGACGAAGACAACTAGCCCCGGTCCCCTATCAGGTATCCACGAGGGAATCGCGCGCCGGCGCCCCTGTGCCGGACCCTTGTCCTCCGTGGCCCGCGCCTTGGCTTCGGCTTGTCTCACGTGGTCTTGCTGCCCTCACAAACTAGCGAACTGAGCAGGCCAGGGATAGGCCCGGCGCATAGGCTTGCCACATCGGCCGGGGAGGGTTTATGACCGATGGAGCGAATCCGCTCCGCATCGCACACTTCAGCGATATTCACTGCGGCGACGGAAGTTTCTCGCGCGAGGCCATGGAGGCCCTTGTCGCCGGCGTCAACGCCTTAGATCCAGATGTCGTAGCGGTAGCGGGGGACCTGACCGGCTCCGGCTACGAGTGGGAGTACGAAGAAGCCGCCCAGTGGCTGGCGCAAATCGAAGCTCCCAAAGTGGTGGTTCCGGGGAACCACGACGGTGAGAACGCCGGGCACTACCACTTCGAGAACCTGATCGGGCCGCGCTATTCCGTTTATCGCCACTCCTTTGATCCGGAGCGGGCGGAGTTCCTTGGAGCGCCTGGGCTGACAGTCGTAGGTGCCGACTCGTCAGAACCGGGCGTCGGCGAAGGCCGTGTGGGCCGCCTCCGCCAGAGTTGGATCGAGGAGCAGTTCGCCCGACCCGAGGAGATCGAGGTTCTTGTCATCCACCATCACCTTGTCTCCATTCCGGGCTCCGGGCGGGAACGAAACACAATTGCGGACGACGGAGAGCTACTCGCGCGCATAATCAGGCTCGATGTCGACATCGTGCTCTCGGGTCACAAGCACGTTCCCTGGTTCTGGAGCGTGAACGGAACTCTGATCGCAAACTCGGGAACGGCTACGACCAAACGGTTACGCGGATTCAGTCCACCTTCGTGGCACGACCTCGAAATCGACGGCTCGTCCATCAGGGTCTATACGAACTATGCCGAGGGAAAGCGGACTCTGTCGCTGACGATGGCAAGACGGACCCAGGATCTCGTCGAGAGCGCCTTCCAGATCAGCGACGACTTCTTGGAGACCAACCGGCAGCTGGGAATCGACGGCCCTAGCTGAGAGAACGAAAGCCGATGTGGGGCCTGCCGTCAGTGACCGTGAGCGCGCTTGATGAGCCAGATCGACGCCGCGAATAGAAGCACAGAAATTGGAATCACGATGTCGGACCATGGAACGGCACCACCGCTAGATGCGGACTCCAGCACAGTCTTCAGGAACAGGACCGCCAGGAGAATGGCGATGGTTTCCAGCAGTCTTACCTTCAGGTCGGTGACACTCTCGATGTCGAGCCAGTCGGGAGCGCCGACCCGCTTCCGTTTCTCTTGCCACATATCGCGATCAGGTACGACGAATAGTGCATATACCCCATAAGCGAAAACGAAAAGGACCAGTCCCAGTAGGAACTGATCGAGCGCGGAGATGATCTCCACCGTCGCTGTCAGAGCGGCCTGGTCGCTCAGAGCCTCGAGCTCGTTGAGCCCGAGATAGATGCTGACCGCTCGGACGGTGGTTACCCCGCCGATTGCGAACATGATCACGGCACCGGCCACTCCGAACAGCGCGCCGAACACACTCACCCACCGCGCCCGGAATATCGTCTCCATGAGCTGATCCTGCCACTAAATCCCACCAGCGAGCGTCTTTTGCAGCACCAGGTCGGTTAGATGGAGGGGCTAGACGCAGCCCTCCGCGAACCCGACGCCCGGGAGCCTGCCGGCTCTATAGGCGGTGACGACGCGACTGTCGTCCAGCTCGAAGACGACCCGATACTCAGCATCGATCTCATCTACCGGGACAAACACCAGCGCGGGGCCGTCGATAACAAACTCGCTGCCATCCACCAACTGGTCGCCGAATAGATCCTGGAGAGCCTGCTCGGTGGAACCTATCTGGGCGCCTGAGCGGGTAGCGACTCTGCTGGGCGGGCTTATGTCGACCCGGGCGATCAAGTCCTGAAGAACCATGAAGGCCACTCCGTCGAGCCCAAACTCGGGGACGACGAAGTAACAGTCTGCGCTGACTGCGGGATCGAGTTCTCCTATCAGGCGCATTCCAGCCGCTTCCTCCGCTTCTTCGACGGTCATCCCGACAAACACCGGTCCCATACCCACCGTGCTGACCCGTGAGGTTTCTGAGAGCGCCGCGTCCGGCGGAAAGGTGGTAGAGGTCGTGGATGTGGTTGTCGAGGACGAGGTCGTCGTGGCCAAGGTTGTCGGCGGCGCCGGCGGCAGCGTCGTTGTGGCGTCCGTGCCGGCACCGCCGTTGCAGGCAGCAGCAGCCAAGATCAGCGAAACCAGCAAGATTGAACTTCGATTCATTCCAGCACCGGAAGCCGAAGAGTAGGCGAGCGCCCCCTAGGTCGGCTTGATTACGCATGGGCGCTTAGAGGTTCGGGCGGAGGGCTAGAAGCCGGCCGTCCATTAGCGAGGCGTGGATGATTCCTTGCCTCACTGCCAGCGCACCCGCCGGCTCTACTCCGAGCGGTCGGGTCCAGACAACCACGCGAAGCGAGCCCCGAAGGGCTCGCTTCTACTGCTCAAATGCTTGCTCAAGCTTCGACGATCACCTTGGCACGCATCCATGGGTGTGGGGTGCAGAAGTACTCGAACTCTCCAACCTCGTTGAACGTATACGACCAGCTCTCGCCGAACTTCAAGAACCCGGAGTCGAAGGACTCGTCAGTGGCCGTCACCGTGTGCATCATTCCTTCGTCGTCGTTGGTCCAGGTAACGGTCGTGCCCACGCGAACGGTGAGCACGTTGATCTCGTAGTCGGCGGGGTCTTCGGTCGCCGCGAATTCATCAGGAGCATCCAGCGGCTGGATCGCGTCCGAACCCGGCAGAATGCTCATCGCGATATCGCTCTCGATATGCGTACCAGCTGCAGCGGGCTGCTCCGGTTCGGTGCTACCGATCGCGGCGAAGATCTCCGGGTTCGGGTCACCTTCCACGACGATCTGGGCCAGAGCGCCCTTGTCGAACGTGCGGGTCAGTGCATGGTCGACGAGGATGATCGTGCTGGGTACTTGCCCCACCAGCTCCACAACGGTGCCGCCGCCCGCAGGCACCAGCGTGGTCTGTGAGCCGCGGATCGGCGGATTGAGCAACGCTGCTTCGGGATACACGACGTCCCAATGCGACCCGATCGGATGGAAGTTGGAGTCGAGGTTGAGCCCGGCGTTGACGAAGTAAATCCTCATCCGCTCCCCCACTCTCATCCGGGGGGCGTTGTCTCCCGCCAGCGCTCCCTTGGCTCCATTGAAGACTACGAATGTCGGGTTCTCGTCCGTAAGGGCTTGGCGGTCGGTGTCGGCCAAACCCGCGTCAGAGCTGGTGGTGTAGTACTCGGACTGCACCATATAGAGCTCGGAATCGACCGCCGGCAACGGCTGCTCGGGGTCGACCAGGATCCCGCCATACATGCCATGGGAGATGTGGAGCGGAACGTCTCCGAACGCGCAGTGGTACATGAACATCCCCGGATACAGCATCCGGGCCTCGATCGTCTTGCTCTCGCCGGGAGCCACGGTGGTGTCGGCGGCTCCGCCACCTTGGCCGGTGACGGCGTGGAAGTCGATGTTGTGGGGATGAGAGTTCGTCGCCAGGTTCGTCAGAGTGAATCGCAGTAAGTCGCCTACCCGTGCCCGGATCATCGGGCCGGGAGTGCCGACCAAGACCTGGTCGTCGCCGTTAAGCCGGAAGCCCCAGGTCTCGTACTCGACGCCCGTTACCGGGTCGATGGTCGTCACGTTCTCGACGACCTCGAAGTGGACATCGACTATTGCCGGCGCGGTCCTGCCCGAAGGTGGCGGGACGTTGGGGGCGTAGGAAACGTTGATCTCGCTGCTCGGAACCGGTGCTAGTTGCGCCTTAGGGACGAGATCCGGGATGACGCTCCCTCCGATCGGGAGGGCGGTCCCGGCTGTTCCCTCTGAAAGAAGCTCGTCGACCCTCTCGGCCACGATGGCATCGTCAACTGAGTTACGGCTGGCGGTTATGGCCAGGGCACTCACGCCGATGCCTGCCGCCAAGAGGGCGGTGACAAGCCCGATTACGGCCACGGTCCCGAGTGTGAAGTGAGGATGGGCTGCGGGCGCCTCTTTCTCTTGTGTCCGGGTCGTGGTCTCTTGTCGTGTACGTAAATCCATCATGGCTTACCTCCATAGGTGAGAGACGGAACGGTCCGGCTCTCTAGTTGGTCGATCAGAAAGCGCCGTGTCACAGACCAGGACTCGTGAAGTGGGCAGTCCTCGTTTGAAGGGCAGGGCCCGCCGCTCAGAACGCACACGTCGCGGGCAACGGGGCCCTGCACAGCCTCGATTGCCTCGAGAAGGGTGATGTCATTGAGCTGTCCGACGAGCCGGTATCCGCCCGAAGGACCCCGTACGGATTCGACCCACCCGGGCCCGGATCAGCGGACTGATCACCTGGGGCAGAAAGCCGATGCTTGTCTCGCACCTGCGAGCAAGCTCGGCACCACTGATTCGGTCCGAACTCGTGCCGAGGACCTGCAGGGCACGCAGCGCCAGGTCAGTACTGCGCTGAAGACCTAATTCCATAGTTCTACTACGGAACTTGGGAATTCGAAACTATGGGCGAAGGGCCCTACGAGCCGGGTCTAAAGCCCGATCAGGTATCGGTGGGTTTCTGCTGGCTGGTCATCGGTCAGCGGCCGCCCGGAGGCGAGATTCAGCTGGTGGTGGCCAATGGGTCTGGTCCGTATTGGTTGGGCCCGACGGTTCCATGCAGGAAGCCGGTCTCGACCAGTGCCCAGATCGGTCCGATGAGCGGAACCAGGCCGATGAGTATCCACCAGCCGGACTTCTCGCGGTCGTGCCAACGCTTGATGGTTACCGCCAGCGCGGGCCAAAGAACGGCGATAGCAACGATCACATAGAGGAAGACCGTCGAGGAGTCGCGAGCGAACAACAGCGCCGCGACCGCCAATACCACCCAGATAATGAGCGTTCCCAGCCAGAAGGCTGCCCGGTTGATCCGTCCTTCGAACGAGAAGAAGAGCTTGCCGAAGTCCACTACGCCTCCGATCATCGACTTCGACAGGCTACGGCGATACCGCCTCTCGTCGGTGGACCTGGATCGGCCGACCTCACCGTTCCTGTCCATGGACGCGTCGGTTTCCGACCCGGCGATTGACACGAACCCGGGCCCCTAGCTGGAGGCCTCGGACGGGACCGCCGCCGCGACCACGACCTCCTTCTTGTGGTGGGACACCTCGGCGTCTACGAACCCCACGCGCTCCAGGTCGGAGGCGAGCTCCTCGGCCCCTCCGTCGGACAGCGCGTGTTTGCCGGAACCGGCCCGCTCCATGATCAACAACCGGCCGCCCTGAGCCAGCACCCGGCTGGCTTCGACGAGGCCCGCATCTTCGTCGGCCCAGTGATGGAATGCGCTCACCGTCCAAGCAACCGTGAAGGCACCGTCGGCAAAGGGCAGGTCCTCTGCTGATCCCACTTCGAATGAGACGTTCGGGAACTCACTCGATCGCTTCTGAGCGATCTCAACCATTGAGGGCGAGGGGTCCACGCCCACGGCCTCGGTGACTAGCCGAGAGGCCTCTCGGACGGCTGCGCCCGGACCGCAGCCGATGTCCAGCGTTCGGTCCTGAGGAGTTAGCCCCGCCAGCTCGACAATCAGCCGATTCGACTTCGGGTTCCGATTGAAGAACGAGTATGCGGCCGCCTTGAACCGGGACCACTGCTCCACTTCGCTCATGACGCCATTGTTGCCTGATGAGCTGGAGCCGGCTACCTGAGCTTTACTGGTGATGTGACCGTCGATACCTCAGACCTGTGGACGTGTCCTAGCTGCAGAAAACGATTCGTGGCCCGCAACATGTGGCACTCCTGCGGGAGCCACAGCGTCGAAGAGTTTATGGAAAGTAAGAGCGAGGTCGCCTGGGCTTTCTGGAACAAGCTCCAGGAGATGGTCGGCAACTGCGGCCCCCACTCCATCGTCGCCAACAAGACCCGTCTGGCCTTCATGGTGCGGGTGCGTTTCGCGGGGACGAGTGCCGTCTCGGATTGTGGCATGAGCTTTGCTTTCTGGCTGAAGCAGCGGATCGATAGCCCCCGCTTCCGCAGAGTCGAGCATTACGGCGGCAGTGACTGGGGTTATCACATGCGAGTGGGATCACTCGAAGAGCTGGACGACGAGGTTCAGGGTTGGCTGTGTATGGCCTATGAAGTGGGCTGCCAACTCGCCTGATGGGACAGGTAGCTTTCGCCCTAGATGACAGGGCCCAACTTCTCACCTAGGACGCGGGCGACCATCGAGGCGCTGGCGGACACCTTCTTGCCCGGAGTAGATGGGCCCGACCGAGGCTGGACAGCCTCGGGCCGGGACCTCTTGGTTCCGGATCGGTTCCCCGATCTCTTCGCACGGCTCCCCCATGACAGCGTTCGCCGGGACCTCGCTGTCTTCCTGCGGCTGCTGGGCTCGCGTAGTGGCGGTCTGATGCTTTACCGAAAACGGCGGCGGTTCGCAGACTTGGCGGCTGCAGAACGGGCAGAGGCGATCAACTCGATGGCCGCCAGCCCGCTGGTCAGCGTCCGGATGGGCGCCAAGTTTCTCAAAGTCCTCCTGGCGATGCTGTGGGTGACCACCGACGAAGACAGGCCGACCCCGCCGGTCTGGCAAGCGATGCGTTACCCGGGTCCGGACGGCGCGCCACCTGAAGTGCCGAAAGCCATCTCGCTGACCCCGGTGACCGACGATCAGACGTGGACGGCCGATGTAGTCGTGGTCGGTTCCGGAGCCGGCGGCGGCGTCGCGGCCGGCGTGCTAGCTCAGGCCGGACTCGAGGTCGTTGTGCTGGAGAAGGGTGGCTACCGCAACGAAGCCGACTTCAACCACCTCGAGGAAGCCGCCTACCGAGACATGTATCTCCAAGGGCTTCTCAGCACTACCACGGACGGTGGACTTTCCTTGGTCGCAGGCGCAACTCTGGGGGGCGGAACGGTCATCAATTGGACCACGTCGTTCCCGACACCAGCTCGCTTGCGGGACGAATGGGACCGAGTCGCCGGCTTCTCAAACGTCTTCAGTGGGCCTGAATACGAGGCGGCGTCCCAGGCAGTTTCCGAGCGGCTCAACCTCACCACGGAGTTCAGCTCCCCCTCCCGACGCGATGCATTGATGGAAGAAGGCCTGCGGAGTCTCGGCTGGCACGTTGGCATTCAGTCACGCAACGTCAACGGCTGTTCGTCTGACGCCTGCGGTTACTGCTTCATGGGTTGCCGCATCGGGGCCAAGCGGTCGACCCTGGTGACCTACCTCCAAGATGCCTACGAGTCGGGCGCCCGTATCGTTGTCGACGCCGACGTTCGCCGAGTGCTGGTCAAGAACGGCCAGGCGACGGGCGTCGAGGCGGCGGTCAACGGAGCAGGTCTCACGGTGCGAGCTCGATCCGTCGTACTTGCCGCCGGCGCCCTCAACACCCCCGCGATCTTGCTCCGTAGCGGAATTGGTGGCAGGTCAGCCGGACGCCATCTCCATCTGCATCCGGTCACCGGCCCCTGGGGACGATTCGAGGAGAACGTTGAGCCCTGGACTGGCATGATGCAGGCGCGATACACGGCCGAGTTCTCCGATCTCGACGGTGACGGATACGGCTTCATTTTGGAGACCGGCCCGATCCACCCGGTCCTCCCAGCCGCCTACATCGGCTGGGAGAACGGCGAGCAGTTCAAACGCGACGTAATCGGGCTTCGCTTCATGGCTCCTTTGGGAGTCCTCCTGCGCGACCACAGCCAGGGGCGAGTGACCACGCGTCGTGACGGCAGCCCCCGGTGGGAGTACCGCATGGGAGGGCGCGACCTCGACCACATGCGTCTCGGCGTGCGGCGGGCGGCTGAGGTACTCGCGGCCGCGGGTGCAGTGGAAGTGATCTCATCCACGGTGCGCCCTGTCCGTTGGAGGCCTGGGCGCAACTCCACGGTCGATACTTTCATGGCGGATGTCGACTCGGTCGGGTATGGACCTAACCAAACGTCGTATGCCACTCTTCACCAGATGGGCGGGGCACGGATGGGCAGCGATCCGTCCGCCTCGGTCGTCGGTCCTTACAACGAGGTCCATGACACTCGAGGGCTGTACGTCATGGACAGTTCCTGTTTCCCCACCGCCAGCGGCGTCAACCCGATGATCTCTGTCTCGACGATTGCCCACCGCGCCGCCACAGCCCTGGCATTCGAACTCACCTGATAGACCAACCCGTGGGGTTTTGAGCCGCCTCTGTCACGCGCTGACTTGAGCAGGAGAGTTGATCACCCGGCCGCCGTGAGCCTGAGTCAGCGAAAGGCCGGGATCACCTCTTTTGCGAATAGCTCGATGCCGCGGCGGTCGTAGGGAGCTTCCGGGAAGAACAGGATTGCGTAGGTC
>JBHICV010000084.1:0-10212 GCA_046759765.1 Acidimicrobiia bacterium
GAGCTCCTCACCGGTGGAGGTCCTTGCCTTCTGGCTGATCCAAGGAGCCAGTGGAAATGTTGAGGCAGCCTCCTCGGTCGTGGCGGCGGACGTGGCATGGGTCGGCTTCGGTGCCTCCCCAGACGTCTTTGTGGAGGGCTCGGAACCCTACGGCGTCTCCGACGTCGAGATGGCATGCAGCTCCGATGACACGTTGGCGGTCTGTGAAATGACCTTTAGTGACCTCTGGATCGCTGCCATTCCCGAGCTTGAGCGTGGTGGATTCAACGTTCAAGCCGAAGTCGTCGCCGGCATGATTGTGGCCTTCCAGACTCTCTCCCTCCATGGCGACACGGCGGCGGCTTTCTTCAGCCATACGGCGTGGCTCGAGGCCGAACAACCGGAGCAACTCGAGCAGGCATGCGCTTCGGATCCGGCCGCGAAGGCCTGCAGCGAGCTATACGTCAACACCGTGGAAGACTGGGTGGCGAGCCGGTAACGCCGATTCGAATCCGGTCGGGGCCACCAGGTGAAGTCGTTAGCTTCGTGAGCGGCTAGAGACGCCGACACAGCCGCGTGCCAGCGGCTTCACTCCCGCTGCCGTAGGACCTCCGTCAACCTGGGCACCGCTCTCTTGACATCGTCGACTATGCCAAAGTGAGCGAACCTGAAGATCGGTGCTTCGGGGTCCCGGTTGATCGCCACCACCGTATCTGCCGCCCGAAATCCGACCACGTGCTGAAGCGCTCCGGAGATTCCGCACGCTACGTAGAGATCGGGACCTACCGTGAGGCCCGTCTGACCGATCTGGAGGGAACGGGGAGCGAGACCGGCCTCGACAGCGCCGCGTGAAGCCGCTACGTGACCTCCCAGTGTGTCGGCGAGGGTCTCCACCATCTGCCAGTTGGCCTGGCTACAACCCGCGCCGCCGGCCACGATCACCTTGGCATCGACGAGGCTGATGGCGCTCCGTTCGATCCTGCGATCCCTTACCTGCACGGCAAGGTCCGTCTCGCTGAGCGCGACTGACATCGACACCCGCCGGGCCTTCCGCGGGCTGGGAACGGGCATGAATACTCCGGGTCGCACGGTGGCCATCTGCGGGCGTCTCTCGGGACAGACGCAGGTGGCGTTGACTCCACCGGACATGGCCGGACGGATCTGATGAAGTAGTGCCCTGTGCTCTCTCCCGGCTCTCGTCCAGTCGGAGACGGCGAGATCGGTGCAGTCGGCGGCCAGACCCGTTCCGAGCCGTGCTGCCAATCGGGCGGCAAGCTCCCGTCCGGTGGTGGTTGCCGGCAGGAGTAACACCTCCGGGTTCCAATTGGAAATCGCCTCGCTGAGGACGCGGGTATGCGGGAGGCAACGGAAGGGCGTCAGCTGTGGATCGGACACCTCGAGTACGACATCGGCCCCAAAGGTTGCTGCTTCAGCCGCAGCTCTCTCCACGTCTTCACCGGCCAGGAAGGCGGCAACTCCTTCTCCCAAGGCCGGGGCGAGTTCAGTCGCCTTGGAGAGCAGCTCGGCTGATGCTCTGGTGAGGAGTCCGTCTTGGGTTTCCCCAACAACCCAGACGCTCGGCTCCCCCGAGAAAGGCGGGGCGGGTTCGGTGTCACTGCTCACTTCTGAGACCAGGGGCGCGCTGGCGGCCATGAGAGCGCTTGTCTCTATAAGCTCGCCCACCAGATCCTCATATGTGAACTCCTCGCCGACGTATCTGCAGCGGATGTCGGGGAGTGGAATCAGCTCCATCCGAGCTACCTTGGTGGGTGAGGCCTCGAGGCCCACCTGGTGTTTCCCGAGACCGAGATCGCTTGCCTTCAGAACGTCGACCTCTGCCGACGCAGCCCAGCGTCGACCCGCGAGTGTCGGGTATCGGGGAGAAAAACCCGTCTCTCCGACCGTGGCCAGTGCCGGCAGGGGCATCTCGACCAGCTCAAAGCCTCCTTCGACGACCCGACGGGCGACGAGCGTCCCGGCTTCGCGCCACAGGTCCTCACACCCGGAGACATGCGGGATTCCCAACCTTTCTGCGACCTGCGGACCCACCTGCCCAGTTTCTCCGTCCAAGGTGTTCGTACCGCAGAGGATCAGGTCCGCTTCACCGATCGTGCGGATCGCGGCCGCCAGGACGTTGGCAGTGGCCCAGGTGTCGGAACCGGCCACCGCCGGGTCCGAAATGAGGATGGCATGGTCCGCTCCCAGCTCCAGCGCCTCTCGCAGCGCTGCCTCCGCCTGGCGGGGACCCATAGAGACCGCCCAGCTCTCGTCAGCAAGGCGTAGTGCGGCCTCGAGGGCATGGAGGTCCACAGGATTGGTAATGGCCTTGGCGGAACGGCGATCGATGGTGCCGTCCCGCTTGGTTCGCACTGTCCCGGCCCTCACATCGGGGACCTGCTTGATCAATACAACCGCTCGCATAGCCAGCGACGGAAACGTACACCGAGAGAACATCCACCGATCGGGCCATACGCCTCTGGGCGGACGGACCCTCGTCACTCACTCTGGACACGACAGGAGGTCGTTGTGCGAGTCGACGAACTAATCCGAATACTCGAGACGTACCCCCGCACCGTGAACGTGACCGTTTCGTGCGCGCCTGGGGAGAGGCTCGAGATCGCAGGTCACACGGCCTCCTTGGAGCATGATGGTGGCGAGCTCTGTCAGCCGTGCGAGGCGATCCTCCTCGCCGGTGAAGCTTGGCATGGCCTCGACCTCGACCGCGTTGCTGCCGAGGCCGACGGTCGCGCCGCCTGAAAATTCAGCCGGATTCGACAAGGTTGCGGAGTTCGGCCTTCGAACCGACTGATGTCTCCATACGTCCGGATCGTCTTGGCCTGGCCGAGCTGGCAGTCCTATAACGCCGGTCCCGGTCGGGCCCCTATGTGAAATCACTACTCAGAGGAGGTTTCTGTGTTCCTCGAGCGTGATCGTTCGTTGGCCTATCGGCGCCCACGGTCCCTCCGGTAGCTGTTTCGCGTACTGTCAGGTTTGCACGAAGGGAGCTGACCGTGACCGTTGGAACCGACGAAACCTACCCAGCACGACTGACAATCGATTACCCCGATCGTGACCTGGACCGGGTGTCGACGCTGCTGCGTCTCATCTATGTCATCCCAATCGCGATCGTCATCGGCCTTGTTGGAGGGTCCACCTTCAGCGACACGGTCAGTGAGAGCGGAGGCAGCATCGGTTTTACGGGCGGCGGGCTGCTGGTGGCGCCTGTGCTCCTGATGATCCTGTTCCGGCAGAAGTACCCGCGGTGGTGGTTCGACTTCAACCTCCAGCTGGCCCGCTTCTCGACCAGGGTGGTCTCCTATGTGGGCCTGATGTCGGACAAGTACCCGTCCACCGACGAGGAGCAGTCCGTTCACTTGGACCTCGACTATCCAGACGTGGAGCAGGATCTCAACCGCTGGATGCCGTTGGTGAAGTGGCTGCTCGCCGTTCCCCACTACATCATCCTCTTTTTCCTGGCCATCGCAGCAGTCGTGGTCGTGATCGTCGCCTGGTTTGCCATACTCTTTACTGGCCGTTATCCCAGGACCATCTTTGACTTCGTAGAAGGTGTCCTGCGGTGGGCGCTTCGCGTTGAGGCCTACGCGTTGCTCCTTGTCACCGATCGTTATCCACCCTTCTCGCTCGCCTGACAGTCACGTCTCGCCGCAGGAGGGCGCGTACCGGTAAGGCCGGTCCGAATCCGGTCGCGCCCATCACGTGATATCACTGGACCGCGGGGATTTCTGCGCTCTTTGGCCGGTCGTTATGGGCGGGCGCGCTACGCGCTAAGCATCGGCTGATTTCATGAAGTTCAAAGCACCCTGATCGTGTTGAGGAAATAACCTCGGGTAATCGAGCACGTCACGCTCCTCCGTGACGCCCGACCACCTCACTGACCCCCAATCGGCCCCCGGTCCGTGGGACCAAAGGGCCTAACGCGGCGTCGGTCTCCGTAGGACCATTAGCCAAACCCATGAGCAAACTCATAGTCGACGGCAACGAAGCCGCCGCCCGGATCGCGTACGCGGCTAGCGAGGTCATCGCTATCTACCCGATCACACCCTCGTCACCGATGGGTGAGCTGGCAGACGAGTGGGCGGCACGCGGCAGGCCCAACGCCTGGGGTGCATTGCCCGAAGTCACCCAGATGCAGAGCGAGGGCGGCGCGGCGGGTGCCCTCCATGGTGCTCTCCAAGCGGGGGCTCTCGCTACCACCTTCACTGCATCACAGGGCTTGCTTCTGATGATTCCCGACATGTACAAGATCGCCGGGGAGCTCACGCCGTTTGTGGCTCATGTGGCTGCTCGCACTGTGGCGACCCACGCTCTATCGATCTTCGGTGATCACAGCGATGTGATGGCGGTGCGGTCCACCGGATTCGGGATGTTGGCCTCCTCCTCAGTTCAAGAGGCACAGGATCTGGCCGCCATTGCCCATGCGGCGACCCTTGAAACTCGCATACCGTTCGTCCACTTCTTCGACGGCTTTCGTACCTCGCACGAGATCAACCGGATTGAGGCCCTCGACGATGACGATCTACGGACCCTGATCCGTAGAGGCGAGATCCGTTCGCACCGGGATCGGCGCCTCACCCCGGACCGACCCGTGTTGCGGGGAAGCGCCCAGAATCCGGACGTTTTCTTCCAGGCCCGGGAGGCCGCGTCGCCGTTCTATGCCGCTACCCCCGACTTGGTCCAAGAGGTCATGGACCGCTTCGGGGAGCTGACCGGCCGTAGCTACCACCTGTTCGACTATGTCGGTGCGCCAGACGCCGAGGTTGTGCTGGTACTGATGGGCTCCGGGATCGGTGCCGCCGAGGAGGCAGTCGCGTATCTCAATGAGACGGGAGCCAAAGTCGGCTTGCTGAAGGTCCGGCTGTTTCGACCCTTCTCACCCGGAGCGCTGGTCGGCGCGCTTCCTGCCACGGTATGCAAGCTGGCGGTCCTCGATCGGACCAAGGAACCGGGAGCACCGGGCGAGCCCCTCTATCAGGACGTCGTTGCGTCGCTCGTCGAGGAAGTCCAGGCCGGTACTGCTGCCTTTGGTGGGATGCCTCAGGTGATCGGAGGCCGGTATGGACTGTCCTCGAAGGAGTTCACGCCCGGGATGGTGGTCAGAATCTTCGAGGAGCTGTCCCGTGAGAAGCCGCGCCCCCATTTCACCGTCGGCATTCGGGACGACGTCAGTGGCTCGAGCCTGGACTACGACCCCACCCTGTCGACTGAGACCGAGAGACGCCTCCAGGCCGTCTTCTACGGCCTGGGCTCGGACGGAACAGTCGGAGCGAACAAGAGCTCGGCCAAAATCATCGGCTCGTTCACCGACCTCTGGGTGCAGGCGTATTTCGTGTACGACTCACGCAAGGCAGGCGCCCGGACAGTCTCCCATCTGCGGTTCGCGACCGAGCCGATCAGCTCGACCTATCTGATAAGAGAGGCTGACTTCGTTGCCTGCCACCAGTTCGACTTCATCGACGACGAGCACATCCTCGCTCGGGCAGCCCCAGGTGCCATCTTCCTCCTGAACAGCCCGCACCCCGCTGATCAGGTGTGGGACCAACTGCCCGCGGCGATCCAGGCCCAGATCATTGCCAGGAGTCTCCGCTTCTTCGTAGTCGACGCAGCCAGGGTTGCGCGGGAGGCAGGCCTTGGCGGCCGGATCAACACTGTCATGCAGACCTGCTTCTTTGCGCTCACCGACTTGATCCCCTTCAAGGAGGCCATCGCTGCCATCAAGAGCCAGATCGAAGTGGCCTATCGACGGTTCGGTCCGACCGTTGTCGAGCGGAATCACCGCGCGGTCGAGGAGGCTGCCGAGACCCTCTCTGAGGTGGAGGTACCGGAGCGTGTTACAGCCACGCATCAACTTCGAACCCAAGTGCCCGAAAGCGCACCCGACTTCGTCCAACGCGTGACGGTCACTCTCCTCGAAGGAAAGGGAGACTTGCTTCCGGTGAGCGCGCTGCCGGTCGATGGGACCTTCCCGACCGGAACGGCTCGCCTCGAGAAGAGGGGCCTGGCAGAGGAGATTCCTATCTGGGACGCCGAGATCTGCATTGACTGCGGCAAGTGCGCCCTGGTGTGTCCGCACGCCGCGATCCGGATGAAGGTGTACGAGCCCGCCTGGTTGGAGAAAGCACCGGCGGGCTTCCTCTCTAAAGAATTCAAGTGGCGAGATCGCCCCGGCCAGGTCATGACGATTCAGGTAGCCCCTGACGACTGCACCGGATGCGGGGTCTGCGTCGACGTGTGCCCCGCCATGTCCAAGGAGATCGCCCGGCACAAGTCGATCAACATGGAGCCCCGGGAACCGCACCTGGCTACCGAGCGCGAGCGCTTCGACTTCTTCTTGACGATCCCCGAAGTGGACCGCACAGCACTCAACGTCGCCACCGTTAAAACATCGCAGATGCTCGATCCACTCTTCGAGTTCTCTAGTGCCTGCGCCGGTTGCGGCGAGACGCCATATCTCAAGCTGCTGACCCAGCTCTTCGGTGACCGGATTCTGGTCGCCAACGCCACCGGTTGCTCGTCGATCTACGGGGGCAATCTCCCCACCACCCCCTGGTCGGCTAACCGAGACGGCAGAGGCCCGGCATGGTCCAACAGCCTCTTCGAGGACAATGCCGAGTTCGGCCTGGGGATGCGGCTCGGTCTGGACCGCCAACACGACTATGCGGTGAGGCTGCTCGAGACCCTGCGCGACGAGGTAGGACCCGATCTCGTGGAGGCCCTGATGGCCGCGGATCAGTCGGATGAGGCGGGGATCGCGGCTCAGCGGGACCGGGTGGCAGCGCTGAAGGAGCGGCTCGTCGATCTGGAATCGGAAGATGCCTCGGATCTCCTGACCCTCGCCGACATTATGGTCCGTAAGTCCGTCTGGATCGTGGGCGGCGACGGCTGGGCGTATGACATCGGTTTTGGTGGTCTCGACCACGTCCTGGCCTCAGGACGAGACGTCAACCTCCTCGTGTTAGACACAGAGGTGTACTCGAACACCGGAGGCCAGGCCTCGAAGTCGACACCCCGGGCGGCGGTGGCGAAGTTCGCGGCTGCTGGCAAGGCGATCCGCAAGAAGGACCTGGGTCTCATCGCCGCGGCCTACGGAGACGTCTACGTCGCCCAGGTGGCGGTTGGAGCCAACAACACCCAGACGGTCAAGGCGTTCACTGAGGCCGAGAGCTACCGGGGACCGTCCCTGCTTCTCGCCTACAGCCAGTGCATCGCCCACGGCATCGATATGGCCACTGGCATGACTCATCAAAAAGAAGCCGTCGAGTCGGGCTACTGGCCTCTATACCGCTACGACCCGCGACACGCTGTAGCAGGCGACCATCCTTTCCACCTCGATTCGCGCTCGCCCTCGAAGCCCTTCAAGGACTTTGCCCAGAAAGAGGCCCGTTTCGCCATGCTCCAGACGGCCAACCCCGAGAAGGCGGATGAACTGATCGCCCTGGCACAAGAAGACATCGACGAACGCTGGCGCTACTACACGCAAATCACCGACGTGGAAAGGATCGTTCCCGACGAGGAGGTGACCGGATGAGTGACCTGCGGACCACTTACTTGGGCCTCGATCTGGCGAATCCGATTGTGCCCTCGGCCTCGCCTCTAGGTGGGCACCCCGACACCGCTCGCAGACTCGAGGCGGCGGGAGCGTCGGCCCTCGTCCTGCCGTCCCTGTTCGAAGAGGAGATCGACCGAGAAGCTCTCAACGTGCAGTCGCTGGCCCATCACGCTTCGGAGAGCTATGGCGAGGCGGCCTCGGGCTACTTCCCCAGCATGCCGAGCTATGCCACCGGGCCCGACAACTACTTGCGTCATGTCGAAGACCTAAAGCGCCAGCTGTCGATCCCGGTGATCGCCAGCCTCAACGGGACCACAGTCGGGGGGTGGACCCGCTACGCCAAGCTCGTCGAAGAGGCGGGGGCGGACGCTCTTGAGCTCAACGTCTATCTCTTGGCCACCGACCCCGAAGCCGACTCGCAGCAAGTCGAACGTCGCTACCTCGAGCTTGTGGCGGCGGTTCGGGCCTCAACTTCGCTCCCGCTGGCAGTCAAAGTCGGGCCCTACTTCAGCTCGATTCCATCAATGGCCCGGGCGCTGGTCGACGTCGGAGCAGACGGACTCGTTCTCTTCAACCGTTTCTATCAGCCGGACATCGACCTCGATGACATGGCTGTCCTGCCGAGCCTGCATCTCTCGAGCTCGAACGAGCTGCTCGTGCCGTTGCGTTGGATCGCCATCCTGTCAGGACGCGTCAACGCGTCGTTGGCCGCAACCACAGGGATCCACACGGCCGAGGATGTTGTCAAGGCGCTGCTTGTCGGCGCAGATGTAGCAATGATGGCGTCGGCGCTACTGAAACGTGGTCCGGAGTACGCCACGACCGTTCTGGAGGGATTGGAGCGATGGCTGGAAGCCAACGAATATGAGTCGGTTTCCCAGATGAAGGGAAGCTTCAGCCACCGCCATTCCCCGGACCCTGGAGCCTACGAGAGAGCCAATTACGTGAGGGTTCTCGCCTCGTATACGTCCGAGTTCCGTTGATCGAGCCTAGTGTCGTCAGACATGGCGAGATGGCTGTCGGCTATCGCTGTCCTTGCTCTTGTAGTCGGTGCATGTGGCGGCGGTGATAAGGCCGAAACCGGGGCTGCAGCGGAGACTGAGGCCGACGACGACGCAGGACCCGAGACCGAAAGTGAGGCTGGCGGGACCACAGTGCCCGTAACCGAGGCTGACGAAGAGGACGCCGAAGCGCCATCAGAGGCCGATGAGGAAGCCTGGTGCCTCGACAATCCCAACGAAGTCTGGGACCTCGCGGAGGAGCAGGGCATTATCGGCCCGGTCGGTGCCTACTACGACCTCCAGGGAGGAGGTCTGGACGCTTTCGGGGAAGCCGATCGACAATCCGGAGAACCGGCAACTCAGCGACGAGATGCGCCGACGTAATGTCGAAGACAACGCCGCATTCCTGGACGACCTGCACACAATTACCTCGAGCATGAAGCCGGCCAGTTGGCCTGCAGTCTGGCTTTCGCCCAGTCAGTGTTAACAGACAGCTGAGCCACTCAGCGATCGTTGCCTTTTGATTGAGCCTTTGATGACCCCGCCCATTAGACGTATCAGCCCTGCCGATGGGGCTGCTTTACGCGAGGTCCGCCTCCGAGCGCTGAAGACAGATCCCGACGCCTTCGAATCGACTTACGCGGAGGAAGCGGCTAAGCCCGCCGACGCCTGGGATCGGTGGGCCGAGGCGTCGGCCACAGGAGAACGCGCCTGTCTCTTTGTCGCCGACGACGACGGCGTGTTCGGCGCCATGGCCGGGGCCTACACGCCGGACAAGACCCCGCTAACTCACCGGCTCATCGCCATGTGGGTGGCGCCCGGGCTACGCAAGCAGGGGATTGGCGGAGCGTTGACGAGCTCGATCCTCCGGTGGAGTGCAGAGAGCGGGGCGGCCGAGGTCACGCTGTGGGTTGTTGACCTCGATGGACCGGCGCGTCGCCTTTACGAGCGGGCTGGGTTTTCCCTCACCGAGATCGAGCAGGCGCTGGGCTCGAATCCGAGGCTGACGAAGAGGCTTGTGCGGCGTTCCATAACGGCCCACACCGATCCCGTTTAGCTCCCAACAAGGGTCTGTTTCTTGTCGCTGGCTTCTTGTATGATCGAACATATGTTCGATAAATACGAAGCTAGCGGGTCGATCCCTGAAGGGTTGGCTAACTTGGAGGCGGGTCCGGTCCTGGCGGGTTTTCTGTCGGCGATCGACGTTTCCGAGCTGTCGGGTTATGACCTGATTGTGGTTTTGAAGGCCCATCAGCGGATGGCATCACACCACAGCGCCAAGGTGTATGAGGCGATGGCGGCGGTGTGGGATGGCATGGCTTCCTTGGACGATGATCCGGAGTTCGCTCCGTCGGCGTCGTCGGCGGAGATCCAGACGGCTTTGCGTTTGACTCGCCGGGCGGCTGATAACGCGCTGGGTCTGGCGTTGGATCTGTTTGAGCGTCTGCCTCGGGTTTGGGAGGCACTCCGTTGCGGTGACATTGATATGCCCCGGGTGTGGGTGATTCTTCGGGGTACCGATCATCTGCCTGTCGAGACAGCTCGGGAGGTAGTCGATCAGTTCATTGAGGACGCTGGGCGGCTAACGACGGGGCAGTTGGCGGGCCGGATCCGCCGTCTCTGCGTAGAGGCCGACCCTGAGGAGGCGGAACAACGCTACGAGAC
>JBHICV010000085.1:0-10207 GCA_046759765.1 Acidimicrobiia bacterium
GTTAGTCGCCTGCCGACTGCGGAGGTGTCGGTCCCGTCCGTCACCTTTGCACTGGTAATACGACTCAATCACCGAGCACTGATAGGTACTTACATGACCCTGCTCATGACAGTGGCGGTTCTGGTCACTGTTCTCTACGCCGTCAACACCTTGAAGCTCCGGATGGTGGCCCGGGGCCGACCCTTGCGAGCTGCTGCGTTTGAAGCTGCCCAGGGATTCATGTATGTGTACGTGATCGTGCGGATCGTCGATAGCACCAACACGATGGGCGGCGCAATCGCGTACGTGGCCGGTGCCTTCACGGGAACGTTGGCCGCCATGCTTCTTCACCGAAGACACGGAGCGGTACCCGATCACTACCACCTTTGCTGCCCACCATCGGGCCCTGGCGTGCCGGTGCCGTCACAGGCCAAGCTCCCGCAGCGCCACACCGACCGCAGAGGCCACCAGCAACAGGCCCACACCCCTCCGTAAGGACAGAGGAGACAGTCGGTGGGGCGATGACCCGAGAGGTCACAGAACCGAGGCCAGCGGCCGATGCGGTTACATTGGCACCGACCCCCGCCAACTGGGGGACGACGCTCGTTCCGATGGCGGAGGGAAGGCCGCCCAAACCGAGTACGAACATTGAGGTGTGGGTGCCGCCCGGCCAACGCGGGGCTGACGTCAGGTTGTACGGGTCCAGGCGAGGCCGAAGAGAGAGAGACGGGGTCCAGTTGGCTAGCCGACTCGGTCGAGGGCTTCCATCATCGAGCGTCTCTCCTCGCTCTCGAGATGAAGCATTACCCGGCCTCGGCTCTGCTCCACCTCCTCCCGCACGGAGGGGGCGAGCTGATCGACGGCGGTCAGCATCTCCGCCACGTGCCAGCACCGCTGGGGCAGTGGACAGGCCGCGATGGTCTGCATCCGGCTGAGCATGAGTGCCAGCCGAGCGTCTTCGGCCATGGCGGATAGGAGCCCCACGGTGATACGAATGGTGGCGCGCAGCTCGTTTCTCAGGGCGAGCGGCCGAAGCCCCAGGACAAGTGCCGACCCCAAGATCAACAGCCCTGTACCCAGCAGCAATCCCGTGGGGTTGGACACGGGATGCGGATGCATGAACCGTCCCATGAAGATCGTCACGAAGCCGTAGATGAAGCCCAGGACCGACAGGTACAGCCAAAGCTGAGACCCGAAGCGCTGATTCCGCGTCTCCACACCCTCGAGCAGCGTCCTCTTCCATAGCTCCCTCCCCAGCAGAGAGACTGCCGCCAGCCCCAACACCAGCCCGCCGAGAGGAGCCAGATCCGCTTTGGGCCGAAACTCGACCAGAGGAGTGCGGCCCATGAAAGCGGCCAGGAACCCGTAGAGGAGCAATGCCAACCCGAGCACCAACAGACCCCAGCGCACCGGAACCTGCCAGCGCGCTGGCCTTCCCAGAAGTCGGGAACGTCGCGCCAGCATCTTGGCCATGCCCCGGATGGGGATGATCGTCACGATGCCGAAGAAGGCCATCACGAAACCCCACCAGTTCCACTGGGGGAGCTGCCACGCCTCCTGGAAAGAGAGCATGAGGCCGATACCCGTGAGGATGATGCCCTTCACGAGCATCACCCCGCCAGGGAGGATCAGATCGGGCCGGAAACTCAATCCCGGCCGAAACTCCAACCCGGGCACATAGCTTCCCTGAGTGGCTGGGAGGGCCAGCCAGGCGGCGGCCGCCCAGAATCCCACCAGTAGCAGGGCAAGCGTCCAGGCCCGTGCGTCTAGGTCCCAGTCGGCGCGCAGGACCACCGAGATGGCCACGAACAGGGGCATGAACACGACCCCGCCCACGAAGAGCCGGGGCCGGTAGTGGAGATACCGGGGCCAGCCGGCGAAAGGGAAGAGCATCAGGGTCACGACCAGGCTGATCAGCGCCAGCCCAAGGAGAGCCCCGTCACTCCAGGTTATCGTCGCCCCCACCTCCCCCAAGCTGGGACGGGATGCCCGCCACTACCACCCAAGCTACGGCGAGGGAGGCGAAAGCGACGACCACCGTCAGGACCGGGCTGATCCGACTGGCCAGCTGGAGCAGGACCCACCAGCCCACCATCAGCGCCAACACACCAAGGTAAGCCGCCAGAAACCGGAGACCGGCCATCCCGGACTCAGTCCATCAGCCCGGTGGCACGCATCATCGCCCGTACCATCTCCTGCCGGTCCTCGGGCAGTCCCGAGATCACAGCCTGCATGGTGCGCATCTCCTTGGCGCGAAGCTCCTCGGGGAGCCCTTTGACCGTGTGGGCGTGGCTCTGCATCAGGGCCATCCGGTCACCCTGGGGCAGCGTCTGGAGCACCGCCAGGCGCGAGGCGGCGATGGTCTGGTACTGGTCGTCTGGCAGCGCCAGCGCCGCATTTAGCATGCTGCGCATCGCCCGCCGACGCGTTTCCTCGTCCTGGGAGGCGAACACAGCCAGCCGGTCACCCAACATCTCGCGCCGCTGCTCCTCGGGAGCACTCGCCAGCATCTTCACCATCGGCCCCATCGCGCCGCCTCCAGACTCTCCGGTGGCAGCCGGAGCAACCTCTGGACGTGAAGACCTTCTCAGCCACGACATATCAAACCTCCTTCTCGTGGCCCTCCTTTGGTCGATGTCCGGATGCGAAGGTGTCGCCTGAAATGGGGAATGGTCGCCCTTGCGTCAGTCTGCGGTATCTCCTACAGCAGTCTTTGGGCGTGATCCCACCCGGTCACGCGGATGAACCTCAGCGCCGATCAGATCGGACTGAGGACGGCGTGTGGCTACGGATCGAGCGACAGTCCCTCCGGACTTGGCGGCTCGAATCAGCTCACGTTCCATCGACGCAGGCGAGGAGGGCGGGGCCGGCTACCTGCCCGCCCGTATGTCGTCTGCGCCACTAGGTCCGGTTGCCGAGCCCGGCGAGAGCTCCGGGGTTTACAGCGGTTTGTCTCTCAGATAGTTCTGGCTTAGGACCCGGCCGTCGTTGGGACCGTGGCTTTAGTCAGTGCGAAGCCACCACCGATCAGTGCTCCCACGATGTTGAAGGCGAAACCGAATACCGCCATCGGCCACATGTCCGACAGACCCAGCCCCCGGATACCACCGAGGCCCAAATAGATGAGCAATCCGCAAACGACTCCGACCACGGCCCCGCCGATGATGGCGGAGCTGTAGTTGCCCCCTAGCTCGACGACCTTGTATCCGGTCCAGACGCCGAACGCGACGATCACGGGCGTAAGAGCCGCCGCTGTGAGCATGTCGACCACCCCGTCCACATAGCTCACGATGAGAACCACGACATCCGCCACCACCCAACTCAGGATGGGCCACTTGACCGCGTCCCAGAATGCTGTTGTCGACACCATTTCCTCCTCTGACTTGGCCGTCCGGGGCAGCCCCCAGCCGTCCTCCCGACACGGGCCCGTCCCCGATAGCTCCCCTGAACGGCACTTTTATACATTTGAGAATACCAATATGAAGATCCTCATGAAGGTGAAAGGTCGCCTTGGATGACTGCTCTTGCGCGCCAGGAGCATGGGTTTAAGAAGATCTGTTCTATTGGCATTGTTGGGCAGATTGGCCGGGCAGGCTTCCACAGATGACCGGGGGGCGGATGCCTACTCGGCCATGGTCGGATGGTGAACCCCTCCGGCAGCCGAGTTGACTGCTTCGGCCAGCGTCGGATGGATGTGGATCGCTCCTCGGACCGTATCGACCTTGAGGCCGCCCGCGGCAGCCACCACCAGTTCGTGAATCAGGTTGCCGGCGTCAGGACCGACGATGGTGGCACCCAGGATCTCCCGGTCCGGTCCGGCGACGATCTTGACGAAGCCGTCCGTCTCGCCAATGGCCCGGGCCTTGGCCACACCGCGGAACCGCTCCGTGCCGACCGCCACACGGTCGCCATGGAGCTCGCGGGCTTGCGACTCGCCCAGCCCAAAGGATGCGACCTCAGGGTCCGTGAAGACGGCGTGCGGCACCAACCGGTGCTCCCAGCTGACGTCCCTGCCGCGGTAAACATGCTGGTAAACGAGGAAGGCATCGTCGCGGGCCGAATGCGTGAACATCGGAGGCCCGATGGCGTCCCCGATCGCATAGATTCCCGCCTGCGACGTCGAGTAGTTCCCATCGACCTGGATGAAACCTCGGTCGTCCACCTCGATGCCGGCAGCCGCGACGTCGAGGGAGTCGCTGTTGGGTGTCCGGCCGGTGGCGATGAGAAGATGCGAGCCTCGCATCTGGTCTTCGCCGACCCAAACAACAACCCCATCCTCTGATCGTTCGATCTTCTCAGGCGAGGAGTTGATGCGAACCGCGATGCCCTCACGCTCGAACGCCTGATGCACCACTTGGGAGACCTCAGAGTCCTCGGCGGGCAACAGGCGATCGGCCCGCTGGATCAGGGTCACCTGGGCATCGAAGCGGCGGAACATCTGAGCGAACTCGCACCCGACATAGCCGCCCCCTATGACGATCAGATGGTCCGGGAGCTCGCGCAGATCGAGGGCAGAGGTGCTGTCCAGCCTCGGCACCTGGTCAAGACCGGGGATTGCAGGAACGGAGGGGCGCGCTCCGTTGTTGATTATCACCCGCTCGGTCTCCCACCGGGATCCGTTGACGGCAACCTCGCGTGGGCTCAGGAACCGGGCCCAACCCTCCACGAGCTCCAGGTCCTCGGCTCGTTCGATCGCGCGATAGGAAGGGTCACGCACCGAACGGACTACTCCGTCCTTACGGTCGACCACCTCACCGAGATCAACTCGGACGTCGCCGACGTGTACCCCGAAGTCAGCGGACCGCCGAGCCAGGTGGGCAACTTTGGCCGAGTGGAGCATCGTCTTGGTGGGTATACAGCCCCGGTTGAGACATGTGCCTCCCACCTGGTCGGGCTCGATGAGAACTGTGGGTCCGTTTCTCGCCGCTCGGAGCGCCATCGGGATACCGGCCATGCCAGCGCCTACCACGATCGTGTCAACCTTGGTCACATCGGTTCCTTTCGTTCGCCACCGTGGCTGAGGGAGCCTCGATTGCCCTGAGGCAGTACCTAGCCGATCGGTTCTCTCTCGCGGTCGGCCGACCCTCGTTTTGCCCTTCGAACCTCGAACACAGCCGCGAGACCAACCACGGCCAAGATGCCCAGCAGCCACACCAGAGGACGCCCGCCGATCTGAGCCGAGAACCATGCCGAGATCCGCTCGACGAAGAGAGCGGGACTCCGCAGAGGCGAGTTGAGATCGCCCGTGGGAGAGGCCAGGCTGCTGGCCCAGTAGTAGACGATGTAGAGGCCGGAGAGTACGAGCAGCCATCCGCCGATTCGTTCCACGTACGGAGTGACTCTCCGTAGTCGGAGCACGACGGCGTCGCGCGATGAGGCGAGGGCCACTGCGATCCCCATTAGGACCACGCCCATTCCAAGTCCGTACGAAACGAACAGGCCTCCTCCGGCCGCGAGGTTGGGTGCGGCTAGGGCGGCCGAGGACACGGCCAAAAAGATGGGCAGTGTGCAGGAGATGGAAGCGACCCCGAAGGCGACCCCAAAGGCGAGCGATCCCTGCGGGGACCCGTTCCTAGCGAAGCGGATCTGCAATGCCCGCAAGCCGATGTGTCGACCTGCAAGCACCGCTGTGCCCGCAAGGACCAGGCTGATGCCGACAATGATCGCGAGCCAGGGGATGAAGTCGAGGATCTGATAGGTGACCGCGGTTACGGCTATGCCGAGCACGCTGAAGACCACTAGGAAGCCAACGGTGACCCACGCGCCGATGCTGAGACCTTGACGAAGGGGCGATACGCCGTCTGGTCGCTGCATCAGGAGCATGGAGACGTAGGCCGGGACCATGGCGAAACCGCAGGGGTTGAAGGTCGCCACCATGCCCGCCGTGAAGGCAAATACCAGCGGTACGCCGACCATTTCAGGCGTTGAAGTAGTCGACCACTCGCTCCTCCAACCAATCCTCAGTCAACGGTCCTGAAAAGACTTCGATTATCACACCGCCGCCTGAGATGAAGATGGTCGTGGGCATCGTGAAGCCGCCGAATGCCCGGTAGGCCGTCCCGTCCAGATCGCGGACCAGCGGGTAGGTGACCCCGGTGAGCTCAATGATCTCGGACGCGTAAGGGTCAGGACCGAGGTTGATACCGAGGAACTCCACGGTCTCGCGATGCCGCTGATAAACGGCTTCGAATCCGGGCATCTCGGCATAGCAGAACGGACAGTCCGACGCCCAGAAGTTGACTACGAGACCCCGCCCGAAGAAGTCAGACAGATTCACCGTGCTGCCTTCGAAGGTGAGGAGTGCCACCGCAGGGGCGGGCGGGCCTTCCGCAACGGCAGATTGGCTTGCGGGCTCGCCTGACGTGGCGCTCTCAGCTCCGAGATCCTCTGCCGGGTTGGGCTCCACTTTCCCGGTAGAGGCTGCCGCCTCGGCTGTAGTGGGCGACAGCACGGCATCCATCCGGGAGGCCCGGAGAAGAAAGATTCCCAGACCTGCTAGGGCCACCAGTCCCACCATGCCGGCGATTAGAACCCCTCCTCTTAGCTGCGGCTCGTGTGACCGGCTTTTCGGTTCGGTCGCTTTGCTCATGGAACCTGCTCTCCCCAGTGGGCATGTTCTTGCATGTCAAGGCAGTCGCATTCGTGCGTCCGCCGGCGCCAATATCGAACCAACCCGAAGGCGACTCCTACTCCAAGGGGAACGAGGAGCCATGGGCTCACCAAGACACCGAATAGAGAGCTTGCGCCCAGGGTGGCAAGCAATACAGGACCGGCGCAACACACCCCAACCATCACGGCTCCGGCTACTAGGAAGCCGGCAGTGTCCGAGGAGGAATTGGTGCGTTCAGCCATCGAGTCGAGTAGACAAGCCAGGCTACCCTAGCATCGGAATTAACCAATAATGGGGCCTGTTGATTCGACTGTGGAGTACGCAGACGTAACGGACGAGCAGCTGGCCGCGCGAGTACGCCTTGGCGATCAGGTCTGGTTAGAGGAGTTGATCCGGCGCTTCGACAGTCGCATCCGCAAGTGCGCTCACCGCATGGTTTCGCCCGATGAGGTGGAGGACGCCGTGCAGGAGATCGGACTTCGGATCACACGGAGCGTGACCGGGTACCAGGGCAAATCCTCCCTCAACACCTGGATCTATTCCGTAGCGCGCCATACCTGCGTGGACGTTCGTCGCCGACGTCGCGTAACCTATCCGCTCAAGGCGGACGTCGCCGAACGATCGGCTTACGCCGATCCGGAAAGGTCGCTGGACGTTGCAGTGATCGCCTGTCGGACCGCCAAGGCGCTGGCGGCGCTGCCGCCGGGTCAGCGAGAAGTGGTGCTACTTCGGCTGGGAGCCGGACTGTCCACCGAAGAGACCGCGCAGCGGCTAGGCACCACCTCCGACGCAGTGAAAGCACGGCTTCGGAGGGCCCGAAAACGATTGCGTCAGGACCTCGATCAGGTAATCCAATGCCCCGAGTGCGGGCCAGGGGCGCTGTCCTTACAGAGCCTTCGCGCCGGCTGATCTATCATGGGCCTGATCAAATAGAAGACGGGAGTTCGCGTGGCAGGCCGCCCCTCAATCATCGAACCAGAGCCGATTACCCTTCCCGACTCGGAACTCGTTGCCAAGCTATTTCGAGCGCTGGGCGACGGCACCAGGCTGCACATCGTCGAGCTACTCCTCGAAGGGCCCCTTTATCAGAAGGAGATAGTCAACGAGGTCGGCCTGTCCCAGGGGCAGGTATCTCAGCATCTGGCCTGCCTCGTATGGTGCGGGTTCATCGAAGCCGAAAGGCGAGGTCGCCGAGTGTCGTATCGGGTCGCCAACCCGCGAGTGGTAGCTCTGGTCGATCTTGCCAGGGCCTTTTTGGAAGGGAACGAGGCAGACATCGCCGCCTGCCGCCGGATCCACTAACCTGGAATATCGTATCAATCCAATACGTTAGGTCTGTCACTAGCTAGGAGTTGCGCGATGCCGGACCGAGTCGACCTGACTATCGAAGGGATGCATTGTGACGGCTGTGAGATCACTGTGTCCACAGCACTGGAACGCGTCGGACTGACAGACGTTGAGGTCGACTGGCGCCGAGGAAAAGTGTCTGGCAAACCCTCCTCCGACTTTACGTTCGATGATGCGGTCGCCTCCATCGATCAGGTGGGGTATCGCCTTGTCGAGGAGAAAGCCGCCGCGCTGAGCGAGACGTCGGTAGAGGCTGACTACGACCTGCTCGTCATCGGTGCGGGATCTGCAGCCTTCGCAGCGGCGATCAAGGCCCGGGACCTCGGAGCCCATGTTGCGCTGATCGAGCGCCACACCGTGGGGGGCACGTGCGTCAACGTCGGATGCGTACCCTCCAAAGCGGTGTTGCGGCCCTCTGAGATCTACTGGGCAGCCGCCCATCATCCGTTCACCGGCATCAGCACCAGGGCCGACTCGGTGGACATGAAGAACCTCGTCGCCCAGAAGGACGAGCTGGTCGAGCTGCTCCGCAAGGAGAAGTACACGGACCTGGCCGACCACTACGAATTCGACATCATTCACTGTCAGGCACGATTCACCGGTCCGGACACGATCGACATCGACGGAAAGCCGACGACAGCCGGGCAGTTTCTGATCGCGACGGGGGCGGAGCCGTGGGTGCCCCCGATTGACGGACTAGAGGGTATCGAATACCTGACCTCCACCACCGCCCTAGATATGACGGAGCTTCCGGAAGAGCTGATCGTGGTCGGCGCCAACGCTATCGGCCTTGAGCTAGGGCAGTATTTCCTCAACCTCGGCTCCCGGGTGACGTTCATCGAGGTCTTGGAAAGGATCGCGCCATTTGAGGAGGATGAGATCTCCGAGACTCTCCACGCACACCTCGAGGCACAGGGAGCGCGGATTCTCGCCGGTGCAACTGTCGAGTCTGTTGGAAGTGAGAACGGCCGAGTGTGGCTCGAGGTCGAAAACGGCGGAATAGTTGAGCGCATCGCCGCCGACCGGCTCCTGATGGCGACCGGCCGCCGGGCCCAGACCGAAGGATTGGGACTTGCCGAAGCCGGGGTCGAGACGGACCAACGGGGCCATGTCGTGGTGGATTCGCAGATGCGGACGAGCAATCCGAGGATCTGGGCGGCGGGGGACGTCACGAGTCATCCGCAGTTCGTCTATGTGGCGGCTTTGGGAGGAAGCATCGCGGCCGAGAACGCCCTTCGCGGCGCGGGTCGGGAGATCGACTTCCGGACCATGCCTCGAGTGACGTTCACTTCACCTTCGGTCGCCTCAGTCGGACTGACCGAGCAGGAGGCCCGTGAAGCGGGGCGCCCGGTCGTCACTTCCGTCCTGCCATTGAAAGTCGTACCCCGGGCTCTGGTCAACCGAGAGACCACGGGTCTCATCAAGATGGTGGCGGATGAGTCCACCGGCGAACTGTTGGGAGTTCACATACTTGCTGAGGGCGCCGGGGATGTGATCCAGGCAGCCGTTATGGCGCTCAAATACCGGGCGACGGTGGACGAGGTCGCCGAGACGTACCACCCGTACCTCACGATGGCCGAGGGGTTGAAGCTGGCTGCCCAGGCGTTCCAGAAGGACGTCGAGTACCTGTCCTGCTGCGCCTCATGATCAAATTGCAGAGAATGTCAACCGATCGAAAGGAGAACCCATGAAGCGGTTCAGGGTGCCACGCGTGGCTCACTGCTCAGAGGGCTGTTGTAGCCGGTCCCAGGCATGACAAGAAAAGGCCCTAAGCAGACCGGAGGGAGCGTCCAATAGCCTCCCTCCGGCATTTCACATTGAGCATCTGTCAGGAGGGGCTCGGCGCACGCCGCAGGGACTTGCGCTGGCCCAACCATGTTTCAGCCCGGCGCCGGCCCAGCCGAGTCGTAACCGAGCTCGTCGGCGCCCGATATCAGCAGGTCCATGCGAGTACACATCTGGCGCCGATGGCCTCGCCTAGGAGTGCGGCAGCCTTCCCAAACCGCGAAAGACCTATTGCCATAATCAGCCGCGGGCCCGATCGACACTCGAACTCTTGCCGTGGTCGAGCGCAAGCCCCAGCATTTCGGGGTGTCCGTCAAGTGTCCGTGAGAGAACCGAAAACGACGCAAACGGACGCAAACTACTGAAAGCCGAAATCCCTTACAGGACAAGGAAGAATCCGGAAAGCGCCAGGTAGGGAACCTGGCCCGATGTTCCTTGACGCGGAAGAGGTCAGAGGTTCAAATCCTCTAGCGCCCACCAGTGAGA
>JBHICV010000086.1:0-10071 GCA_046759765.1 Acidimicrobiia bacterium
TGGTGGCTGTGTCGCCGGCGGCTCGGTTTCCACTGTTTCCTCGCCGCAGGCCGCGGCAATTAGGGCAAGTACGGCGAGAAGCGCCGCCCATCGTCGTAGTTTCATTTCTCCCCCAAAGGTTGTCTTATGGAGCTGTTTTCCGCTGAGGGGACTCTCCGCGCTCAGCGAAAGCGGCCCCACGTTAGTCCCGCGGCATCCAAGAGCGCTCCAAACGCGCCACCGTGTCTCGAAACTCCTCCCAGGTCGCCACATCGACCACTCCGGGAAGCGGGTCGTTCCAGGGCCTGACATAGCGGCAAGCCGTGGCTTCGGGCCGGTGTTTTCTGAAGCCCTTGAGGATGTGGGGCGCATCATCCAGGTAGACGTCACAGGCCACCGTCCACTTGTCGTCGAGTATGTGAACCTCGTGAGTCGGAACGGCCTGATCCGCGATCCAGGCAAACGTTTCGTGCACTGCCCAGGGCGGCTTGCTGGTGAGAATCACTATGTCGTGTCCTCTGCTGTCGAGATGCTCGAGGGTTTCGATCGCCCCCGGGTAGGCATCGAGGTGACGAAATATTGAACCGTCTCCAAGATCGCGCGCCCAATGCCAGAAGTCGCCCATCGACCGAAAGTGGGTCTCCGCGACCAATCCGTCCCATGAGTCAACGGACTCGTTGTGGAGTTCAGTGCCGAATTCTTGGTTGTAGCGGTCGATCCAGCCCTGGTTGAAGTCGGCGACCACGCCGTCGAGATCGATTCCGAGACGCACGATGCCAAGAGGGTATGTCCGAAAGTCTGAGTAGCAAGTACCGACTAGCTGACGGCCTTAGGAATGCGTCTCCACCGCCGCGACCAGTTCCGGTACTCGCCTGGCCATCAGAATGGCGGATACCCGAAGCCCGATCCAATAGAACAGTCCGCCCCAGAGCACGGCACCCAAGGAGACCAGGACAGGGTCGGCAAAACCCCACACGACCACAATGAAGGCAGCCGCCACCGGCACGAGCAGTAGCCCGATCACCAGGAACGCGAAGGCCTGGGAGATGACGGAAAGACAGCCCTGCTCGGTTGCCTGTGCGAACAGGTCGCTTCCAACTGGTGGCAGTCGAAGTGGTGCCATGACGGAGACCACGTTTCCAACCGCCAGCTGACAGCCGATCGCGGTCAACGCAACGGGTATCGCCAGCGGTAACCAGTGCCACCCTCCACTAATGGTGGCGAGTGCTGCCGACATGACCATGCCCTCGACGAGCAGTGCGGTAGCGGCCGCCTGGTTCTTGCCGGCCAGTACGACACGGGCGTCGACAGGAAGAGCGAACAGGAAAGATGCCGAGTCTCTCTCCCAGCCGATTTGGTTAAGCGTGATGGGCAGTCCGATGAACAGGACCACGAGCGGTCCCGCCATCGTCAGCCAGGGGATCCGATAGAAGACTTCGAGCTGTGCTGTACCCAGCAGTAGGGACGCGGCCAGCAGGCCGACGAAGACCGCGCCTCCGGTCCACACCATGCGCATTCGTGGGTCCCGCAGATAGGTCCTCAGCTCTTTGTCAACGACCGCCAGGGTCGGGGAACGTACTCCGAGACGGGTACGGCGGCGAGATGCTCGCCGGTTGGAGAGCGAACTGCCGGTGGGGTTGGTGACCAGACGATTGATGACCCTGCTCCACAGCCAGGTGAGGCCGCCGAGCCACAGGACCGCGGACGCCAGACTCAGAATGGCCGTGAGGATGTCGCCTTCGGCGGACGCGGTGATCACCCGTTGTGCGGATGCAGGCGGCACCAGGTACGACCAAGGTGAAAGCGGCTGTGCCATCACCGCGCCTTCGAGGCCCAGATCGGCAACTCTGCTCGATACCGTCTGGTAGAGCGCATAGATGCCGAGGCCCATAGCGGCGACGAGTAGGAAGGCAAGGTCGCGTCCTCGCCGGTAACGGAGCCCGAGCGAGACCAGAGTTGTGAAGGCCTGACCCCCGGCGATCAGCAGCAACAGCAAGACGGCCCCTCCTGCAAGGGTCAGAACCATCGAAGCCGGTGTGGCGAAGGCCGCCACGTCCGCGGCCAGAACCGCCAACGGAACCAGAATGGTGATGGTGATAAGGCCCGAGGCAGTCAGGCCCGCCATTATCCGGCTTCGTGACCACGGCATCAGCGAGAGCTTGATCGGATCCAAAGGCTCATCTAGCGGGAAGAACAACACCGGCATGACCACCCAAGCCACCCAGCCGATTGTTATGACCCATAACGAATACTCTTCCGCCGCGGGAGGAGACAGCGCACTGGCCCGTTCGTAGAACGAACTGGCAGCCCACCATCCAGCCGCTGCCAGCAGAACGGCCATCACAGGAAGCCCGAACCGTCGCTGCCGATCGCCTCTCAGGCCGTTACGAAGCAATCGCCATTTGAGGGCTACGAGCTGTGCAGCCATTCCAAGCCAACTTCAGACTCTTCTGCTCCCACGGCGGCGAGGAACGCCTCTTCGATGGTCTTGGCGCCATAGCTGGAGCGGAGTGTCTCCGGCGTTGCATCGATAAGGAGCCGGCCGTGATTCATGATGCCAACCCGGGTGCAGAGCTTCTCAACGAGCTCCATGACGTGGGAGGAGAACACGACGGTGGCTCCTCTCTCTGTGTAACGGACAAGCAGGCTCTTGATGAGCCGAGCACTCACTGCGTCTACCCCCTCGAAGGGCTCGTCCAGGAATAGAACCGGGGGAGCGTGGATCACAGCCGCGGCAAGCGCCGCCTTCTTCCGCATTCCGCGTGAGTAATCGGCGATCAGCTCGCCGGCGGCCTCTTGGAGATCGAGTAGCTCCAGCAGCTCCGATCGTCGGCGAGCCGCATCCGACTTGGGAATCTCGTGAATCGAGGCCACGAAGTCGAGCAGCTCGTTGGCCGTGATACGTTCATAAAGATTGAACTCTTCGGGAAGTACCCCGACCATGCGGCGAATCTGGATCGGATCGGCCCACGTGTCGTACTGACCTATCCCGGCAGTGCCGCTGGTGGGTCGAAGCAGACCGACGACCATTTTGATCGTCGTGGTCTTGCCGGCCCCGTTAGGTCCTAGCAGTCCGTAGAAGGAGCCCGGGGGTATCTCCAGGGTGAGATTGTCGACGGCGGTCTTCTTCCCGAACGTTCGGGTGAGGTTGGAGGTCCATATAGAGGTTGCCGAGCTTTCAGTCATCAGTCATCAGTCATCAGTCATCGGTAGGGATGAGCATTGAACTAACGACTGATTACTGAGAACTGAAAACTGCGCCACTCGGTGGCGCCACTACGATCGCCCTCGTGGAGTATCAGGCCCTCTACCGCAAGTACCGGCCCCAGCGATTCTCGGACATCATCGGACAAGACCACGTCACTCGGACCCTGTCCCGCGAGGTGGATGACAGCCGCGTTGCCCACGCCTATCTATTCGCGGGCCCGCGCGGTACAGGGAAGACATCCACGGCCAGGATCCTGGCGAAGGTTCTCAACTGTCAGCAGAAAACCGAAGAGGGTGAACCGTGCGGAACCTGTGCCGTATGCACCGGGATCGCCGAGGGGACGTCACTGGACGTGATCGAGCTCGATGCGGCTAGCCACAACAGCGTGGAGGACATTCGCGAGCTCCGGGTGGGTGTCAGCACCGTGGCTTCCGTCGGTGGGGGAAAGAGGGTGTTCATCCTCGATGAAGCACACATGCTCTCCAAAGCGGCCGGCAACGCCCTCCTAAAGACCCTCGAGGAGCCTCCGGAGCACGTGCACTTCGTTCTGGCCACCACGGAGCCCTACAAGCTGCTCGATACGGTCAGAAGCCGGGCGCAGCGTTTTGACTTTCACCCCGTTGCAGCTGAGGCCATTGCCGCTTTCCTGGAGGAGATCGCCAAGGAAGAGGGCTATGACGCCGAGAAGGCTGCGCTCATCGCGATAGCCCGCCACGCAAACGGCTTGGTGCGAGATTCACTCAGCCTCCTGGAGCAGGTGGGCGCCCTCGGAGCCGGGTCCGTCAATGTGGCCTTGGTCAACTCCGCGCTGGGCCTTGCCGACCGCGAGGCCTTCGACCAGCTTGGCCGAGCAATCTCCACTCATGACGCCCAGGCTGCCCTGGAGCTGATCTCCACTCTTTCGTCTGATGGAGTGGACCTGCGCAGGTTTGTTTCGGAGGCAATTGCCTTCTTCCGGGGCGTGTTTCTGGCTCATTACTCGTCCAACGTCGCCGAGATCACCGACGAGCCGCCTGAGGTCATCGAGGAGTGGCAGCGGGTCGCGGGCTACTTGCCGGCGACCGATGTCTTGCGCACGGTGGACGAGCTCGGAGAGGCCTTGGCCATGCTCCGAGAGGGCAGGGAGGAGCGGCTGATGGTGGAGTTAGCTGTCCTTAAACTCACGCGACCGGAAGTCTCGGTCGATATCCCTTCGCTTGTCGCGCGCGTGGACCGACTGGACGAGAGCGTTCGCAGCTTGCCAAAGGAACCCCCAGCAGCTTCTTCTACCAAGAGGGCGCCAGAGGAGCAGATAGCTACGGTGGATGTCGGGGACGAGAACCCAGAGGCAGCCTGGCCGGACGCGGAAACAATGGCCTCGGAGGCGCCGGACTCAAAAGAAACGCCTGCAGACGAGTCGGAACTAACGATCGAACAGGTCGAGAAGATATGGCCAATGCTGTTCTCGGCCGTTCGGGACGATCTGGGGCCCAGGAATCAAGCTTTCTTCCGCGAAGCACGGCCAGGTGGCGTGAGAGATTCGGTCATCGTGCTTCATCTGCCCCCTCACCTCGACTTCCACCTCGAACAATTGCAGACGTCAGCCCCGGTTCAGGAAGCCGTGGCGAGGCGAGCGTCTGAGCTGCTGGGACGGGAGGTTCAGGTCGAGTTCGAGCCCGGTCTGGAGCACCAATCCGTCGACGATGAGGCGGAGAAGGCGCCCGATAAGGACTCCCTTCCCGAGGCACCGGCGGAGGCCCTCGACCCCACCCGCCTGGTCGAGGATCTGCTCGGCGGGCAGGTCGTCGAGGACGCGTCGGCAGACAGCTGAGGGCTACCGGCCAGCCTCGGCCCCGGTGATAGGGTGCCGGCCGTGAGCATGAATCCCAAGGAGCTGCAGCGGATCCTCCAGCAAGCTCAGAAAGTGCAGGAAGAGCTGGCTGTGGCCCAGGAGGCACTCGCGGCGCGTACCTTCGAGGGCAGTGCCGGCGGAGCTGCCGTCGTGGCCCATATGACCGGCGCGGGCGAGCTGACCGGAGTCGAGATCGATCCCTCCGTGATCGATCCTGATGATGCCGAGATGTTGGGGGATCTGATCGTGGCGGCGGTGAACCAAGCCCGCGAGGAGGTGGGAAAAGCCACCGATGAGGAGATCGGCGGGCTGGCCGGCGGCCTTGGAGTTCCCTTCGGCTGATGTTCGAGGAACCGCTTCAGCGTCTGATTGACGAACTCTCGCGACTGCCGGGGATCGGCCCCAAGTCGGCCTCCCGTCTGGCGTTTCATCTACTGGCCACCGATCGGGAGGACGCCTCACGGTTGGCGAAGGCGATCGTGGACATGCGCGAGCAGATCCACCCCTGCCGTCGGTGCTTCAACGTGACAGGTGAAGTGGAGTGCTCGATCTGTGTGGACTCTCGGCGCGATCCGACCATTGTCTGCGTTGTGGAACGAGCCCAGGACATCGCCGTACTCGAGCGGACGCACGAGTTCCATGGCCGGTATCACGTACTGGGCGGGTCCCTCTCTCCGATCTCTGGAGTGGGTCCCGAGCAGCTGACGATCGCGGAGCTGGGTAAGCGCATCCCGGATGAGGGAATCAAGGAGCTAATCATTGCGACCAACCCCACGGTGGAGGGTGACACCACCGCCATGTATTTGGCTCGGGAGTTCAAACCGGCGGGCGTCCGAGTCACGCGCCTGGCCAGCGGTCTTCCCGTCGGAGGGGATCTGGACTTTGCTGACGAGCTGACGCTCGGAAGGGCTCTCTCGGGCCGGCTCGAGATGTAAGGGCCTTGCGCCACATCGTCTGGGATTGGAACGGGACCCTCTTCGACGACCTGGAGATAGTCGTCGACTCGGTGAACACCGCCCTCGTGCTCGTGGGCGCTCCGCCTATCACCGTCGATCGATACCAAAGCCACTACACACGACCGGTGTCGTTGTTCTACGAAGAACTGCTCGAGAGACCCGTGTCACAGGAGGAGTGGCATCGCCTCGACGTCGCCTTCCACGACCACTACGCCGCGGTCCTCGATCAGGCCACCCTTGCACCCAATGCCACCGAAGCACTCGAGCTCGTCGATCGCAGCGGTGCGTCGCAGTCTCTGCTTTCGATGTTTCTGCATGACGAGCTCGTTGAGCTAGTGGAACGGCTCGGGATACGTCGGTACATGAACAGAGTGGACGGTCTGCGGGGGATCAGAGGGGACCGCAAGCACCTGCATCTCGAGGAACATCTTGGTGCTCTGGCCACGAAGCCCAGCGAGGTGGTCGTGATCGGAGACGCCCTCGACGATGCGGCCGCGGCCAGAGCCGTCGGGGCCGCCGCAGTTCTATATGACTCCGGATCGCACCTCCGGGAACGTCTGGAGGAAACAGGCGTGCCGATCGCCGACACCCTCGTCGACTCCGTAAACCTGGCTCTCGACCTGTGACACGCGTTCCTGTCAATGTCAGCCGCGTATTCCGCGGTTCAGATTGACAGGAAACACTTCAATCCAGCAGCGCCGAGATCTCCCGTAGGCGTGCGAGATCGTGGGTCGAGTTCACGAAGCGGATGGTTCCGGTCTTGGAGCGCATGATGAGCGTGTGGGTGCGGGCACCGTCGCCAAAGAAGCGAACGCCATCTAAGAGCTCGCTGTCGGTCACTCCCGTGGCGGCGAAGAAAACGTTGTCGGAGTCGACGAGATCGCGGATCGTTAGGACTTGGGAGAGGTCGAGACCGGCTTCGACTGCGTAGCGCTGTTCTGTCTCGTCGCGCGGCCAGAGCTTGGCCTGGATCTCACCTCGAAGGCATGCGAGGGCCCCGGCGGCGATGACGGCCTCTGGTGATCCTCCGATCCCCAACATGATGTCGATGCCCGTGTGCTGTTGTGCAGTGGCAATGGCACCGGCTACGTCGCCATCCCTTATCAGGCGCACCCGCGCTCCGGCTTCGCGGCAGGCCTCGATGTGAGGCTCGTTGCGGGGCCGCTTGAGGATCAGAGCAGTCAGATCCTCGACGTCCTTGCGGACCGCCTGGGCGACCTGCTTGAGGTTGTGCTCGACCGGAGCTTCGATGTCCACTGTCCCGGCGGCCTCGGGCCCCACAGCCAGCTTGTCCATGTAGACCACGGATCCCGGGGCGTACATGCTTCCCCGTTCGGCCAAGGCAATGACCGCTATCGCGCCGAGGGCCCCTTCGGACGTGATTGTGGTCCCGTCAACCGGATCCACGGCGACATCGACGGCTGGTCCTCGACCGGTTCCAACGGACTCGCCGTTGTACAGCATGGGAGCGTGGTCCTTCTCGCCCTCCCCGATCACGATGGCCCCGTCGATTTCGCAGGTGGAGAGGATAAGCCGCATCCCGTCGACAGCCGCTTGGTCGACGGCCTCTTTGTCACCCCTGCCTTGCCAGCGGGCCGCACCGATCGCAGCCGTCTCGGTTACCCGCGCCAGGTCAAAGGCCAGGTTGTGTTCGGGAGCTTCAGCCATTACCCCACCTCGAGGATCAAGGCGTCGCCCTGTCCACCACCACCGCACAAAGCCGCGGCTCCGATTCCCGCGCCTCGCTCGCGTAATGCTCCAATCAGCGTGACAACGAGCCGCGCTCCCGTAGCTCCGAGAGGATGTCCAAGAGCCACCGCGCCTCCATTGACATTGACCATGCTGTGATCCAGCCCGAGCATCCTTGCGGACCAGATGGGTACCGCGGCGAAAGCTTCATTTATCTCGACAAGATGGAGATCTGAAGGATCGAGGTCAGCCCGCTTGAGCGCCACCTTGAGAGCCTCAGCCGGGCGTTCGTGAAGGGTTGCATCGGCTCCTCCTATCTGACCGTAGGAAAGAATCTTCGCCAGTATCGGGGCTCCGGCCGCCTCGGCCGCCGTTCGATCTGCCACGACCACAGCCGCAGCCCCATCTGAGATCTGAGAGGCGTTACCGGCCGTGATCGTCCCTACGTCCCGAAAGGCAGGATCAAGCTCGGCCAGCGTCGAAGCTGATACGCCTTCCCGCATGCCCTCGTCTCGCTCGACGGCGACGGTCGGCCCTCGTCGCTGAGGAACAGGTACCGGAACGATCTCCTTGGCAAACACACCCGAGGTGGTTGCGGCCAGCGCGCGCTCGTGGCTCGCCACCGACCATTCGTCTTGTTCCTCACGACTGATTCCGAGCCGACGGTTGTTCTCATCGGACGACTCACCCATCGTGCACTGGTCGATCGAGCACCACAGCCCGTCGTGAAGCATGGCGTCAACTAGTTGTGTGTCACCCATCCGCGCGCCCCATCTTGCCTCAGCAGCCAGGTAGGGGGCGTTGGACATCGACTCCATCCCACCCGCGACGACGAACTTTGACTCGCCGAGTCTGATCGATCGGTCGCCGGCTGCGATGGCGGCCATTCCCGACAGACACACCTTGTTGATCGTCACCGAGGGCACGGTCATGGGAAGCCCGCCCCGAATGGCCGCCTGGCGTGAGGTGATCTGACCCTGTCCGGCCTGGATCACATGGCCAAAAATGACCTCATCGAATACCGCCGCGTCCAGCCCCGACCGTTCGATCGCCGCTTCGATAGCCACCCCCCCGAGATCGACCGCTTGTAGCGGCTGCAAGGCGCCCCCGTACCGACCGATCGGTGTTCGAGCAATTGATGTGATGACGGAGCCCATGACGAAACCTTTCCATCCGAATCTACTCGTAGGCAACGCATGGCCGGCAGTCGGTCATCCGACTTCTAGTCTCAGACAGATGCGGCTACTCAACCTGGATCATGTGGCAATCGCGGTGGAGAACCTCGACCAGGCCGTTTCAGAATATCGGCGCCAGTACGGCGTCGAACCCCTCTATCGAGAGGTGGTTTCCGACCAGGGAGTCGAGGAGGCGATGATCCCCGTGGGAGGTTCTTACGTCCAGCTCGTACAGCCGCTCAGGGCGGACACTCCCGTCGGCCGGTTTCTCGCGTCACGAGGTCAAGGACTTCATCACGTGGCCTTCGCGGTCGCGTCGATCGACGACGCTTTGGCTCATCTCCGTTCGGAGGGAGTTCAGCTGATCGATGAAAAGCCGAGGGTAGGCGGCGGCGGCCACCGAATCGCGTTCGTTCATCCAGGTCAACTGGCCAGTACGCTGATCGAACTCGTGGAGCTGGATGCCTGAGGTAGTTGAGATCAAAGGTGGCGCCGACCCGTACGTAACTGCGGCGATCATGGCGGCCCTTCAGGTGCTGTGGGACGAGGAGACCGAGGGTGTGGAAGGAGCAGGGCCGCTCACCCAGGCCGCTTGGGTCATGTCCGGGAGGGCCAGACGGCAGGTCGGCCCGCGCTCCGACGAGAGGCAAACCTCGCTTCGAGCAACGGAAGACAGGAATCGCCGTCGGGATACCAGGTAGGTCTAGCTCACTCTTCCCGAGAGCTGACGCAGCTCGGGGGATCCAAGCAGCCATGACAACCCGAGGTAGATGCCCGCTATCACCGTACCACCGGCCGCAAACGCCAGCAGCGAGCTACCGAACGTCGGGCCGGTAGCTTCAAGGATCAGATCGGCCACCTTCCATCCGACAACTCCGGATATGATCCCGGCCCCGACGCTCCGGCCTAGCGTCAAGGTCATGCCCTCGACTCCTTTGAACCCGTTGCGACGGTGCCAGACAAGTGCGAGCGCGAAGGCATATCCCAGTATGGCCAACGAGCTGGCAAGGGCCAGGCCCGTCACTCCCATCATGTCCGGTTGGGAGAGCCAGACCATCAGCGGAATAGCCACGAGCGTGGCAGTAGTCCCGATCAGAACGGGTGTCCACATCTGCTTACGAGCGTAAAAGCCGCGGGCGTAGATCTGCTGTAGCCCCCAAGCGGTGATCGAGAGGCTGAACAGCACCAAGGCCGAGGCGGTGAGGACGGTGGCTTCGGGGGTGAAGTTGGCCC
>JBHICV010000087.1:0-10046 GCA_046759765.1 Acidimicrobiia bacterium
AGCCGTGCGTGCGCGGTACAACGCCCACATCTGCGCCCAGTGGCCTTATGTCGGCCGGCCCCCGACCGTCCATTCGAATGCCTTGCGTGATAACACGCTCCCGGATCCTTTCTTTGACCAAGGCCTTGAAAGCCTTCTCCGCCGAGCGAACCTCGGCCTCGTCCTCCAGTCCGAGCTCGGCGAGCAGCTCTTCGGCAGTCTCCGATTGGGCTTGTTTGCGCTCCGCCCGGTCCGAGATCGCGATTAGCTCAGCGACCTTCTCACCGGTCATCCGCTCGACTTGCTCATAGAGATCCGCCGAATAGTCCTCTACGACCGGCCACTCGGTCTCTGCGATCTCCACATCGGAAAGCAGCCGTGCCTGGAGGTCGATGCCGTCGGAGATATAGCCCTTGGCTTCCTCCAAACCGCGCCCGATCGACTCTTCGTTGGCGGGAGCCTGGCCGGCGCGCACCAACCGCACGCCGTCCTCGGTCGAGCCTCCCTCGACCATCATGATGTCGATCTCGCCGGATGGGTTTCGTCTCCCGGCCACGACGAGGTCGAACACCGACTCCTCCAGCTCCTCGAATGTCGGCATGGCAAGCCAGATGCCGTCTCGGAATGCGAGACGGACCGATCCGATGGGGCCATCAAAGGGAACGCCGCTGATCGACAAGGCAGCCGAGGCGCCGATCAGGGAGATCACGTCGTACGGATTCTCCATGTCGACTGAGAGGATCGTTGACACGATCTGCGTTTCGTTGCGGAAACCGTCCGCGAAGGACGGGCGCAGCGGGCGATCGATCAGCCTGCACGTGAGGATTGCCTTCTCGGTTGCCCTTCCCTCGCGGCGGAAAAACGATCCCGGGATACGGCCGGCAGCATACATTCGCTCCTCGACATCCACCGTAAGGGGGAAGAAGTCCACACCCTCGCGGAGCTCGGCGTTGGCGGTGGCTGTGACCAGGACTTCGGTATCGCCGATCCGAACCGTGACGGCCCCGCCGGCCTGACCGGCGAGCTTTCCTGTAGATAGAACGACTTCGCGCTCCCCGATCGGGGATTGCACTGTGACTTCAGGCACGCATATCTCCTTGCATTGGGAGGGGTGCGGGCCTCAATTACCAGTCGTCAGTCTTCCGCTCCGAAAGACTGGCCACTGACAACCGAAGGCCACACTCCTCGTATCTTTACGGCTCAGCGTCGTAGGCCAAGTCTCGAGATCAACCTGCGATACCTGTCCACGTCCTGGTTCCTGAGGTAGTTCAGGAGCCCGCGCCGCTTCCCGACCATCATCAGCAGGCCGCGCCTGCTGTGGTGGTCGTGGCTGTGGACACGAAGATGTTCAGTGAGGTCGTTGATTCGCTGTGTGAGCAGCGCTACCTGGACCTCGGGCGAACCCGTGTCGCTGTCGTGCTGGCCGTATTCCTGGATGATGGACTGAGTATCAGGCATGGTGCCTCGAGAATTAGCCCCACGAAGCTGGGGACCAGGCGAGATTGTACCACCTAGGAAGGCTCGGGTGACTTCAGCCGGTTCCTCGTCTCGGCGAAGTCACGATGCATCGCATCTACTAGCTCGTCGGGACTCTCGAAGGTGAGCTCGTCGCGAATGCGGCTATGGAAATGAAGCGCCATCTCGTCTCCGTACAGATCTCCCTCAAAGTCGAGTACATGTGCCTCGACGATCTCGTCCGTTCCGCCGAAGGTGGGACGGATGCCCACATTGACAGCCGCCGGTCGTCGACCGTCGAAGTCCGCCCACGCCGCGTACACGCCTCGGCCGGGCACGATCAGCTCGTCAGAAACGCTCAAGTTGGCCGTCGGAACACCAAGCCGGTGTCCTCTCCCGTCTCCTCGGACCACAACTCCACGGAGCTCGAAGAGCCGCCCGAGGGCTCGGGACGCTTCGGCGACCCTCCCGGAGGCGACCAAGATCCGGATAGCAGTGGAGGAGATCGGCTGGCCGTCGCCTTCGAGGAGCTCGATCGGAGAAAGTTCGAAGCCCCAGTCGCGTCCCAGCTCGTGAAGCAGCGTGAGGTCGCCGGTTCGATCGTGCCCGAAGCGAAAATCGGTGCCAACGGCTACCTGCCTTGCTGCGAAGGCGTCAACGATGACTGTCTGGACGAACTCCGTCGGACTGAGGAGACGCACCTCCTCGAAGGGAAGGACCCCCACCACGTCGATGCTGATCTTTCCGAAGAGGTCGATTCTGTGACTCAGGGACGTCAATAGCCGAGGAGCGGCCTCCGGGGCCACTACTTGGAGTGGGTGACGATCGAAGGTGACGACGACGGTGGTGTTGTCACCGGCCGTCAGTCCGGCGAAGACCCTCTGGTGTCCGCGATGGACACCGTCGAAAACGCCAATCGTGAGGGAGGATCCTTCCGGCGTAGCGCCCAGCCACGCGGACGGATGCCCTTCGAGGACCTTCATACGAGCACAACCTCCGGAACGAGGTGGCGTCCCGACGGCCTGTAGACCGCGAGCAGCCTTCCGCTTTCGTCCACTATTCGGTGAGGCTCGCCGTCACGATTCCTCACATGTGAGGCCAACGACATTCCATTGGCGACCGCGGGTTCCTGCTCGGCGGTGATCGAAACGAAAGGCAGGTCGCCGAGCCCAGCGGACGGAGCCAGGAGGTGTGACTCCCAGTCTCCCGTCGCGATTTCGGTCGGAGATGAGGCCTCGGAGACCGTGTGGCTGCCCACGGCCGTCCGCCTGAGTGAAAGGAGATGTGCCCTCCCTCCCAGCGCCTGCGCGATGTCATCAGCCAGGCTGCGAATGTACGTGCCTTTCCCGCACCGGACTTGGAGAGTCGCCTCGGGATAGTCCCCCGGGGAGAAGTCATCGACTGCTATCTCGTGCACTTCTACGCGGCGAGGCCGGCGATCGACTTCCTCTCCCCGACGAGCCAGCTCATATAGACGTCGCCCGTCGACTCTCAATGCGGAGACCATTGGTGGGACCTGGGGAATGACTCCCACGAAACGAGACAGGACTTCGTCGAGCTCTCGGCGTGAGATAGGCATTGGCTCTCGACTCAAGACGGCTCCCGAAGCGTCGAGCGTATCGGTCGCCACACCAAAGGAGACCCGCGCCGCGTAAGACTTGGGCAGCTCTTGAACAAATCTGAGCAGCCGAGTGCAGCGACCAACTCCCAGGACCAGGAGCCCGGTCGCCGGTGGATCGAGCGTTCCAGAGTGGCCGACCTTGAGGGCCCCGGTGACGCTCCGAACATGGCTGACAACGTCATGAGACGTCCAACCCTCGGGCTTGTCGAGGAGCATGAACCCGTCAGTCTTCGCCATTGTCCTGTTCCAGCTCGGACAGTATCTCGGCGACCCGAAACGCCGCTTCGGCTCGCTCGTCCAGAGAGAACTCCAGCTCGGGCATGTGCCTGAGACGCACCCGCCCGGCAACGCGGCTCCGGACCCTGGGACCAGCCGAACGCAGGCCGGCGTTGGTATCCGCCGCATCTCCGATGACCGTGAAGTAAACGGTGGCCTTCGCCAGGTCCGGCGACGTCTCCACCGCAGTGATCGTCACGAATCCGAGTCGAGGATCTTTGAGCTCGGTAATTTCGTCGGAGATCAGCGTGCGCAGGAGCTCATCGATCTTGCGCATGGATCGCGACATCTAAGACTCCGCCAGGTATGAGGTGACGACATCGAGAACCTCGACCTCGGACTGGTTCTCGAGCCATTTCACAACCGAGTGAATCAGCCGCTCGAGCTGCCCCGCCTGGGCCGCAATTGTGGCTACGCCCAGCGTTGACCGTTTCCACAGGTCCTGATGGTCGATCTCAGCGACTGCGACGGGGAACTGTGCGGTGAGGTGATGGGTGAGGGACTTGATCCGGCCTCGTTTCTGCTTGAGGGACCGAACGTCTCGGAGAAGGAGCTCCACCCGAAGGGCCGCGGCGTGCACGAACTCCACCTAGGTGCGTGCGACCTCGCGGACTTGGTATGCCTCAATGACGTCGCCCTCTTTCACGTCGCCGAAGTCCTCTAGGCCTATGCCGCACTCAAACCCGGAAGCAACTGATGTCACATCGTCTTTGAAGCGCCGTAAGGAGTCGATGCGACCGTCGTATACCACGACACCGTCGCGCACCAGCCGCGCTTGTGTGTTTCTCCGTATCTCTCCCTCGGTCACGTAACAGCCGGCCACGTTGCCACGGCGCGGCACTCGGAAGATGGCTCTGACCTCGGCCACGCCTGTGATCGTCTCGACCTCTTCGGGAGCAAGGCGTCCAACCAGCATTGTCTCGACGTCCTCGAGCAGCTCGTAGATGACCTTGTAAGTGCGGATCTCGATGCCACGCCCCTCGGCCGACCGGCGGGCGGGCGCATCCGGCCTCACTCCGAAGCCGACGATCACGGCGTCGGAGGCCTCGGCAAGCATGACATCGTTCTCGGTGATGCCGCCGACGCCGCCGTGAAGCACGGAGACGGAGGCATCCGGTCTGTCGAGCTTGTTGATCCCATCGCGGATTGCTTCTAGTGACCCGTGGGCATCGACCTTCAAGATAAGGCGGAGCTCGGCCTCGTCACTCGAACGAAGCTGCTCCAGTAGTTGCTCGAGGCGCTCGCGGGCCGAGGGAACGACCACCTCCTCTGCGCGAACCTCCTCGAGGTGGGCCTCGGCTTTAGCACGGGCCTCTCGCTCGTTCTCGACCGACTCGAAGAAGTCGCCTGCGGTCGGAACATCTCCCCAACCCATTATCAAGACCGGGGTGCTCGGTCCGGCTTCCTTGATCCGATTGCCGGCGTGATCGATGAGGGCCCGTACCCGGCCGGCTGCTCCCCCGGCCAAGAAGGCGTCACCCACATGCAGCGTTCCCCGCTGCACGACGACCGTCCCTACTGGTCCCATTCCCTTGTCGAGCTGGCTCTCAACGACAACCCCCGACGCGGGTGCGTCCGGATTCGCTTTCAGCTCCTCAACCTCGGCCACCAGATCGATCATCTCCAATAGCTGTTCGATACCCGTCCCGTCCTTGGCGGAGAGATCGACGGCGATGGTGTCTCCTCCGAGCTCCTCCGTGATCAAGCCGTGCTCTGTCAGCTGCGCCTTCACAGCTGCCGGATCGGCGTCCCGTAGGTCGATCTTGTTTATCGCCACGATGATCGGGACCTCTGCTGCCCTTGCGTGGCTGATCGCCTCGATGGTCTGAGGCATCGGACCATCGTCGGCCGCTACCACCAGCACCACAATGTCGGTGACGTTGGCACCCCGCGCTCGCATGGCAGTGAAGGCTTCGTGGCCCGGTGTGTCGATGAAAGTGATCAGGTGGGTGTTGGACTCGACTTGATACGCGCCGATGTGTTGTGTGATTCCGCCAGCTTCGCCGGACACGACGTCCGTCTGGCGGATATGGTCCAGGAGGGTGGTTTTTCCGTGATCTACATGTCCCATCACGGTCACGACCGGAGGGCGAGCAACGAGGTCTCCTTCGGCGTCGTCAAAGGTGGGCATCGGAGCAATCACCCCGATCTCGGCTACCTCCTCGACCGCCGGCGGCGCCTCCACGTCGAATAGGACCTGGAACGTTTCCGCTAGATCGTCATAGGCCTCGGCGGGAATGGGCATCTCAACGGCCACCATGTGCCCGGCGGACAGAAGAGCTTTGACTACTTCGGGAACCGGCACCGAGATTGCTTCTGCCACGTCGGCTGGGGTGGCGTCCGCCCCCAACTCCAGGACCTGAATCTCGGGCGCGGGCTCTTCAGGCTTGGCTTCTTCCGGTGGCGCTTCCACGGCCTCCGGAGCCTCCTCGGCTTGTTCCTCGAACGAGAGAATTACCAGCGCGGCCTCGTCCTCGTCGAGACCAGATGAGGCGGTACTCACGTCGATGCCAAGCTCGTGGGCTCGCTCCAGCAATTCCTTGGACTCGCGCCCCATGCTGCGAGCAAGCTCGTAGACCCTCTGCTTAGTCAGCGGCTTGCTCCTCCTCGTCGGCTGGCGCGGCCTCGGCCGCTTCCGCCGCTTCGGGTTCTGTCACGGCGGCTTCCGCCTCTTCTTCCGCTTCCTCCACCACGGGCTCGGGTTCCTGCCCGGTCTCGGGTTCCTCCGCGGCAGGGGTGGTTTCCTCCACGGCCGCCTCTGCCGCCTCGGCGTCTTCGGTGGCCTCTGCGGCGGCTTCCGCCGGTTCCGCAGGTTCGGGGGCGGCTGCCTCCTCCTCTTCCTCGGGACCAACCTCGATCCCGGCTTCCTGGCTCTGTGATCGGATATCGATCTTGTATCCGGTTAGACGAGCCGCCAGACGGGCGTTCTGACCTTCCCGACCGATGGCCAGCGAAAGCTGATGGTCGGAAACGATCACAGTTGCCGTTTCCGTCTCCTCATCGATACGAACCTCAGAGACCTTCGCGGGACCAAGCGCCTCGGAGATGAACAGCTCCGGCTGGTCCCGGTATTCGACGACATCCACCTTCTCCCCGCGGAGCTCATTTACCACCTGGCGAACTCGTGAACCCCGGGCGCCGACGCACGCCCCCTTCGCATCCACGTTGGGCACATTCGACGCGACCGCGATCTTGGTTCGATGGCCCGGCTCTCTAGCCAGCGCCTTGATCTCGATCGTTCCGTCGAGAAGCTCGGGGACCTCGAGCTCCAACAGCTTCCGAACGAAGTCCGGATGGCTACGGCTGACGACGACCGGCGGGCCTTTGGCCTCCTCCCGGACTTCGATAATCAGCGCCTTGACTCGCGCGCCTCGCTCTAGTCGCTCGTAGGGAATGCGCTCTGAGCCGGGCATGATGGCTTCGGCATTTCCCAAGTCGAGGATCGTGTAGCGGTGATCGAACTGCTGAACGATCCCTGTGACCAGGTCGAATTCCCGACCCTCATAAAGATCGAACACCTGCTCGCGCTTTGCCTCCCTGAGTCGTTGTGCGATGACCTGCCTGGCCGTCTGGGCGGCGATACGCCCGAAGTCCTCAGGAGTGTCCTCCCATTCCTTTACTACGTTGCCGTCCTCGTCGAGATCCTGCGCATAGACCGTGATGTCGCCCGTTTCCGGATCGATGGTGACGCGTGCCTCCTCGGCGGCACCCGGGCTTCGCTTATAGGCGGACACGAGCGCGTTGGCAAACGCGTCGAGAAAGGCCTCGGGTGGCACACCCCTTTCCCGAGCAGCTATCTCGAGAGCCTCTAGGTCGATCTTCACAGTTCCTCCTACCGGCGCCCGCCAGGCTTGGGCGTCGGTTTCATCTCATACACGGTACGCGCGGACGTGACATCCTGCAGCGGTACCGTCACGCTGTCGTCATCGACCTCAATCGTCACTGCCCGTTCGTCGGCGCCGACTAAAACCCCTCTCAGAGTCTGAGCGCGGCCGGTCTCGTCGCGTACTTTGACTCGTACGTCTCGACCAATCGACTTCTCCCAGTGGGACGGACGCCGGAGGGGACGCTCGAGGCCGGGAGACGAGACCTCCAACGTGTACGACTCTGCCAACAGCCCCTCTTGGTCGATCAGGCGCGACAGACGCCTCGAGACGCTCGCCACACTCTCGAGGTCGATACCGCCTTCCGCGTCCACAGTGACCTTCAGCCGCAGATTGGGCCCCAAACCCTGCAGCTGTACGTCATCGAGCTCGACTCCTTCAGCGGCGAGGTAAGGCTCGATCACGTCCCATAGGTCGGTTACGAGGTCGCTCACTCATCCTCCTACGCGCATAAAGAAAGTGGGCTCGGGCGCCCACTTTCTGCAGCGTCCATTTGTAAGCCGATTATACCGACGCGCGGTGGTCAGACTCGCAGCGTCTCTACCCGCTCGGTTACGGTTGACACGGCCTCCGCCACCGGAATCTCCTCGCGCTCACCGGTGCTGCGTTCGCTTACCTCCACCACTCCTGACGACAGGCCGCGAGGTCCGACGGTGACACGGAAGGGGATTCCAATCAGCTCGGCATCGTTGAACTTGACGCCCGGACGATCGTCGCGATCATCCAGCAGAACCTCAACGCTCCGCCCCTCGAACTCCGAGTAGATCTTCTCCGCGATCGTGGCGGTTTCGACTTCCTGGCCCAGAACGGTCACAACAACCTCATAGGGAGCGACATTGACGGGCCAGGCGATGCCCCGATCGTCATGGTGGGTTTCCACGACGGCCGCCATGTTTCTGCCGACTCCGATCCCGTAGGAGCCCATGTGGATAACCCGCTCGACGCCGGCCTCATCCAGCACATAGGCACCGAGCGCTTCGCTGTACTTCGTTCCGAGCTTGAAGATGTGACCGACTTCAATCACCTTGCTCACTTCCAGGCGACCGTCACAGTTCGGGCAGTCATCACCATCACTGACCCGGCGCAGGTCGAGAAAGTCGTCGACTTCAATATCGCGGTCCACGTCGACCCCTCGAAGATGCCAATCATCCTCATTGGCACCGGTCACGAGGTTGGCGCGGCCACGTAGCGCAGTGTCCGCCAGAACGCGAAACTCCGAGACGCCAACGGCACCGAGGCTGCCGGGATCGGCCCCGAGCGCGCCCTTTATCTCGGCGGCGTCGGCGGAACGTGCGTCGTGAGTGCCGAGCTGATCGATGAGCTTCTGCTCGACCAGCTCGTGGTCACCTCGCAGGAGCACCAACGCAATCTCGCCATCGATGAAGTACGCCATGGTCTTGATTTGGCGTTCAGGCGCGGCAAAGGACTCCGCCTCGGCGAGCTCGGCAATGGTCCGGATACCAGGTGTCGGGAACCTCTCCGGCGGTTCGGTCCACGGCTCATCTTCGATCTGCGAGACGCCAGACGTGGCCCTCTCGAGGTTCGCTGCGTAGTCGCCATTCGAGCAGACGGCAATGAAATCCTCTCCGGCGGAGCTACGGACCATGAACTCCACCGATTCGGTTCCACCCATGATCCCGGAGCTGGCCTCCACCGGAACGGTGTCCATACCGAGGCGCTCGAAGATACGTCGGTAGGCGCCGTAGTGGTTGTCAAATTGACGATCGAGCCCCTCGGGGTCGATGTCGAGGGAGTAGGAGTCCTTCATCACGAACTCCCGAACACGGAGCAGCCCTCCCTTCGGGCGGGGCTCGTCTCGGAACTTGGTCTGAAGGTGGTACCAGAGTTGAGGCAGCTCCCGATAGGAGCTCAGCTCCGTGGCCAGTAAGGCGAAGACTTCCTCGTGGCTGATAGCGAGTAGCAGGTCGGTCTCGCGCCGATCGGGGAACTTGATGATGATGTCCTCGACGTCCTCCCAACGTCCGGTGCGTTTCCAGACCTCTCCGGGATGCACCACCGGAACCTCGAACTCCTGGCCACCGATGCGGTTCATCTCCTCCCTGATGATGCGGGAGATCTTGGTTGCCACTCTGAGTCCGAGGGGAAGCAATGAGTACGATCCGGCCATCAGTTGGCGGATGAACCCGGCTCTCACCAGCAGCCGATGACTGGGCGCCTCGGCGTCGGAGGGATCCTCCCTCAGTGTGGGAATGAAGGCCTGGGACCAACGCATCGAGCGGCCACAATAGCCAGGCAACCCGTGCCGGCTTCGGCCTTTAAGAGCCGCGCGTCACCTCGGACACGGCGGCTCGTCTCTCGGCCACGCGGTTGACGTCACCCTGGATCTGGAGGAGTTCGGAGGCATCGGCGGCGGCGTCCCGCGCGGCATCTGCATCGGCGGCCGCCAGCCGGGCCTCGACCCCCTCCTCGGTCAGCTTCAAGGCTTCCTCGAACAGGGCGTCGACCATCTCATCCTCCGGAACCACCCTTATAACCTCGCCTCTGATGAAGAGGTGTCCCTTTCCTCGACCGGCTGCGATGCCCAGGTCGGCCTCACGCGCTTCTCCGGGGCCGTTGACGACACAACCCATGACCGCTACCTGGATCGGCAGTTTTGCCTCCTCGAGCTTGGCCTGGGCTTGGCGGGCAACCTCGATCACGTCGATCTCGGCTCGGCCACAAGATGGGCAGGCGATCAGATCGAGCCCGGCGCGTTCTCTGAGGCCCAGATACTCGAGCAGGTTTCTGCCGGCCCGAGCCTCTTCGGTTGGATCGGCGGTCAGCGAGAACCTGATCGTGTCGCCAATCCCTTCGAGCAGCAGCGTTGCGAT
>JBHICV010000088.1:0-10038 GCA_046759765.1 Acidimicrobiia bacterium
GGTGGTTCTTCCCCTGCATCCTCGAACGAGACGTAGGGTGGAAGAATTCGGGCTCGGTGCCCGGCTCGATGCCCTACTAGTGGTCGAGCCCCTTGATTACGCCACCTTTCTTGCTCTCTGTGCCGAGAGCGCGCTGCTGATCACCGACTCGGGCGGCCTGCAGGTCGAGGCGACCGTTTACCGGAGGCCGTTGGTGGTGGTCAGAGATACGACTGAGTATCCCGAGATCGTGGGGACATTCTCTTCGCTCGTCCCCCCGGACGGAGACATCGTGTCAGAGGTGGAGGGATGGCTGGAGCGCCTCGAAGATGTTCATCGCAGTCTTGCCGAGGTGCGCGGCCCTTACGGTGATGGCCAGGCCGCGGGGCGGTGTCTGGCGGCAATCGACCAAGCGCTGCAGTCCGGTCGCTGAGCGGCTGGGCCGGCACACTGGTCTATAGGCGGTGAGGCCCCCGTGTACTACTATCAGTGGTCGAGTTACTACTCATTGTGGGGTGGGGAGGCTCAGTGGGCGTTGTTGTGCCCGGCGCGGCCGATGCGCGCGGTACAGGGACAGTCAGGTGGGGGATCGTCGGCGGAGGAATGCTTGGCTCGACGGTCGCCCTTCGCCTCGCCCAGGCCGGACACGACGTAACTCTCTTCGAGGGCGCACCCCAGATTGGGGGCCTTGCCTCTGCCTGGAGGGTGGGTGATGTCATCTGGGACCGCCACTACCACGTGACGCTGCTATCGGACAGCAGTCTGAGGGCGTTACTTAAGGAGCTGGGCCTCGAATATCAGATCGAGTGGGTGGAGACAAAGACGGGTTGCTACTCGGATGGAGAGCTCTACTCGGTCTCCAACACGGTCGAGTTTCTGCGGTTTCCTCCGCTCCGACTCTGGGACAAGCTGCGCCTGGGTATGACCGTGCTCCGTGCGGCGCGGCTAAAGGACTGGAAAAGCCTGGAGCAGATCGACGTCGAGACCTGGCTGAGGACGTGGTCCGGAAATCGTGCGTTTGAGCGGTTCTGGCTGCCACTGCTCCGCTCCAAGCTGGGCGAGGGCTACCGCGACACGTCAGCTGCCTTCATCTGGGCAGTCATTCAACGTCTCTACGCAGCTCGTCGCACGGGGCTCAAGAAGGAGATGTTCGGCTATGTACCCGGCGGCTACGCCCGAGTGCTCGAACGGCTGGGGAGGTTCCTCGAATCCAGTGGTGTCGATGTTCGCCTTGGGGTCAGGGTTCGATCCGTAGCTGCGGCCGGCCTGGGGCCTGTCATTACAACTGATGATGGCCATGAGCATCACTTCGACCGAGTGCTCGTGACCACCGCCTCGCCGCTGGCGGCGCGTCTTATCGAGGGTATGAATGACTCGGAACGCGAAGCGCATCTGGCGGTCCGATACCAGGGAGTTGTCTGCGCCTCGATCCTGACAAGCAGGCCCTTGGCCGGTTTCTACGTGACGAACATCACCGACGAGGCGCCGTTCACAGGAGTGATTGAGATGACCGCCCTCGTCGATCCCGAGGAGTTCGGCGGTCGGTCGCTCGTTTATCTGCCCAAATATTTGCCACCCGGCGATTCACTCTTCGAGGTATCAGACGAGGAGATTCGAGGGGAGTTTCTCGCCGGTCTTGCGCGCATGTTTCCAACCTTCGACGAGGGCGAAATAGAGGCCTTCCAGGTGTCGCGGGTTCGCCATGTGCTTCCGATCGCCACAGTTGGGTTCTCCGAGCGCCTTCCTGCGGCCGCAACGTCCGTGCCCGATGTCTGGGTCGTTAACTCGGCCCACATTCTCAACGGAACACTGAACGTCAACGAGACCGTCGAGTTGGCCGAGCGAACGGCCCGCTCTTTGCTGGAGGAAGCCGCGGTCGCTCCTGTGCAGGCAGGTGTCATCTCGTGAGTAGGCGAATGGGCGCGCTCTCATTAGACCTCGACAACAAGTGGTCGTATCTCAAGACCCGTGGAGACGAGGCCTGGCGGGACTATCCCTCATATCTCCCTGCGGTCGTCCCTTTTCTTCAGACCTATCTGGCCGAGCGTCGCCTCGAGGTCACCGTCTTCATCGTCGGCAAGGACTGCGAGCTCCCAGGACATGAGCCACTGCTCAGAAGCATCGCCGAGGCTGGACACGAGATCGGCAATCACTCGTACCGCCACGAGCCTTGGCTCCATCGATACCGCGATGATGAGGTGCGCGACGAGATATCTCGCTCCACGCAGGTGATCCAGAAGGCAACGGGCGTGCGACCGATCGGTTTTCGGGGTCCCGGCTACTCGGTCACCGACGCTGTTCGGGAAACACTGGCGGACAGCGATTACAGCTACGACGCCACGACTCTTCCGACATGGATCGGACCCCTCGCCCGGGCCTACTACTTCCGTTCCACCGGACTCAACCGCGACGACAGAAAACAGAGGGAGGCACTCTTCGGCCGTTGGCGCGACGGGTTCTTGCCCAATCGGCCTCAGCTCCAGACTGTCAACGGCACACGACTGCTCGAGATCCCGGTGACCACAATGCCGCTGCTGAAGGTCCCCATCCACTTCAGCTATCTCCATCAATTGGCCGGAATCTCTGAACGGCTGGCCGAGGGCTACCTCGAGACTGCTCTCCGAATGTGCGCGGTGGCCGGTTTCGGACCCTCAGTTCTGCTGCACCCTCTTGACTTCCTGGGCCGGGAGGATGTGGAAGGTCTGGACTTCTTTCCCGCGATGAACCAGGAGGGCGAGCTGAAGCGCCAACGGCTGTCGCGCTTCCTGGATCGGATCAACGACCACTTTGAGCTGAAGCCACTTCGGGATTACGCCGCGTCATTCGCCGCGCGAAAGTGGAACGATGAGCCGTAGCTCAGCGGCTTGCTGAAGAGGCCGCCCGGTCGATTCGGTCTTCCTCCACCAGACGTCGGTTCATGGTGGCTCCGAGGTGGAACAGCTCCTCGAAGTAACGCTTCTTCTGCGCCGAGAGCAGTCCCAGACTGAGCAGCTGGATACCGACCACGAGGGCTGTTCCGCCGACCACAAACGAGTGCGGTGACTTCTCGAATGCCATGGCTATGGCTTGTGACAGGCGCGGGTCGAATCCGCCCGAAGTCAAGGCGTATGCCTCGAGCGTGTGGTAAACCGACCAGCCGAGGGTGTAGAGCGCCAGCACGAGGATTACCAGCCCCGGAAGGGTAAAGAAGACGAAGGGCCGGAATAGGAATCCGCTGAAGGCGAAACCGGTCGTCATCCGCCACATGCCAACAGTGCCTTCCCGGCGGTCCTGCTGGCCGGTCCAATCGAGATGGGCAGGGATCTCGACGATGTAGGCGTTGAGCAGCTCGGCTGTGTAGATGATCTCGGCGTTGAGCTCGTTATCGACCGACTTCAGATTGAGAGACTGAATGAACCGACGGTCGTAGGCGCGGACCATGCCGGTGATCGTGTGGATCCCGCTTCGGGAAGCGAGCGAGAGCAGCCAGTTGGCTACTCGGCTGGGGACTCGGCGCGTGAAGGGGATAGCGGTGGTCTTGCCAGCCTTCATATAGGGCGAGGCGACAACGATCTTGGCCTGGGAGAGGACGATCTCGTCGAGCATCCGCTCGATGTGGTCGGTGGAGTAGCTGAGGTCGACGTCGAAGGTGACTATGTAGTCCCGATGGGAGTTGGCGAAGGCGTAACGGAGCGCCTGACCGAGCTTGTAGTTGCGGAAGTGATGAAGCACCCGAACGTTGGCGTGCGACGCGGCGAACGTCTCCGCCAGCTCCCCGGTGGCGTCGGTGCTGCCGTCGTTGACGACCAGCAGCTCCCAGTCGTAGCGGTCCTCCAGCCCCCGGAGGTAGGCCACGAACGTTTCCAGATGCTCAGTGATCGTCGGCGCTTCGTTGTAGGCGGGCAGCACCAGAGTGAAGGAAGGCCGGCGGCTCACTCTGACCCCCGCGAATGGTGGCTATTGGCCTCGGAACTCGGGCCGGCGCTTCTCGAGGAAAGCCTGGACGGCTTCGTCGAGGTCTCCGGATCGTAGGAAGGCTGCGTTCCACAGGGCCACATAGTCGAGAGCTTCCTCCACACTGCGGTCGGATCCCGCCCGCAGCACCGCCTTTGTCCCCTGCACCGCGAGCGGGGAGTTCTCGGCAATCTCGTCGGCAAGTTCCCTAGCCGCCTTGAGAAGGGCCTCGTGATCGGGGTAGGTGGCGTTGACGAGGCCGATTTCCAACGCACGGGCGGCGTCGATGTCCCGGCCGGTGTAGATGAGCTCCGCTAGGTGGCCGGGAGCGACAATGCTCGGAAGGCGCTGAAGTGTCCCCACGTCGGCCACCATCGCCATTTTGGTCTCTCGGACAGAGAAAACAGCATCTTCGGACGCCAGCCGGATGTCGCAGCCGGAGATCAAGTCGATCCCCGCCCCGAGGCACCAGCCTTGGATGGCAGCAATCACGGGCTTCGGGCACTCGGCGATAGAGGTCAGGGTCCGCTGGAACTGCTTGACGAGGTCATAGGTCGCCCGCGCACGGGCAGCGTCGGATGTGGAACCGCTTTCATCGAGGCTCCCGGCCATGAGTTCGGGACCGAGCTCGATGAGGTCGATCCCCACCGTGAACGCCGAACCGCGGGCCGCGATGATCACCACTCGGATGTCATCGTCGTCGGAAAGCTCGCCCATTGCCGTCGGGATGTCCTCCCAAAACGGCAGGTTGAAGGCATTGCGCTTCTCCGGCCGATCAAGCCACAGCGTGGCCACCGGGCCGTCGGTTTCGAGGGTCAAAACGGAAGAGTCGAATGCCATCGGGCGATCCTAGAGCGTCACAAGAACCTCTTGACCGGGTTCTTGTGACGCTTACTCACCTATAGGGTGGATTGGCGTCACCAAAACGGTGCGGGTCGCTTTTGGTGACGCTTACTCACCCATACGGTGGATTAACGTCACCAGAACGGGATCAATCGATCCCCTCCGGCCGGAACAGGTGGTCGTGAAGCCGAAGGGCGAACCGGTCGGTCATTCCCGAGACGTAGTCAATGGCCTGCGTCGTGGTTGAAGCGTCGTCGTGGCGGTAGGTCTCCGGTACCTCATCGGGGGCATCCCGGAAGTACTCGACTAAATCTCGGATGACCATGATCGCCCTTTCCTTCTGTCGCTCGCCGGCGGGCCGGAGGTAGACACGCTCGAACATGAAGTCCCGGAACTCGTCCATGACCTCGAGGCTGCGGTCGTCCATCGTCACTTCGCCGCGCTCCACCGACTCGGACACGACCGCCCCGATCATGGTGGCGATCCACTCGTTGCCCGGCTCGCCGAACGTTGAGAGAGCCTGCCGCGGGATATCGCCGTGTCCGAGCACGCCGGCTCGCAACGCGTCCTCCAGATCGTGCGTGAGATAGGCGATACGGTCGGCGAACCGCGCTACTTGCCCTTCTGCAGTATTTGGGGGCGGCTGGATCTTCCAAGAGTGGGCCCGGATCCCGTCGAGCACTTCCCAGGTGAGGTTCTTGGGCTCCAGAACCGAGAGCACCCTGACGCTCTGCTCGGAGTGGAGCCATTCTCCGTCGACGTAAGGCGACAGTGCCTCCTCGCCCGTATGCCCGAACGGCGAGTGACCAACGTCGTGGCCGAGACAGATCGCCTCGGTTAGCGCCTCGTTCAATCCGAGGGAACGGGCCAGCGAGCGACCGACCTGGGTGACGTGGATCGTGTGCGTCAGGCGGGTGACGTAGTGATCGCCCTCAGGGTTGATGAACACCTGGGTCTTGTGCTTCAGACGTCGAAAGGCCTTGGTCAAGAGAACGCGGTCCCGGTCGCGCTCGAAGTCGGTCCGGAACTCGTCGGCCTCTTCGGGAACCTCGCGGCCCTTCGACTCGGCAGACAAAGTGGCCGCCGGGGCCAGCCTTTGCTTCTCGTCCCTCTCTCTCAGGTCACGAGTACGCCGAAGAAAGGCCTCGCTCACGGAATCTCGGTGTCGGGTGTGCGTGGCACTCCCAAGATGGCGACGGTCCACTTGGACAGTGGTCCCGTGGAGGGCTGCCCAGTGATGATGCGCCTGCGGACGGCGGCCGAGGCGGAGTCGATGAGCAGAACCACGGCAATAAGGACCAACAGCGAAGCGAGCGCCTTGCCCCAGTCGGCTCGGAAGGCCATGCGGGAGATGATCTCGTTCCCAATGCCTCCGGCGCCGATAACTCCTAGTACGGCAGAGGCCCGGATATTTATCTCGAACCGGAACAGCCAGTAGGCCACGATCGTCGGCATCGCCTGCGGGATGATCCCGAAGCGCATCTGCGCCGCCCGGGTACCGCCAGATGCTCTGATGGCTTCGATCGGACCCTCCGCGACCCCTTCTATCACCTCCGACGAGAGCTTTCCCAGGGTCCCGATCGAATGAAGCCCGATCGCCAACGCTCCGGCCAGGGGACCCAGGCCGAAGGCCGGGATGAACATGATCGCCAGCACCAACTCCGGAAAGGCTCGCACTGCGCTCAAGAAACCGCGCACCGGGAGGTTGATCCAGCGGGGGCTGATATTCGTGGCGGCGAGGAATGCGAGTGGAAACGACAGCGAGGCTCCAATGATCGTGCCAACCCACGCCACGTAGAGAGACTCCATGATCTTCTCGAAGATGCGGCCGGGGTCACTGAAGTCCGGCGGCCACATTCCGTTGGCGAGACGGAGGATGTCGGCGGGCGCCCGGGCGATTCGCGCCGGCGTGATCTCCAGGCCGATCGCGGCCCAGATGACCGGGATGATGATTGCCAAAGTGATACCCCATTTGAGGATTCGGGGTCCGAGCGGCTCCTGGGGACGCTCCAACCCTCCTCTAACATCCTGAGCCAGGTCCGGAACGGTCATACGAACTGCCTTCTGAGCCACACTGCCAGCCCTTCGATGGCGAGAACCGCCACAAAGATCACGATCACGATCGCCATCACCCGGTCCCACTGGAACAAGCTGCGCTGCTGATCCAACAGTTGTCCTACTCCCCCGGCGCCGACGATGCCGATAACGACTGAGGCGCGGATGTTCAGCTCGAAGACGTAAAGGGCGTAAGCGACGTAGTTGGGAAGGACTTGTGGGAAAGCGCCGTACTGCACCATCTGCTCGTGTGATGCACCGGCGGCGTTGGCCGCTTCCAGCGGGCCGACGTCGATCGCGTCCACCGTCTCCGAGAGCAGCTTGGCCATGATCGAGATTGAGAACATGAACATGGCGAGGGCCCCCGCGAAGGGGCTGCCGAAACCAACCGCTGCCGCGAAGAGAACCGCCCAGAAGACATCCGGAATGGTTCGGATCGTGTTCATGATTCCCTTGGCCAACCAGTAGATCCATCCGGAGCGAGCCGTGGGGCGAGCGGCCGAGAACGCAAGGGGCAATGCCACCAAACACCCGAAGGTTGCCCCGATTACGGCGATCTGGAGCGTCTCGATGAAGGGTTCCACAATTACGTTCGAAGGCGGCTGTCCAAGCGACTTCGGCCACTCCCACTGCGGCGGCCAGAAATCCGCTGCTAACTCGCCGACGCGGCCGAGTTGCGTTGCGATCTCGCTGGTCGAGAAGCCGATCGCGTTGACGGCGATCACGGTGAACACGAGTGAGCCTGTCATGGCGCCTAGCACTGCCTTCCCCATCCACTGCGAGAAGTTCACGCCCAGTCCGATCGCTGCGGCCGTGAGCCCGACGGCCACAAAGAAACCGGTGGTCAGCTGTTGAAGGGCTCCAGCCTGAACATCGAATATGTTCAAGGTGTCTAGGTAGCCGATAACGGTTGCCGCCTGAATGGCTGCTACTGCCCCGCCGAACCACGCCAGTGATGAAAGGAAGAATGCTCCGGGCCGGAGTCCGGGTCGCTCCCGGAGAACGACGTAGCCCGCTGCTGCTCCCGGCAGCAGCCAGCCGGTCCCCGCTATGAGGGCGAGGCCGAAAGTAATGGACCCGGTGCGCGAAGCGAGGGCCGCGTCGAAAATCGCCAGACCTGCTATCCCCGCCGCCACTAGAAGCACGGCATAGAGAGGCTGACGAGTGAAGCCGGTCAGCCAGAAGGTTCCGAAAATGACTAAACCAACCAGAGCACCCCACGCAAGCGGAATCTCACCCAGGAGGCCGGTAGCACCGGCGGCGAATATCCCCCCAAAAAGAGGCAGTATGTAAGACCTCGCCCGCGGTGGCTCGACCGGGCGGGCCTGTTTAGTAGTGACAGTGGCCGCGCTCATGCTTCGGCCCCTTCCAACAAGTCGTCCGGGGTGATTGCTCTCCCGTAGATTCCTCGGAACACCTCGTCGTCTACCTGGGAGATGTCCCCGTCATAGACCATTTCACCTTCGTGCAGCCCCACCAGGCGGCGCCCGTACTGGCGAGCCAGGTCGATGAAATGAAGATTGACGATGGTGGTGATCCCCAGCTCGCGGTTTATCCGCTGAAGATCCTGCATAACTGTGTGCGACGTGACCGGGTCGAGTGAGGCGACCGGTTCGTCGGCGAGAAGAATCGTGGGCTCTTGAGCCAGCGCTCGCGCGATTCCCACTCGCTGCTGTTGGCCACCCGAAAGATCGGAGGCCCGGACGTATGCCTTCTCGACGATGTCAACCCGCTCCAGCGCCTGGAGGACGATCTCTCGGTCCTCCGCCGGCCAAAACCCCAGAAAGGAACGCCAACGAGGGACCTTGGAAAGCCGCCCCATCAGGACGTTCTTGATCACGGTTGAGCGATTGACCAGGTTGAAGTGCTGAAAGATCATGCCGATCCGAGACCGGATGGAGCGGAGTTCGGACGTTCCGGCGCCTACTACCTGGTTGCCCTCCACAATTACTGATCCGGAAGCGGGGACCAGTCCGTTGATGGCTCTCAGCAGGGTCGACTTACCGGCTCCCGACAGGCCGACGATGACCAGAAACTCGCCCGGCTCTACGGAAAGATCGATGTTCCTGATTGCCTCCAACCCGCCCGGATAAACAACGGAGGCGTCCTTGAACTCGATGATGGGCGGCATTGGGCTGAATCGAGTCTAGAAACTGATCGGGCCACCCGAAGGTGGCCCGATCATCGCGAGTTCGGCCTTTGCTCCGTTAGTCGCCTTCAACACCCAGCTGGGCGACGAGGCGCCGCACTACATCGAAGTCCGAGTCGACCGCGGGACGAATCTCCGTCCACTCGTAGATCTCCTGGAAGACCGCGAAGCCTTCCTCCGTGGCAAGGAACTTCTCTGTCGCGTCGTAGACGGCCTGGATGATCTGTGCGGGCAGGTTCAGGTCAACTGCCACAACGTCGTTGGGAATCTCAGGCGTGAGATTGAATACGATCACCTTGGCGCCAACATCCGCGAATCCGCCTTCTGCGGGTTTCCGGAGGTTCCGACGCGAGTCGTCGAAGCCGGTGCCGAAGTCGAAGTCACCGTTGTACACAGCTTCGATGGCGGCGACATGAGATGGCGACAGGTTGCTGGCCTCGATGTCGTTCTCCAGATCGATTCCCGCCTCGATGAGCTGCAAGGTCGGATAGAGGGTGGCCGAAGTCGAAGTGGGACTGCCGAAGGCAACCTTCCTCCCACTTACCGAGGAGATCGGCGCTTGACAGGCGAGACCCTTGCTGACCTCGGTGCCGTCATCCAGCACCTCTTGCGTGGCATTGGGGACATCGCCCTCGGGCGCCCACCCGACCTGCTGCGCCAGTACTAGAGGATCGTCCGCCGGTAGCAGCGTCGGCACGCCGTCCACGTTCACCAACGCCCCCTCGATGGGGGGCTCGGTGCAGATGGCCGGATCGTTGGTCATCCACTGACCGTGGTAGGTGAAGGAGCCGAATCGCGCCGACTGCATCAAGGGACCTATGTTGTCGTACAGGGCAGCGGCCTGGACATAGCCGACCGGACCGAAGGCACCAAACTGCGCGCCTCCGGTGCCCATGGCGACCACGAGACCGGTGTAATCAGCAGTCACGACGCCTTCGAAGGGAATGCCCAGCTCTTGGGTCAGGTAGTCCATGTAGGGCTGAACGGCGTCGCCCAGGGTCTCTACCCGCTCCGAGGGGACGAAACCGAAGATGAGCTTCTCTGGCAGAGGTTCTGTCGTGGCCGGGGGTTCTGTCTCA
>JBHICV010000089.1:0-9941 GCA_046759765.1 Acidimicrobiia bacterium
GAGGATCTCCGGCTTGGCGAACGCCGAGTCCATCTGGACGAAACGATCCCCTTGCGTGACGTGGGGGATGACATCCAGGTCCCCGTAGGTGCGACGTTTCTCACCATTGGAGAGGCGATTCATGCCGTGATAGGCGAGAGAGACGTGGCCGTATCGGTCGACCTTGATGATGTTGCCGAGCTGGATGTCGAGCCCGTCTCCGAAGGGGTATCCCCACAAATCGGAGAGTTGGTCGAGATCCTGGACGACCTGCTGCTGGCCGCCCGCGAGGCGCGCACCGTGCCGCTGTCGGGCAACGTCATGCTTGACCGTGAGGAGCTCCTGGCCCAGCTCGAACGTATCAAGGAACTACTGCCAGAGGAGCTAAGGGCCGCCCGCTGGATGGTCCGGGAAAGAGAGTCGTTCGTCGCTCGTACCAACGAGCAGGCCAAAGCGATTCAGCTGCGGGCTCAGGAGGAGGCCCGTCGGCTCGTCTCTGAGTCGAACATCGTGTCCGAGGCAGTGGAGGAGGCCAATGCGCTCGTCCGCCGAGCGGAGGGAGAGGCGCGGCGGATAAGACTCGAAGCGGAGGACCTGGCCGAAGACCGGCTCGAGCATCTGGAGGTCCTATTCGGCAACCTGTTGCGGCAGATCCGCGATGCGCGGGCCGAATTCCATCGTGCTCGGCCTCCCGAACCTGAGGTACCGATCTCCGAATAGAACGGCAATAAGATTCGGTCGTGCGCAGCCCATATGAGGTATTGGTATCCGATCTGCTCTCCGGCCGCGAGTCCAGCCGCCGCGTGTCGTCGACGGCCCCGCTCGCCCTGAGCTTGGAGCAGGCCGAGGTCGAAGGTCAAGCGCAGCTGGATCTCGAGCTAAAGGGCGTTGGAGATCGAGTGTCCGCCACCGGCACGGCCGGTGTGAATATCCAACTCACTTGCGTCCGCTGTCTCACCGGCTGGACCGAGACCCTGGCTGTGGAAGTCTCGGCCCTATTCGCCCGCGAACCGAGTTCGGAGGAGTATCCCGTGTCAGCCGACACCACCGTCGACCTAGAGCCGGCGGTCAGGGACGACGTGGCCTCAGCGATGCCGCTTCTTCCCTTGTGCCGGCCCGACTGCGCGGGACTTTGCCCAGTGTGCGGAACTGACTTGAATAATGGGAGGTGCCCAGGGCACGAACTCGAGGAAGACTCGCCGTTTGCTGCCCTCCGCTCCCTGATCCAGGACTAGGACGCTGCAAGTGGCCGTTCCCAAGAAGAAGATGTCTCGGTCGCGGACTCGTCGGCGCAAAGCCGGCTGGAAGCTCCGCGCGCCGCGGTTATCAGTTTGTCCGCGCTGCGCGAGCCCCAAACGGCCCCACCACGCTTGCGAAAACTGCGGTACCTACCGGGGCCGAGAGGTCCTGAGCGACCTCTCCTAGCTCCATGGCCCGCACCTTTCGGGGGCTTGCGGCTCGACTCCAAGAGGGCACGTCCGGTCGATGATCGAGGACACACTGGGTCACAGGTTCCGCCGGCGGGAACTCCTCGACCAGGCGTTGATTCACTCGTCGTATGCGGCTGAACGCCCGAACATCTCGGACAATGAGCGGCTCGAGTTTCTGGGTGATGCAGTGCTCCAGCTCGTAGTAACCGACTATGTCTTTGACGCTTGGCCGGACCTTCCCGAAGGCGAGCTCGCCAAGATCCGGGCCGCATCCGTCAGTGGGGAGCAGCTGGCTTCTGTTGCCAGATCGATTGGACTGGGCGTGCATGTTGCTCTGGGCCGAGGAGAGGAGTCGAGTGGTGGGCGAAACAAGGACTCGATCCTCGCCGACACCATGGAAGCTGTGCTGGCGGCCGTTTATCTCGACGGAGGATACGAAGCCGCTCGGGACGTGGTCTTGAAGCACTGGGAGGAACGAATTGACGCATCAGCCGCCGATCCGGGCCGAAAGGACTTCAAGACCCGCCTCCAAGAGTTGCTGGCGAGACGAGGAGTGCGGCCCGTCTACCGAATAGCCGAAGAGGGCCTCGACCACGACAAGACGTTCACTGCCACGGTCGAGATCGAGAACACAGCCTTTGGGACGGGCGTCGGCCGAACCAAGAAACAGGCCGAACAGCGCGCGGCACGGACGACCCTCGACGAGATTGGGGACAACGAGAGTGCCGGAGCTACCTGAGGTCGAGACGATACGGCGTCATCTCAGCCCGCTCCTAGAAGGGCGAACCGTGCGGAGCCTGGAGGTCCGCCACCCTCGGATGCTCCGCTACCAGCCGGAAGGACGATTGCCGACCGTGCCCGGGCGTCGTGTATTGGAAGTCGGGAGGCGCGGAAAGTACCTGCTCATCACGCTGGACGGGGGACTGACTTGGGTCACACATCTCGGAATGTCCGGCCGGGTCCGGCTGACGAACCCCGAGGAGCCTTTCGCGGCTCACACCCATGTGGTGGCCTCCTTCGATGGAGGCATTCAGCTCCGTGTCATCGACCCGAGAACGTTCGGGTTCGTCCAGTTTCTCGATGAAGACCAAATGGCCAAGAGCAGCGTGGGTCGGCTGGGGCCCGATGCACTGGAAGACGGTGCCGCTTCCATCGGTCCCCGTCTCGAGGGACGTCGCGCGGCTATCAAGAGCCTGCTCCTCGACCAGCGCTTCATCGCCGGAATCGGCAACATCTACGCCGACGAGATCCTGTACCGAGCCCGAATTCGCCCGAAGAGGCCGGGAGGAAGCCTGTCGGCTGCTGATGCGAAGCGTCTCCAGTCCTCAGTCCGGCCCGTGCTTCGCGACGGCCTTCGGTGGGGTGGCACCAGCCTGGATGATCTCGCTTACCGGCTTCCGGACGGGTCTGCCGGTGACTTCTTGCAGAAGCTTCGAGTGTATGGCCGCGAGTCCGAGCCGTGCCGGCGCTGCCAGACACCGATCCGGCGCACTGTGATCTCGGCCCGAAGCTCATTCTGGTGTCCCACTTGCCAGAAATAGCCGACCTTCATGTGATCGTCCACGGCCGAGTTCAGGGCGTCGGGTTTCGCTATGCGGTCGTCAGCTATGCCGTTGCCCATGAAATCCAGGGTTGGGTGCGGAATCGGTCCGAAGGATCCGTGGAGGTAGCTGCCCGAGGCGAACCTGAGTCAATCGCTGCACTGCTCAGCTGGCTCCAGGTAGGTCCGCCGGGCGCGAGAGTGGAAAGCATCGAAGTGCTTCCCACGGAAACCGACGCGCTGACCGCGGGCTTCCAGGTCCGTTACTGAATCGCGCGCTAAGACGTGATGCAAACACCCTGTGTGGTAGCCTCGCCGCCCGTCGAATGACAGCCTCGTAACTTCCCGTGTACCTCAGCGAACTCAAGCTCGCGGGCTTCAAGTCCTTCGCCGATCGCACCCGTCTCAATCTCCAGCAGGGAGTGGCGGTGATTGTGGGCCCGAACGGTTCCGGGAAGTCGAATCTCGTGGATGCAATCGCGTGGGTGATGGGTACCCAGTCTCCGAAGGCCCTCCGTACTCAGAAGATGGACGACGTGATCTTTGCCGGGACGGCGACCCGGCCGGCGTTGGGACGCGCCGAGGTGACGCTGATCTTCGACAACCAAGACGGCGCTCTGCCGCTCGATCTCGATGAGGTATCGATCACCCGCCGGCTGTATCGGGACGGGACCAGCGAGTACCTGATCTCTGGCACCGAGTGTCGGCTCACCGACATACAGGAGCTGCTCTTCGACAGTGGCGTGGGAAGGCACCAGCACACGATCGTCGGTCAGGGCGAGATCGACGCGATCCTCAGCGCCAGTGCCCAGGACCACCGCGCCGTTATCGAGGAGGCCGCCGGTGTCCTCAAACACAGGGTCCGTAAGGAGAGAGCTCTACGACGCCTTGAACGCACTGGCGCCGATCTCGTGCGTCTAGCAGACATTGAACGGGAGCTGACGCGACAGATCCGCCCGCTGAAGCGGCAGGCGAAGGCGGCCGAGCGCTACGAGGCTCTGCGCGCCGAGGCGCGCGCACTCCGCCTCCATGTCGATGGGCGGGACCTTCAAAGGGTGGGTGACGAGCTCGCAGAGGCCCAGGAGGAGGAGGGAGCCTTGGTTCGGCGCGAGGAGCAGGCTGCTGCTGAGTTCGGCCGTGAGACAGTCGCGGGTACGAGCGGAGAGAAGGCCGTGACCGAGGCACGTACGGCGTTGGAGGCCGATACCGGCGCGGCTGCCCGCCTGGAGACGTCCCGCGAGCGGTTCCGACGCATCGCGCAAGTAGCCCACGAGCGGCTTGCCGTCGCCAAGGATCACGTAGAGCGAGCGGAGGAGCGATACGGGGAGCTGCAGTCCGAAAAGGCAGCCGTCGATTCGGCGCTCGAGGCCGATCGCCGAATCCAACAAAGACTCGCGGTCGAAGTGGAATCTGCCGCAGCCCGAGCAGACGCGCTTGCTTCCGAGGAGAGGGTGCTGGCGGATCAGGCCTCGATGGTCGCCGAGGGTGTGGCGGCGATGCTCCGAGGCGAGATTTCCGGGTTCGAGCGGAGCGACGAACGTGACCGAACGGAGCGATCCGAGCTCGCGACGAAACTGCAGGTTCTGGCGGATCGCCTGGAGGCGACCCGAGCCAATCGCCAGCGGCTGGAAGAGGAGATCCGGTCGCTGGACGAAGCTGCCTCCGAGGCGAGCCGCACTTACGAGACCGTCCGAGAGAGCAGTCGATTGGAACAAAGACGCTGGGAGAGGGCGGAGGAGTCGCTGGCCGAGACAAGACTCACGCTGGCGGGAGCGGAGGCAGGCGTCGCTGCGCTGGAGGAAGCGTCCGGCAGCCGGAAGCCGGATGCCGCACTCGAAACGCCCGGCGTCAGCGGCTTTCTTGTCGAGTTGCTCGATTGCCCACCCCGGTTGGTAGCAGCACTTCGGATCGCACTGGGAAGCTGGGCGGAGGCCGTTGCCCTGGAGCCCGGAAGCGACCTCACCGATGTCCTCGACGAGCTCAAGCGTCGGGGAGCGCCAAGCCTCTCGGTAGTGCGGGACCTCGAAGCTAGCTCCGCTGAGACACCGGCCGAGCGGGCTGGTCTCCGCTGGGGAGTCGAGCCGCTCGCCGCCGCGCTCGGACCTCGGGCGCGGACAGATTTGGCACGGGCATTGTTAGGCGACGTTCTCCTGGTCGAGAGCTGGTCGGCCGGTTGGCAACTCGTAGCACGAGAAGAGGGAGTGCGCGCCGTAACGCCCGAAGGTGACCTCATCTCGACCGAAGGCGTTGCGCTGCACGACTCCCAGAGGGGGATACCGCAGCTACTCGAGGAGTCGCGCGGTGAGCTGGAGGCCTTCCGAACGGAGACGGCCAGGCATGAGAGCCTGCTGGCTGCCGCCAAGCGATCCTTTGACACGATTCGAACGTCGGAGCGGGAAGCGCTCGAGGCGCTCGAGCGAACCGAGGCTCTCCTGGCCGGAGCGACCGAAGCGCTCGATCGATCGGCTCGTGAGGAGGCCGAGCAGGAGGCTGAGCACGACCTGCTGGCGGCTCGGCTTTCGGTGGTTGAACAAACGATGAGCAGTCGAGCCGCCCACCTCGAGGTGCTACGTGGTCGCCTTGCTCGCATGGAGGAGGAGGGTCCAGAGTCCAAGCAGCTGAGGGAGGAGACAGCTCGACGCAGAGACGACGTGGCCAAGAAGCGGAGGCTCGTCGAAGCCCAACGAGACCGGGCTGCTGCAGACATGGCCGCCGCCCTGGAACGAGTCAGGATCGCGGAAGAGCGTCAGGGCGCGATTACGGACGAGCTTCGAGCCTTCGAAAGTCCGGTCCAAGCCGAGGATCTCGACAGGCTCTCGAACATACAAGCCACGGCCGGAGCTGCCCTGTCAATCGTCTCCTCTCATATCGATGTCCTGCAAGATCGGGAAAGGGTGAGGCGGGCGGAGCTGACCGAGAAGGAGAAACGCCTGACAGTGGCTATATCTGAACGGGACCGTCTCAGCCGGGAGATCACCCAGATGCGCGAGCGAAGGACCGCGCTCGCCGTTCGCCTGACCGAACTTCGACTTCGCGTTGAATCCATCGCAGAGGGCCTGCGACGGGATCTCGATGCCACCGCCGAGGATGCACTTGCCGCCGACGTACCCCAGCTCGAACCTGATGTCTCCCCCCATGCTCGCCTCGAGGAGCTGGAAGCACAGCTACGCAGAGTCGGCCCGGTGAATCCGTTGGCCAGCGAGGAATACCGGGAGCTCTCGGACCGAGCTTCGTTCTTGGCAGGCCAAATGGAAGACGTCGAGTCGTCGCGTCGAAAGCTGTCCGGCCTGATCGCCACCCTGGACGCTGAGATCGCGGAGCTCTTCCGCTCGGCGTTCGAGCAGGTTGCCTCGCTTTTCGAGGAACACTTCCAGCTGCTATTTCCCGGGGGTCGAGGCAAGCTGCGGCTAACCGATCCGGATGATCTGCTTTCCACCGGCGTCGAGATCCTGGCGCAGCCAATGGGTAAACGTGTGTCCCGGCTCTCCCTCCTGTCAGGTGGTGAGAAGTCGCTGGCTGCGCTCGCCTTTCTCTTTGCCGTATTTCGTGCCCGCCCCAGCCCCTTCTACCTCCTGGATGAGGTCGAGGCTGCACTCGACGATGCCAACTTACGACGGTTTCTCCGTCTGCTAGGAGAGATCCGGTTCGATGCCCAACTGATCATCGTCACCCATCAGCAGCAGACGATGGAGGCCGCTGACGTGCTCTACGGCATCACTCTCGAGCCGGGAGGTTCCACCCAGGTAGTCGGGAAGCAGCTGGTGGCAGTCTGAGCGTGCGGTCGTAGGATCGCAGTGCCTGTGGAATTGCTGCTGCTCGTTGTCGTGGTGGCCGCGGCAGGCTTAGCGGTCGGCTTACTCGTATTTCGGCGCGGTCGCTCGTCGGTCGAGGCAACGTCCCTCCAGACCGGGCTCGCTCGGACGAGGACCTCGCTTCGGGATCGCCTGCGAGCGGTCTTTGAACGCGAGTCGGACGAACGGTTCGAGGATCTGGAGGATGCCCTCATCTCTGCGGACATCGGTGTCCACCTCAGTGGTCAAGTGACGGACCGCGTCAAACAGAACAACCCCACCGGTCCAGAGGAGACTCGCATAGCCGTGCGCAGAGAGCTGCTCTCTTGTCTCGAGGGGCGGGACCGTTCGCTCAAGCTATTGGGGAAGCCTGCCGTCATAGTGGTGGTGGGGGTGAATGGAACTGGTAAAACGACCACTGTCGCCAAGCTCGGTCATTATCTCCGGCAGCACGGCTACCAGCCTCTCTTGGCGGCGGCGGACACCTTTCGAGCCGCAGCCGATCAACAGCTCCGGATGTGGGCGGATCGGCTCGACATCCAAGTCGTGGCCTCGTCGCCGCGTTCTGATCCGGCTTCGGTCGCCTTCGACGCTCTGCAGGCGGCTCGGGCGCGAGAACGGGACGTTGTGATTGTGGATACGGCCGGGCGCCTGCACTCCCATCAGAACCTCATGCATGAGCTCGCCAAGATCGTCAGGGTTCTCGGCCGCGAGACCGACCACGGAGTAGACGAGGTGCTTCTCGTCATGGACGCCACGGTCGGCCAGAACGGTCTGGCCCAGGCTCGGGAATTCACGGGAGCGGTCGATGTAAGTGGCATAGTGCTTACAAAGCTCGACGGAACGGCCCGTGGAGGCATCGTGATTGCCGCTGAGCAGGAATACGACATACCGGTCAAATTCGTTGGCGTGGGCGAAAGAGCCTCTGATCTCATTCCGTTCGACTCGGAGGACTTCGTGGACGCCATATTGGAGGGCACATGAGTGACGATCTGATCGACCGAGCCCGTCAGGCGGCTGAGCGGGCTTACGCTCCCTACTCGAACTTTCGAGTCGGAGCCGCAGTTCTCACCGAAGACGGCTCGGTTTTCGAGGCCGCCAACGTGGAGAACGCGGCTTATCCGTCCGGCCTCTGCGCCGAATCGGGAGCAATCGTTGCCGCGGTATCGGCGGGACATCGCAAGCTGCGGTCGTTGGCCGTCGCTTGCATCGATGCGAAGGAGGTCGATGAGTCGTATCCCTGCGGACAATGCCGCCAAAGGATGAACGAGTTCGGCGTCGAAGAGGTCCTGATCGCCACCGCTGATGGTGAAGTCGCTCGATATGCCCTCGCCGACCTACTACCTCATGGTTTCCGGCTCGGGCATTGACCGCGATCGATTGACAGGAGGCCCGGGGATCGGGCTCGGGGGGATTCTTCTCGTCGTGGCGGTGCTCCTACTGATAGGCGCGGGCGTCTGGTACGTGGGATTCCGAAGCCCCGGTGAGAGTGTTCCGGTGGCCGCGACGACCACCACGTCGACTTCACCCGAAGAGACAGGCACGACGCTGGAAGGGCAGACCACTACGACTGGTCCGGTCACCGCGACAACGATCGCGCCGGTCGGCGAGTTGGTCTCTATCCCCGTTCTCACGGAGGCGGAGGCCTACCGCGGGGAGCAGGCCCGGCTGGTGTGGCTACCCGGGTCACAGTCGGCTTGGATCGTTGACATGCAGGCGGCGACGGTGGGAAGGTTGCTCGATATCCCGGCTGGCCCGCGGGGGTGGGGAGCACCGGCGCGCGACGGGTCTCTCATCGTCGACTTCAGCGGCCGGATACTGCGTCGTACGCCCACCGGGGAATGGCTGGACATGTCTCCTTCGGGAGACCGCTCCTACCGAATCCTCGATACCAGGACGGGCCAAGACCACTTGCACATCTACGCCATCGAATCAGGCGACACCGACCGCCTTCTCAACCTGATGTACCGATACGACGCTCCGGATGTGTTCGAGGAGAAGTGGGTTGCGGACGCCACCGACATCGTTCGTGCTTCGGCGTCGAAGTCGATGCAACTGGTCATCGTCGAGCTCACGCCGTCGGCCGCCGGAGCCCCCCGTTACCTGTTGCTCTCCGAGCAGTCCGGCCGGCAGACAACCCGGAGCGCCTTCCCAAAGAGCGTGGAGGGTTCCAGGTATGTGTGGGGAGTCGAGTTCGCCGGCGGCTCTGACCTCTTCTACATGCAGTGCGAAGCGGCCACCTACGCCGAGTGCGGCGCCAGCGACGGGTTCCTGGTGAATCTCAGTTCGGGAGCGCTTTCGCCGGTAGGCGATGCCTATCCGGGCTGGTCACGGGAGTGGGAGACGCCATTAGGCGTGCCCAGCTTTACCAACTCGTTCGGGGGACTTGGTCTTCTCGTACGGACGAATGTGGACGTCGGCGACCTCCAGTCGGGAGAGCGCGGTCGCCTTATCTCGGCCCGGGACTACTAGGCGCGGGCGCGAAGGGCTTCGACCAGAGGAGGCAGGACCTGGTGGAGGTCTCCGACGATGCCGAGGTCAGAAACGGTGAAGATAGGCGCTTCGGGATCCTTGTTGACGGCGATGATGACCTTGGCGTCCTTCATCCCCACTAGATGCTGCATGGCGCCTGAAATACCCAAGGCGATGTAGACATCGGGCTTTACGGTCTTGCCCGTCTGGCCGACCTGCTTTGCATACGGGACCCATCCCGCGTCGACGATTGCTCTCGTGGCCCCGGTCGCGGCGCCAAGCTCGGCCGCCAGGTCCTCGATCAGCGCGAAATGCTCGGGAGCGCCAAGCCCACGTCCTCCTGAGACGATGATGGCAGCCTCCTCTAGCTGTGGGCCCTCCTTTGCCTCGGTAAATCGGTCCACGACGGTCGCGGAGCCGGAGTGGCCGACTGAAGGAGCTTCGACGGCGACGACCGCCGGGGTGGAGGGGGCTCCCTCGGTTGCCGGGAAGGACTTGGGACGAACAATGACAAGATGCGGTGGGGAGGCCCTGAAGACCGTGTCGACAAGTGTGGTTCCTCCAAACATCTCGTTCGTTACCGCAAGCCCGTCCCCACCGACTGAGACCGAAACGGCGTTGGAAATGACGGGTAACCCGAGACGGGCACTCAGCCGCCCTGCCACGTCCCGATCCGTGTAGGTTCCTCCGAAGAGTATGACCTCCGGGCGTTCCGCTTCTACGAGGCTT
>JBHICV010000090.1:0-9857 GCA_046759765.1 Acidimicrobiia bacterium
GCCCACCACCAGGATCTTCCGCGGAGAGAAGTGGATCCGCGACCTCGCGATATCGAGCCCCTGCACGAAGCCAGCACAGCCGCTGCCACCCAGGTCGTAAGTAGGCACGCTCCGCGCCCCAAGCCGGTCCTGAAGAAGGGCCGCGGTATCCGGTGTATACACCTCTGGTGTGTCCGTCGCGACGATGATTTCGTCGATGTCGCCTGCGTCAAGCCCGGCATCCTTGATGGCTCGCTCCGCGGCGACGGCCGAGAGATCGAGGGTGGACTCGTCGTCCGCTGCGAAGCGACGACGCTTGATCCCGGTTCGGGCGGTGATCCACTCATCAGTGGTGTCGACCAACTCTGCCCAGTCGTCGTTGGTCATGATCTTCGAAGGAACGTATCCCCCGAAGCCAAGAATCCCGGCCAAGGCTCCCTCCAGGGCCGCCTGGGGCGAGGCTAGACGTCCGCTACCGAACGGGCAGTTCAATGCGTTACGTCTGTGCCACCTCGGCGAGAGACACCGGACCCGCTCTCAGGACCCGCGGCGGAGTAACGCTGAAATCGACGACCGTCGAAGCCTCACCTCCGGAGCCGGAACCGTCCAGGTATCCGGCCACGTCGGCTCCGAACATCAGCTCTGCTTCCGAGTGGTCAAAGGCAGGAGGCTGCCCCGACCGGTTTGCTGATGTAACCGCCAACGGCCCGGCCTCCGCCAGAAGCGCCAGGGCCGCGGGGTGATCGGGCACTCGCAGTCCCACCGTTTGTCGCTCCTGGTCGCCGATCCAGGTCGGCAGCTCGCGATTGGCGCGCAGAACAAGCGTGAGGGGCCCAGGCCAGTGGCGCGCCGCTACCTTGGCCACTTCATCAGTGAGCGCAGCTATGCGACGGGCATCGTCCAAAGACCCGACCAGCAAGCTCAGTGGTCGGTCTTGGCTGCGACCCTTGAGTTGGTAGAGCCGATCGACTGCTGCTCCCAGTCGGGGGTCAACCGCCAGCCCGTAGACGGTGTCAGTGGGCATGCCGACGATCTCGCCCTGCCGGAGCAGGAGGACGGCGTCTCCCACCGACTTCATGAGCGTGCCACGATGTAGCGCCGCTTACCTGCGAGATCATGCATTACCTCGGCCCGGAGTGACGCGCCGAACAGCTCTAGCGCTCTCTCGCTTTGAGTCTCGCCGATTTCACAGAAGAGCCAGCCTCCCGACCCCAACCACTCAGCGACCTCTGAGGCGATGCGCGCAATGACCTCGTCGCCGCGTGGGCCGGCTACCAGGGCATCCCTGGGCTCGTACGAGCGGACCTCGATTGGCAGCTCGGCGAAATCGGCCTCGGCGACATAGGGCGGGTTGGCGACGATCAAGTCGACTCTCCCACGGAGCTCAGGCGGCAGGGGCGCGAAGAGATCCCCTTCTAACAACTCGACACCGAGGCCGAGACGCGAGGCGTTCATCTTGGCGACTGCCAACGCCCCTCGGGACCGGTCGGTGGCCAGCACCCGAGCAGAGGGAAAGCTGTGCTTGAGCGCGAGCGCCAGGTTGCCCGAACCGGTACACAGGTCGACGACGACGCGAGGGTTCTCGACTTTCTCCAAGAGCAGCTCGAACAAGTACTCGGTTTCCGGTCGAGGAACCAGGACCCGACTGTCGATTGCCACTTCGATCGGCCCAAACGGCACGGTCCCTTCGAGGTATTGGAGAGGTTCACCTGCCTTACGGCGAGCGGTCAGCCCGGCGAACTGCTGCTTCTGATCGTCGCCTAGAGCAAGGCCGGTGACGAGATCCGCTCGGGCTGCGCCGGTAACGACCATCAACAGCCGCTCCACCTCATAAGGGGGTAGCTCATACTCGTCAGCCAGCGCGCGAACCAACATCCCCTCAGTGTCGCAGGATGGCGCGCTCAGAGCCGATGGAGCCGCTCGATCGCCTCCCGCAGCGTGGCCAGATCCTTTGAGAACGAGAAACGAACCAGGGAAGCCCCGTCGGATGGAGCGTGATAGAAGACGCTCGGGGGGATCGCCGCCACCCCACACTCGGTTATGAGATGGCGGCAAAACGCTCGATCATCCTCGAACCCGAACCCGGTGTGGTCCGCCATCGCGAAGTAGGTGCCTTCGGGTCGGAAGGGATTGAGGCCGACATCGGCCAATCCCTCGACTAGGAGGTCACGCCTAGCTCGGTACGAGGCACGCAACTCCTCGTAGAACGACTCATCGGCCTGCAGGGCGGCGACGGCGCCGTGCTGAACGGGGGTGGGAGTGGTGAAGGTCAGGAACTGGTGTGCCGACCGAACTCCCCGCGTCAGGTCGGGAGGAGCGATGGCCCAGCCAACCTTCCACCCGGTCAGCGAGTAGGTCTTCCCGAGCGACGAGAGAGTGATCGTCCGCTCCCCCATCCCGTCGAACGTCGCCAAGCGTAGGTGGTCCGGCTCATAGGTCATCCACTCATACACCTCGTCAGAAATGGCGAGGGCGTCGTAGGCGTTGCAGAGGGCGGCTACGGTTTCCAGCTCCTCGGCGCTGAAGACCTTTCCGGTCGGGTTGTGGGGCGTGTTGACCAGCACTGCCTTGGTCTGTGGGGAGAAGGCCGCCTCCAAGTCGTCGGTGTTTAGTCGAAAGTCCGGCGGCCGCAGCGTGACAAACCGCGGCACGGCCCCGGCCAGTGCGACGTTCACCGGATACGTGTCGTAGAAGGGCTCGATGATCACGACCTCGTCGCCCGCGTCGACGAGCCCGAGGAAGGAAGCGGCCAGCGCCTCGGTGCAGCCTGTCGTCACCGTGACTTCGGCGCCTGGGTCTATGTCCCGCCCCAGAAGCGGTCCGTAACGACGGGCTATTGCCGCCCGAAGATCGGGCACGCCCGAGCTGGCCGGGTACTGGTCATGTCCGCCGGTCATCGACTGAGCAGCCGCTTCTTTGATGAAGTCGGGCCCGTCCCAGTTGGGAAAGCCCTGACCCAGGTTGATGGCGTCATGTGCGTTGGCGAGCTCCGTGATCTCGGTGAAGATCGTGACCCCGAAGGGTTGGAGCCGTTTGGCGATCGACATTGACAGGGAGCCTACGACAGAACCAAAGAAGCTATCCCGGCGACACCAAAGCGAGGAGCTAATCCCGTCTCGGGGTAGCCTCGGATGGAGGTGTCCGACCGCCAGAAGAGCAGCGAAGAGTTGATCCGGGAGGCCAAGGAGTCGCTGCTGCGCCCTCCGACGAAGCGCGAGCCCGCGCCACCAGCGGAGTCATCCCCGGAGACTTCGCAGGCGCAGGAGCCAGAGCCGATCGCCTCGCGGCCTCGACGGACGAGCGCCAGGCAGGCGGTGGCCACCAACCCCGAGCCGATGTCTGCTAGCGCCCGGCCGACGTCAATCACGCCCCAGCCCGAGTCTCACCCTGGCCCGGCCCCCAGCAGGGACCAGAGTGCCAGTCCGGTCCGAACAGGCTGGTGGAAGTTCATCGCCTTCATCACCCTCGGATGGGTGATCTTCGGCTGGATATCGATCATCACCGCGATCTTCGACCAGCCCTCGGACGTCCTCGAGCTGATGTTGGGCGGGGTTGTGATGACCCTGCTCCCGTTTCTGATCGGGGTCTATGCCATCAGACGCGGCAGGCGAGAGCGCGCAGCCGCAACCGATCGTCTGAGCTAGGCCGATTCGGCCTCGGCGAGGACTTGTTTCTCCGGTACGGGCTCCTCCTCGACCGGCTCCTCGATTGGCTCCTCCCAGACCGGCTCCTCGACGGGCTCAACCTCCCAGACGCGCTCGATCTCACCTATGTCCATGACTGCCTCCTATCCAAGATCTCAACTCCGTAGCGGGCATGCAGCCCGGTCGTGACCAGTTCCATGAAGTCATCAGCGGGCACCTTGGAGGCGGGGATGACCTCCGCGTGCTGGCGGCACAGCGGCACGTACTCGTCGGAATCAATGACCACCAGCGCCGTCGGCTCAGAACATGCATGCGCCAGCCATGTCTCCGGCGTGCACGGCCAGCGGCACCCTAGGCGAACCAGCAGCGGCCCAATGATCCTCGCCCGTTCGGCTCGGTAGCCCTTGGTCCCTTCGAGGACCCGGCCCCAGAGACGCACCGGACCCTCCGCCCAAACCCCGACGTCTGTCCACGCGGTCCCCTCCGGATCCTTCATCGCATATATGCCACAACGGCAGTCGAGGTGCGGAGCGGGATGCGGGGTAGGAAGTGGTCCCCAGTTGGGCCAGCGCTGATAGGGCGAACAGGTGGCCTCCATGTCCGACTGCTGCCAGACGGCCGGGACGACCACGCCGCTGAGGATCGGATCCGTACCTTCGAGCTTGATGACCGACCCCGGCACGACGGACCACCGACGCCATCCCACGAAGGGCGTGATGGTCAGTTCCGGCTCCTCCAACCTCCTGCGATTTCGTGGGGTTGATCCGAGCAACACTGCGGCCGGCCATGCGTAGGCGGGTCGAACAACGCCTGAGGCGAGGGGAAGTGACCAGGACGACGTGGGTCGTCGGCCTTCGACTCGGATCAGGTCTCGCTCTCTGACGCTTAGCAGGGCCTCGTTGATAGCCGCCGCGGCCGAGCTATCGATGGATATCTGCGCGGCCGCCAATCGGATGACTGCCCATCCGCTACGGAGCCGGCGAGCAACCCCCAGCTCGATTCCGGAGCGGCGCCTGCGGATGAGGTCGTACGACAAGGCGCCGAGCACGTAACTGATCATGACGGCCATTCCAAGGGCAACCCATGCATCGCCCAACTCCCACTGACTAGGAAGCGGAAGGTCGATGATGGCGCCCGCCAAGCCACCGATCAGGCTGCCGACCCAGGCGACGACCATCCCGACGGTTCCCGCGACAAAGAAAACGATCAGTGCTCCGAGAAACCCACGGGCCGCCGCCCGAAGCGCGAGCAAAACCATCCGTACTGCTACGGCCGGGAAGCCCACCGTGTAGGTGATGATCGAAGCCCCGAGGCGACCAATGCGGCCGGAATCCCGTCTGAGCCGTCTGTGCCCTGAGCGCATTGCGTGAGCTGTCATCGCGCCCGGTAACGGTATCAGCCGTCCCCGACACGAAGCGCGTCCCAGAACTGTCTAATTCACAGTTCGTTGTTTGTTCCCGGCCTTAGGCTCTAGTGGCTGTGGCCATCTCCGTAACCGACCTGGAATTCGGCTATCCCGGCGCGGAGACCCTGTTCTTCGAGGTCTCCTTCAAAGTTGCCGAGGGTGAGCGTGCTGCGCTCATCGGTGACAACGCGGTGGGAAAGTCAACGCTGCTCCGGATACTGGCAGGACAGCTACAAGCTGAAGAGGGCACCGTGCAGATCGATGGAACCGTGCTGCACATGCCCCAGTCGATCGGTCAACAGGACGACCCGATCACAGTCCGAGAGTTTATGGCCGCGCTTTCTTCGCCCCGCATTCGCATAGCAGCCGAGACCCTTTGGTCAGCCGAAAGGGCTAACCAGACCGATGCCACCACCGCTTCCGGCATGGAGCTCGCAGCGGCTATATCGGAATGGGAGGGAGCAGGAGGATTCGAAGTAGAGAGCCATTGGGACGCCTGCACGACCGTCGTGCTACGGCAGCACCTCTCCGACGCCGCCCTTCGACCCGTTCGCGAGCTTTCGGGCGGCGAACGCAAGCGCCTGGCCTTGGAGTTCCTTCTCTCCTCGGATGTCGAGGCCCTCGTGTTGGACGAGCCAGATAACTTCCTCGACATCCCCGCCAAACGGTGGCTGGAACGCCAACTGATCGGGTCACGGAAGACAATCCTGATGATCAGCCACGACCGCGAGCTACTGACCAGAGCGGTCGACAAAGTCGTGACCCTCGAAGGGTCGGGAGCATGGGTGCACGGAGCTTCCTTCGCCACGTACCACGAAGCTCGCGACGCCCGCAACCGACGTCTCGGTGATGCGCTACAGCGCTGGAAGCACGAAGAGCGGCGACTCTACTGGCACTTCAAGATCATGAAGCAGAGGGCCTCGGTCAACGACGGGAACGCACCAAGGGCAAAAGCGGCCGAGACACGATGGGAGAAGTTCGTCGCGGCCGGGCCTCCGCCGGCCCCGCCTCCGGACCAGAGGGTGAGCATGAATCTCTCGGGTGGGGATTCGGGGAGAGTGGTTCTGCGCAGCACCCATCTCGAGCTCTCGGGTCTGACAGATCCCTTTTCCGTCGAGGTTCGTTACGGCGACAGGTTGGTTGTCTTGGGAGCCAACGGGTCAGGAAAGACTCACTTCCTGAAGCTGCTCGCCGGGGACAACGTCGCCCACGAGGGCGAGCTTCGCACAGGAGCACGGGTCGAGCCGGGAGCGTTCAGCCAGACCAACGACCGGGGCGACCTTCACGGACGAACGCCGTCCGAAGTCCTTTCGGACCACCTTTCGGGGCGCGAGGCGATCATGCGGTCTCTCGCTCGCTATGGGCTGGCCGACGTCTGGGACCTCGACTTTGCGCAGCTGTCAGGGGGACAGCAGGCCCGCCTCCAGATTCTCACGTTGGAAGCGCAGGGAGCCAACCTGCTTCTTCTCGATGAACCGACCGACAACCTGGATCTCATCTCGGCGGAGGCATTGGAAGAAGCGCTCCTGGGATTTCGGGGCACCGTCGTCGCCGTCACTCACGACCGCTGGTTCATGCGATCCTTCGGTCGGTTTCTGATATTCGGTCTGGACGGTTCGGTCACCGAGGCACTCGACCTCTCGTCCGCCCTCTCCGTGATCGGCGATGCGCCGACCGAAGCGCGGGCCCACCTCGTACCGCTCAGTAGCTCGCGCAGCCAGTGAAACCTCTGGCGGGCTAGAAAGGCACCCGCACCGCCTCGCACAGGAACCGCATGAAGGGAGTCCCCGCCTTGCTTATCTGGGTGTAAGTATCCATGAAGTCGTCGGCGGTGATCTCCGATTCCTTGAAACGGGCTGTCCCCAGAAAGTCTTTCCGCTTCAGGTCCTCTATCAGTGGATCCTCGGGGTCGAAGCTCTTCGGAGGACGGACCAAGGAGTCGCCTTCGAGGGTGTAGATGTCCGTGAACCGCTTGCTCCCGACCGCCCGTTTCCAGCGCGTCGACTCGTCGGCGATCTTGTGCCGAATGGCATAGGCGTCGGCGGTGGCGGGCCGCCAGAGACCCAGGCCGGCAAACGACTCTCCGGGCTCGATGTGTAGGTAGTAGCCAGGGGCGTGGACGTCCTCGCGGGTGGCAAAGTGTCGAAAGTGGATCCCCACGTGGGTCTTGTAGGGGGTCTTGTCCTTGGAGAACCTCGTGTCCCGCTGGATCCGGAACAGCGAACCGCCGACAGTTCTCGAGTCCGCCACGAAATGGGGTGAGATTGCTTTCAGCGGTCGTGCGTAGTCCGTTATGAAGTCGAGGGACGGCTCCCGCACCTTCTCGATGAACCGATCCTTGTTCGCGTTGAACCAGTCGCGGTCGTTGTTGTTCGTTAGGTCCTCGAGGAATTCGAAAACGTCGCTGGTGAAGTATGCGTTTGCCATCCGGGCACCGTAGCGGGTTTTCGCTGGCCTGGCTCCGGACTCGCTCCGCTTGCCGAAGTTTGTCTCCCTCCCCCTGCGGCGCTGCGCCCCGCTTCCCCCTCCCGCTCAGCGGGAGGGGGTCAAGGGGGAGGTGGCCCGAAGGGCCGGAGGGGGTCGGGCTAATTCGTCCATCTTTGGCCGACTGTGCGGGTAGCGTTCTGCCCCGTCCCGAGACCTGGTTCCTATGACCGCGCCCGCACCTAGCTATCGAGCCACGCTCGTCACCTATCTCCGACCTCTTCGGAGCCAGGTGGCGCTGCTCGGAGCGGCGCTGTTGGGATCGATCGGGCTGCAGCTCGTGTTGCCTCTCATCCTGCAGCGATTCATAGACTCAGCGCTGGCGGGAATAGCCGTTTCGAGCCTCATGGTGGCGGGCATCCTGTACTTGGTGGCCGGGGTGGTGAACCAACTACTCGCGGCGGTCGCCACCTACATGGGCGCCGATGTCGGCTGGGCTGCCACCAACAGGCTGCGGGAAGACCTGGCCGGCCATCTGGTCGGCTTGGACATGGGATTCCACGCCGACACCACCCCGGGAGAGATGATCGAACGGGTTGACGGCGACGTGACCGCGGTCTCCAACTTTCTTTCCCGATTCCTCGTCCGTCTCCTCGGCAGTGGCCTCCTCCTGATCGGCGTCCTCGTCGTCTCTTGGTTCCAGGACTGGCGCATTGGCGTGATCATGGCGCTGTACATCGTCGTATCTCTCAGTGTCATCGTCCGAATGCGGCGCTTGGCTGTCGACGCCTCGGAAGTGGAGCGCGAGAGCTCGGCCCGCCTGTACGGATTCATCGAAGAGCGGCTGGCTGGTTTGGACGACATCCGAGCGAACGGTGCGGGCGGATTCACCATGCGCCGGTTCGCCGGGGTGATGCGCGACTACTACTACCGGACGGTCGCCGCCTGGAGAAAGCGAACGGTCTTCTGGGTGGCGGCGAACACCGTGTTCTGGGCCGGTGACGCGCTGGCGCTGGCGGTAGGCGTCTGGCTCGTCAACCAAGGGGAGATAACGATCGGGACCGCCTACCTGATCGTTCAGTACGTCGCCTTGATCCGAACACCTATTTAGCAGGTCGCGCAGGAGTTCCAGGAGCTGCAGAAGGCTGCCGGCGGCATCATCAGAATCGACAGGCTGCGAGGCCTCAGCAGCCGCCTCGACGAGCGCGGAGACCGGGTGCTTCCGTCGGGTCCACTTCCGGTCCGGTTCGAGAGCGTGTCGTTCGCATACGAGGAGCAGCCGGTTTTGACCGACGTGTCGTTTCGTTTGGAAGCCTCCACCGTGCTCGGGCTGCTTGGCCGCACTGGCGGAGGCAAGACGACCATCACGAGGCTGATCGCCCGGCTCTATGACCCGACCGCAGGCAAGGTTCGCGTCGGTGGCGTTGACCTCCGGCAGTCCGATCCGGACTCTCTGCGCAGGGCCGTGGGTGTCGTCACGCAGGATGTCCAGCTCTTTGGCGCCACTGTCCGTGACAACCTGACCTTCTTCGACCCGGCCGCTGCGGACTCACAGCTTCTGAGCGTGCTGGATCGGGCCGGCCTCGGCGGCTGGGTACGGACGGTTGGCCTGAACACAAGGCTCGGCTCGGGAGGCGAGGGACTGTCGGCCGGCGAAGCGCAGCTGCTGGCCTTTGCCCGAGTCTTTCTTCAGGATCCGGGCCTGGTCATCCTTGACGAGCCATCGTCACGGCTCGACCCCGCCACCGAGGCTCTATTGGCCGCGGCTACCGAGCGGCTCTTCGCCGGAAGGACGGTGGTCATCGTCGCGCATCGGCTCGAGACAGTGCGCCTGGCCGACGAGATCATGGTGGTCGATGCCGGCCACGTGGTGGAGCACGGTCGTCGCGCGGATATGGCCTCGGATCCGAACAGTCACTACGCCCGCCTGCTGGCGGCCGGAGCTGCCTCCGAATTGCTGGGGACCACGACATGAGCCGGCCGTCAGGGATCTCAACGGTGCGGCTGGCGTGGGAGATGATGAAGTACCGGCCGGTTCTCTTTGTGGTTAGTGCCGTCCTCTGGGCCATCGTCCACCTGTCTCCAATCGCTCTCGGCCTCCTGATTGGGCTTGTCTTCAACACGCTGGCAGGAGAGACACCGGCCGCCGACAGCCCTTGGACACCGGTAGCCGTTTTCGCGGCCGTGGCGATCGGGAGAAACGCGTTCATTTATGCCGGTGACATCGCGTGGATCAACTATTTCTTCGATCAGGCCCTGCAGCTCCGACGAAACCTGCTGGGCTGGCTCCTCGAGGCGCCTGGATCGCGAGTGCTTCCGTCGTCACCTGGCGAGGCTCTGTCGACGTTCCGGGACGATGTGGATGACCTACTCGAGTACGTGGAGAACTACGTCGATCTCGCGGG
>JBHICV010000091.1:0-9783 GCA_046759765.1 Acidimicrobiia bacterium
GAAGGCAAGTCGCTGAGAGTCACCTCACATTTCCACCTCTCAGCGGGACGCTGCCGAAAGCGCCGCCACGTCCGTGTCCTAAGGCTTTCCCCGCCGTCCAAACATAGCCATCCGATCGAGCGCGCGCTGAAGCTCGCTGAATCCTTTCTCCGCCCAGCTACATCTGGGCCCAGCTTCGCCGACCAGCAGCCAGGCAGCTGCTTACGCGAAGTGGCGAGTCAGGCTTTGCTGATTGGTTCATATCACCAACAATCGAACGCGGTATCGCTCCAACCGTGTAGACGTTTCCGCATATATTCTGTAGACTAACGACCATGGCCACGACAACTATCCGTGTCGACACCGACACGCATGCCCGCCTCCTCGAGCTCAGCAAAGCGACAGGAGCTTCTCTCATTGAAACGGTTCGGGAAGCCGCCGAGGCCTTGCGCCGCCAGCGGTTTGCCCACCAAGTAGCCGCTGAACTCGACGAACTCCGCGCAGACCCGGAAGCCTGGCAGGCCTACTTGGCCGAGGCGGAATCGACTTCGGTGGCCGATGGCATCGGTTGATGATCTGTGGCTGGTCGATTTCGGCCGGCCATATCCGGGAGAGCCGGCATCGCATCGGCCGGCGCTGGTTATCGGACCGCCCGACACGTTCGGACCTGGCTTCCCTTTCGTCATCGTCACGCCGCTGACCACATCGCATCGTGCTCTGTCACTCCACGTCGAGGTCGAAGCCACCCCTGCCACGGGACTCGAAAACACCAGCTACATCCAATGTGAGCTGATCCGCTCCATCAACCGAAACCGCCTCATCCACCGTCTCGGCGCTATCGAATCCGATGTCAGTCATCGGGTCGAAACGATTGTCGAGACGCTGCTGAACTACTGACTCGTCCACCTTGACAGCAACGACTACGGGCCAAGAGGAGTCACCCATTACCGATTGACGGCCACCGGCTCGCATCCGGCGGAGCAGAGCACGTCGAACAAGAAGGTCTATCTACCTGTGGGTATCTCGAGACCGAGCATCCACGAACCGGTGCCGAAAAGTGAGGACGTATGGCTCAGTCCAGCCATATACCCGTGGAGAAGAACGACCCGTTGGATTCAGACACCCACCACGTGTCATTCGAGGGATGAAGCTGGACGATGTCGTCCTTTCCGTTCCCGCTGAAGTCCCCGGACATTCGGGCTTCCCACCCGGCAGCGGTGGGGAAGTCAGCCCAGATTGAAGTCACGAAACTGGCGGCGGAGCGGGATATCCACCAGGTCCCGTTGCTGGGGTGGAACTGGGCGAGGTCGTCTCTGCCGTCGCCGTTGAAGTCGCCCACCATCCGAGCCTCCCAGCCACGGGCAGTCGAGAAGTCGGCCCACAGAGTGGTGACAAAGCCGGTACCAGTGGAGCGGCTGACCCACCAAGTCCCATTGCTGGAGTGGTACTGGGCGATGTCGTTCCGACCATCGCCATTGAAGTCACCAACCAGCTGGGGACCCCAACCCGAAGGAGTGGAGAAGTCAGCCCACAACTCCGTAGCAAAGGCAGATCCCGTCGAGCGGGAGATCCACCAGCTGCCGTTGGACGGATGGAACTGGGCGATATCGTCGCGGCCGTCGGCGTTGAAGTCACCCACCATCCGAGCCACCCATCCCGAAGGAGTAGAGAAGTCGGCCCAGAGGCTGGTGATGAATCCTGATCCGGTGGAGCGAGATATCCACCAGGTCCCATTGCTGGGGTGGAACTGGGCGAGGTCGTCTCGGCCGTCGCCGTTGAAGTCACCCACCATCCGGGCCTCCCAACCACCGGCAGTCGAAAAGTCGGCCCACAACTCCGTCACGAACCTGTCGTCCGCCGAGCGGTTGACCCACCAGGTGCCATTGGACGGGTGAAAGCTGGCCACATCGTCAGGGCCGTCGCCGCTGAAGTCACCGACGACATGACGACCCCATCCGCTTCTAACGCCGAAGGTGGCCCACGTATCGTGCACAAACGCGTCGCCGGTGGAACGCTTCACCGACCAGCGGCCGTTGGCGGGCTCGTATCCCACAACGTCGTCTCGGCCGTCACCATCGAAATCACCAACCGACTGCCACGAGCCTGTGGTGGGGGACGTGAACTCCTGGACCAGGGCCCCCAGTCTGTTGTCCACAATGACGTCGACGCGGTCGGTTTTCCCCTGCTCGGCGGTGTCCGTAGCAGTGGCCGTCACCGTCCGTCCGCGTTCCGCCGCGGTGGTGGTTTTCCAGGAGACGGCGTAGGGAGCAGCCGTGTCTGTTCCGATGCTGACACCGTCAACGAAGAACTCGACTTGTGTAACCCCGTCATCGTCGTTGGCGTCAGCGGCAACCTCGATCGTGCCCGAGACCGTGGCTCCATTCACCGGGCTTGTGATGGTCACGGACGGCGGGCTGTCCGGCGGCTGCATCAGCGTGGCGACGTTCGTGCGGATGTCCGGAAGCTGACTGTAAAGTCGCTCACCCGGGCACTCGGTGGCTTTCCAGTCACGGTGTCCTGAGATCGTGTTGACCGTTGCCTCGTTGTCGTTCACGGGGTTGAAGTAATCGACTGTGCCCAGCGGATCCAGCCCGTGCCGTGCCAGCAAGTCCGCGAGCGTGAGTTCAAGCTGGTCGACTGCGGTTGTCTTTGGTGCCGCGGCAGTGAACTCACCGAGCAAAGCCACGCCGATGTTCCCGGTGTTGAATCCGCCGGTGTGGGCGGCGATCACCAGCTGGTCATCGACTCGGTGACCGAAGTCGGTGCCGTCACCTCCCGAGGAGCAGTCCTGGCTGGCTTCGCCTGACCAGCGCCCCTCATAGACGCGTCCTTGCTCGTCGATCAGCATGTGATATCCGATGTCGCCCCAACCTCGATCTACGGTGTGGAACTCGTAAATCGCACGGACAGTGGCGGCAGGATCGAGATCAACGTTCGCGGTGACTGTGTGGTGGACCGTGACGGTCTGAACCGGGGCAAACTCCGGTGGCCAAATCTCAACATCTCCATCAAAGCGAATCGACTCGTCTGCACCCCACTCCGACCGCGACAGGCAGTTGGCCAAAGCATCAACCGAACCCGCCGCGCGCCCGCCGACAGTCGTCGGGGTTCCAGCAGTCGTACTCAGCGCCACGACGCGGGGCTGGCTCGCATAGCTGGGGATGCCCCGGACCTGATACGCCTCCGCGCCGTCGGCCCACACCAACCCGCTTCCCCACGAACCTGGCTCCTGAGCCCCGTCCTCCTCCAATGGGATCCATGCTCCCCAGACACCAGAGTGCCGGAAGCGGACCGCGCCGTGGGGCTCTCCACCCTCATGTGTCTCGACCCCGGCCCCGGCAGGGCCATCCCAGACCACACCCAGAAAGTCGATCGCAAAACCTGGTTCGACCGGACCGGCCCCAACCGGACGACGGTCAGCCATCGTCGGTGGAACCTCAACCGCTTCGACCGCGCCGATGCCACCCACGAAAAACTGGCCGGCAACCAGGAGAGCAATGGCCGCTCGGATGGTTAGCGACCAGAACCGCCGTCTCCCCCGCGCCACCAGGAGAGCCTACGTCAGCGACCCGTCATAGACAGGTATCGCGACCTGCCGAATCCGAGGCACGTCCAAAGCCACCGATCGACCCGCGACTTCTTGGCTGAACACCCGTGAGCAGGCCACAACCGTCATTCGCTAACAGGTTGGCTCTCTAAACAGCAACTGGTTAGGGGCTCTGAGATGGCAGTGCCCACTGCATAAAACCGCTTTCGACTGAGAGCGGCCAGCCGAGTTAGGGGACAGTGCCGTGTGGAAGTCAATGGGTGTGACTTCTTGAGGTTCGCGAAGGGGAGATCATCACCAAGAATTCCTACCGCAAGCAGCGACCGCCGATCGAGGTCGCGGCGGGAGGGCTCGACAGATAGTCGACGGCAGGCGGACGCCGTCGCCAACGTGGTGGGGGTCGCGACGGCAAAGGCGACCAGATTAGGTTTCACGTGCGACGCGGGCGGAAGGAGTAAACGTGTCTGCGCAAACCAACAAGGAAGCCGTCGAGCAGTTCATCGAAGAGGGGTGGGGGAACGCGAAGCTAAGCGCATTTGACGATTTCTTCTCCGAGGGGATCGTCCACCATGCCCTGCCACCTGACATGCCCACGGGAATCGACTCTGTCAAGCAGTACGCGTCGATGTTCCTGAACGCTTTTCCAGACGCAGACGTCTCCGTTGCGGACATCGTCGCCGAGGGGGACACAGTCGCGTATAGATGGGTATCAGAAGCAACACATACGGGCGAACTGCTGGGCATCCCGCCCACCAACAAGCGCGTCAATACCTTCGGAATCGCCATGGACCGTTTCGAGGGTGGAAAGTCGGTCGAGCATTGGGAAGTCTTTGACCAGGCCGGCCTCATGCAGCAGCTCGGCGTCAGTCCAGATTGACTTAGCTTCAGAACCCAGATGAGCCGGCGGGGCGGAGATCCGTCCCTCTATGTGAGAATGATCTCTAGTTCGTAGCAGGGCTTCTCATGAGTGACCGTGCTCCGCGACCGCCAGGGGCCGAGGGGTTAGCCGCGTTTGTGCCTCCCCACGTTCTTCGATATCTCGGGGAGCGAGATGCCCCTCCTATGACCGGTGACATGGTCGCCGGGCCGGGAGCGGTGCTGATCGCCGACTTGGCCGGGTTCACGGCGTTGACCGATGAACTCATACGCCGGTTTCCAGACGGTCCGGAACGAATCACGACGGCGCTCAACGAGAGCCTGGGCGGCCTCGTCGATCTCATCCGGGATCACGGCGGAGAGGTGGTCCAATTCGAGGGCGACGCCGTCTTGGCCTGGTGGCCGTCGATTGGTGAGGAGGCGCCTACCGCAGCGCATCGGGCGGTGGCATGCGCGGTGCTCGCCCGGGACCAATTCCACGGTATGGAGATCATCGAAGGATTTCCGTTGCGCCTCCGCCTGGCTGTCGGGGCCGGCGAGGTTCGGATGCCCATTGTGGGTGGTGCAACAGAGCGATGGTTCACATTTCTTGGAGGGGAGCCGCTCTCCCAGGCATTGAAGGCGGAAGACGAGGCACGTCCGGGAGAGGTAATCCTCTCCCCGCCCACGCGGAACCTCATCGGAAACATGGCTTCGGGCATCGCCACCGCAGAAGGCTCGTTGCGGGCGGAGTCCGTGGACCCTCCCGAGCCGGTCTCTGCGTCCTTACCCGCAGGCGTTTGGTCCGAGGAAGGTCTGACCGTTTTCGTGCCCAAGATGGTGAGAGCAAGCCTGGCGGCCGGGCAACGCGACTGGATGGGTGAACTGCGCAACGGCTCCGTGATGTTTGTCACGATCCCTGGTCTAAACGTGGAGGCCGGAGTCGACAAGCTGCAGGCGGCGGTACATGCCATACAAAGCGTCGTGGCTGAACACGATGGCGACCTGCTCAAGTTCCGACTCGACGGCACCGGAGCCACCGCCGTTTCGTCCTGGGGACTCTCCTTCCACACCCATGAGGACGACGCCAGCCGGGCGGTCCGAGCGGCCGTTCGGGTGCGAGCCCTGATCGACCAGCAAGACTCGCAGGTCAAGATCGGCATCGCTACCGGCCGGCTCCTCTCCACAACGATCGGATCTGTGAATCGCCGCGAGCTCACCGTGATTGGAAGCATCCCCAACCTGGCTGCCCGGCTAGCCGACGCGGCGAGACCCGGACAGATCCTTTGCGAAGCGGCCACCGCGGCTGCAGCCCGGCGCACGGCCCGATTTGAGGAACTGGACCCGATCAGGCTCAAGGACGTCGCCGGCGCAGTGTTTCGATACAGCCCCATTGGGGAAAAGGCCGAGCAGCGAGCCGGACATCCGAGCATCGTGGGCCGTGTCCGTGAGCTCGAAGTAATCGACGACGAATTGCGGACCCTCCAGGACGCGGAGCCGGGACGAGCTCTCGTGATCGAGGGTGAGGCGGGCATGGGCAAGTCCCGCCTGATCAGTGAGCTGATCGAGCGGTCCACCCGCCACCCGGTCAGGCGCCTGACGAGCAGGGGTCGCCCGCTCGAAAGAAACACGGCGTACTACGCCTGGCGCAGCGTCTTTAGCCAACTTCTTGACCTGAAAATTGAGGCCCGGCCGGAAGAAGTGCGAGCCGCGGTCGAGAAGGTGCTCGGTCCCGTCGGCGACGCCACGGCAGCCCTACTTTCACCGGTGTTCCCCGGGTTCGAGGGAGCCGACCGGCTCGCAGACTCCACCGCCCTCACGACCGCCGCGGGTGCACCGTCGAGCACAGCCGAGTTGCTGCTGGAGCTGTTTGCGGGCGTCTCCGGTCCGACTCCGACACTCATCGTCATCGACGACGCCGACCAAATGGACTCAGCCTCCTGGGCCCTGGCTGAAGATCTCGTCGATTCGTCTGCCTCTCTGCTGCTGGTACTGGCGGTGCGGGCGAACGTAGTGCTGAGCGAGCGAGCCGCCGGCCTGCTCGCCAACACGACCCGGCTCCAGTTGGGCCCCTTGTCGCCGGCGGAGGCTCAGGCTCTCGTCTCGGAGCGGCTCGACGTGGACTTCATTCCTAGTGAGGTCGCCAAAGCGATCCTTGGTCGGGCCGAAGGTCATCCTCTGTTTCTAGAGGAGCTGGTGGCGGCTCTGCGGGAGGGCGGAGCTTTGCGGGTCAGCGGTCCGCAACGGGAGCTCGAGTTCGAACAGCAGGCCTTGGCTGAACTACAGCTGTCGGACACCGTACGCGCCTCGGTCGAGAGCCGGATCGACCGTCTCGACGTGAATGCGCAGCTGACGATAAAGGTGGCCAGTGTCCTGGGCCGAAGCTTCGACACCCGCGAGCTCGCGTCGATCCACCCGCTCTCGCTCCGCCCGGAAGAAATCGAGCAGCACCTCAAGAAGATAGAGGAGGCTCACTTGGCGTTCAGAGACGAAAGTGGCATGTGGTTTTTTCGCAATGGGATATTTACTGAGGTCGCCTACGACCAACTGCCCCATCGACAACGGCGATCGCTTCACGAAGCGGCCGCCCAAACCATCGCCGCTGGTCCTGAGGATGCGCGCTCCGATGCCCGCCTGGCCCATCACTGGACGAAGGCCGACAGACCCGCCGAGGCCATGGACGCCCTCGAACGAGCAGGTGACCAAGCATTGCGAGGCGGCGCGTTCGAGGAGGCCCTCGGATACTTCGATGAGGCACTCGCGCTGCGGGGCCGCGAGACCGGGTTGAGCGCGGCGCGGCTCAATCGCAAGAGAAGCATGACCTACCAGGGGCTAGGTGATCTGCCCGCCATGGATGTCTCATTGCGTGAAGCGGCCCAGCAGGTCGGCTGTCCGGCGCCGGCGTCGAGAGCCGGGTTCGTATTGGGGATCATCGCCCAAGTCCTCATTCAGCTGATGCACCGCGTCTGGCTACGGCCGTTCCTTGTTCGTGACCGACCAGCCGAGGAAGAGCGCCTCCTCGAGGCCGCCCAGATGTATTACGGCTTTGGATCGACTGCCTTCTCCGATCTGGATGCTCTCCGGTTGTTCTACGTGGGCCTGCGCGCACTCAACCTGGCCGAGCGAGTCGGTCCCAGTCCGATACTCGCCCGCAGCTACAGCTTTCTGATGTACGTGGCGGGCGTGTCGAAGATGGCCAAGAGTTCAGAGCGGTACCACGCTCGAGCAGTCGCGGCCGCGGAGGCGGCGGGAAGCGATGAGGCATTGGCCGAGGTCATGTTCAACCGGGGTGGGTTTCTTGGTCCCACCGGAGATTGGGAACAAGCCATCTCGCTCGCCAATGAGGCAATTGACCGATACGACACGCTAGGTGACAGGAGAGGCCGTCGGTTGGCTGTAGCCAACCTCGCCTACCACCATCTACTACAGGGCGACCTCGATGAGGCACGCGGCCTGTACGAGGACATTGGTCGCGAGGCCGAGAAGGCCAAGGACCTGCTGCCGCTGCTATGGAGCCGGTGCTGGGGGATGTCCATCGTGGCTCTGCAAGGGGGAGGCGTGGTCGCTATTTCCGAATTGGAAGCCTCGGCCGAACTGGCGGCGGCGGTCGGGGAAAGACCGGGCAATCTTCTTCGGCACGCCGTGCTTGCCCAGTCACACTGGTGGGAGGGCAACGTCGAGCAGGCCATACGTTCCGCTGCCGAAGGCGTAGAGGTGATTCCTGCCTCGCAGATCGTTGCGGCGCCCCACGCCCTCGACGGCTACGCAGGGTTGGCTTTAGTGATGGCCGATCTGTGGGAAGCCGCCACCGGTGGCCGGTTCACCGCGGACGTCGAGCAACTTGGTATGCGAACGCAGCGCTCCTGCAAGGCACTAAATGGACTGGCCCGAACTTTTCCCTTCGCGCGTTCCGCGGCCTTGCTCTGCCGGGCCCGCATGGCCGGGATCGACGGGCGCACGACGAAAGCCGTCAGGTTGGGTCGCAAAGCACTGGCATCGGCGGAGGAATTGCGAATGCCCTATTACCAGGCTCAGGCACATGCGCTTCTTGGTCATTACCTCACAGGCGACGAGGCCCAGAAACACTTCGATCGTGCTGATCAGCTCTTTGACCAGTTGGACGCCTCGTACCTGCGAACCGAGCTACGAGAGCTTCGCCAGGCCATCGGATAAGCCGCTTTCGCTAAAGCAGCCCCTCTCGTCTATGCATATCCGACTCGAGCTACTGCTCGGTGGAGGGCGTTGCTACTCCGATACGTAGCTGGGGAAAAGCGGTGGGGAGGCCCTTCGCCTCGACCTGGTAGATCTCTTCGGCTTGAGGTAGTCCGCGCAGCCGATAGCGTCCGAGGCTGCGGAACTTCACGTCGTGCGAAATCGAGTCCAGTGCCTCGGTCATCGTCGCGGCGGTGAGCAGGATCTGCCCGCCGTGCCCTGCGGAACACAGTCGAGCCGCAGTGTGGACAGCCAATCCGATGTAGCCCTCGTCGGTGAGCGTGGTGGTACCACTATGTATCCCGGCTCGTACCCTGACTTGTTGCCCGTCTGGCCACGCGTCGGTCGCTAGTGCCAGCTGAAATTCGAGAGTTGCTTCGAGGGCCGAGACGACGTCGTTGAACACGGCGAAGAACTCGTCCGCTCTGGCTTCTACCTCGTGTCCATCATGACGCACAACCGCCTGGCGAACCCTCTCGCGTACGTCGGTCAGCAGCTGCTCATACTGGGTCCCCAACTGAGCCAGGAGCCCCGTTGAACCCTCGATGTCGGTCATGACCAAAGTAACGAACCCGCTGGGGAGCTCAGGTGTCGTGCGAGCTTTGGCTCCGTCTGCGAGGTGCTCTTTCTCAATCACGAACCGAACGGCAGCCAAGACGGCTTCTGCGAGATCCGGGTCGTCGAGGAGATCGGAGGTGTGCACGAGCGCGGCGATGGGCTTGCCGTCTCGATCGAGGTAGGTCACGGCTTCCTCCGCAGCGCTTGCCAGAGCAACGGATGCGCCGGCGTTGTCAACGTACGATCCCTCCTGTTCCGACCAGTGCAGCAATACGAGAGTCGGGTCCCAGAGAACCCGGCGCAGATGATCCTCCAGGTCCTCTGACGCTCCGACCCGGTCGAGGTCGACTACCAGACGTCCGGCAGTGGCGTGTTTCCGCTCAGCTTCGAACTGACCGGTGATAAAGCCAACCGGAACAATCCCGTATTTCTTCGCCGCCTTGAGGAGTCGAGTGCGAGCTTTCTCCCTGGCGGCATCACTCTCGAACTTGACCTGATCGAACCTGGCGAGAGCGTTGCGAACATGCGACTCGTCATTGATGGGCAGACGTCGGCGGCCTCGCGAGTCAACGTAGGCGAAGGCGCTGTTCGGGAGCTCCGCGCGTTCTTTCGCAGTCAATCGAGCCACGCTT
>JBHICV010000092.1:0-9717 GCA_046759765.1 Acidimicrobiia bacterium
CTCTATATCGAGATCACGACGATGAATCAGAAGCTCGTGACCAAGAAGAACCGCAAGGTTCGGACGCTGCGGGAGCTTTATCCGGACGTCCGGTGCAAGGTGTTCTACCAACGTGACTACCTCCACCTACTACACCGATACGGGCTCAATGAGGACGAGGATGACCAGGAACTTCCTCCGCTCACGCGTCTCCCAGGCCCGCCGCAGGTCACTCCCGACGATGAGGCGAGCGTTTCCTGAGGAGAGTCGGTTGCCCTAAAGCTCGTACCCCGGCCAGATACGCTCGGAAAGCAGCCGCTTCTTCGTGTCGTCATCACAGAAGGCGGCTGCGACCGCGTGCTCGGTTACGGTGAGAAAATCTGCTCGACTGAAGCCCTGGTGAGAAGCCAGCAGCTCAAACTCGGTAACCATGTCCGTTCCGCTCATGAGCCGATTGTCAGTGTTGATCGTCACGACGAAGCCAGATCGATGGAGGAGACCCACCGGGTGGTCATCGCCAGTCGGCACCGTGCCGGTGTGAATCTCAGATAGCAAGCAGATCTCTAAGGCGATCTGCTCCGCCCGTACCAAGCTCGCGGTCGGGCCGCAGATTCCGATCGAGTTCTCTGCAACGACGCAATCCTCCACAACTCGCACTCCATGGCCCAATCGATTCGCTCCGCTGTCGAGAGCTCCGGCGATGCTCTCAATGCCGTCTCCTTCGCCGGCGTGGATTGTCAGGCCCAGCGATCCGCGAGCTGCCGTCTGGCAGGCGGCACGATGATCCGACGCGGGGTACCCGCGCTCCGGGCCAGTCAGGTCGAAACCTACGACGCCGTCGTCACGGAACTCGACGGCCAGCTCAGCCGTCTGGAGCGAGTTGGGGCGGTCTCGCATCGCGGCCAGCACCAATCGCACCTCCACCCCGGTCTCGGCAGAACCCTGCATGAGGCCGTCTAGCACCGCAAGGACGATCTGCTGTCCGGTCAGACCGCGGCTGCTGTGCAGAGAAGGAGCAAAACGCGGTTCCGCGTAGACGACGCCCGACGCCGCGTAATCGAGGACGGCCTCATAGGCCACCCGGCGAAGAGCCGACTCGGTCTGCATGACCGCCGTCGTGTGAACAAACGCCTCGAGGTAGGTCTCGAGAGATCCAGCCCGACTCTGCAGGAACCACTCGGCAAGCTCCGGCGGTGTCACCGCCGGCAGACCCTCGTAGGATTGCGCAGAAGCCAGGTCGAGAACGGTCTCGGGTCGAAGGCCCCCGTCGAGATGGTCATGAAGAAGAACCTTGGGCAGGTCACGCAACATCGGCGGGAATTTAGCCGTCAGGCCGCGGCCGGTTCCTTCCACCAGCGCCGTTCGACGATCGGCTCGCCGTAGAGAAACGATTTAACAGTCTCACCGGGAACGAACCCGTGGGCCTCATAAAAGGCCTCCGCCGATCGAGCTCCCAGGAGCACATCGCTGGTCACCGGAAGGCTGGGGTCTATGTGCGCCACCTGTTCGAGGAGCATCGAACCAGCTCCCCGCCCTCGATCGCCCGAGCGGACGTACAGAGCGCCCAGCACGATCCGCTCGTCCTCGATAAAGGCCTCGGCGAACGCGATCGGATCCTCAGGATCGACGACCAGGAACATCGGATGGTCCTCCCATCGGTGGTGCATTGCCCGGTCGGAGTAGGTGTGAGCCAGGACGGCCCTAATCGTGTCCGGCTTCAGCAAGGGTGCGTAGGTGTCCCACCAGGCTCGGGCAGCAATGTCGGCTACCGCTTCGAGATCCTGTGGCTCCGCCCCGCGAACATCCACGACTCCGAACCTAGCCCCCTTCCAGGGGGAGTGGCGGCGCACTGGTATGCTCCCGCGGCTCCCGACCGCCTCAGGAGGAAGGCCGGACGTGGATACGAGCGCACCCGGTCGTCCCCGACGTCAGACGCTCGGCCGGGTAGTTCTCGTCGTTGTACTCCTCTACTTCTTTCTCGCGGGAGTCAAAGCACTCGAAGAGGGCATCGAAGCCTTCGGGGCCGGGTTTACCGATGCACTCTTTGAGGGCACCTCCAACCCGCTCGCCGCTCTGTTCGTAGGTGTACTCGCCACGGTCCTAGTGCAGTCCTCCTCGGTCACGACCGCCACAATCGTGGGACTGGTGGGAGCCGGAGCTATTTCAGTAGAGACGGCAGTCCCGATGGTGATGGGAGCCAACATCGGTACGACAGTTACCAACACGCTGGTTTCACTCGGACACGTTCGGAAGAGCGAGGAGTTTCGGAGGGCCTTCGCCGGAGCAACCATGCACGACTTCTTCAATGTGATGGCCGTCATCGTGCTGCTACCTCTGCAAGTGGCAACTGGATTTCTTTCCAAGGGCGCAGCCGAGGTTGCCGGGTTGCTCCGCGGAAGGATCGAGCTCGGTCCGGCGCCGGACAGCCCGATCAAGTCCGCCGTGAAAGCGCCGGTTTCGTGGGTTCAGGGCGTGTTGGAGGACTTGGGTGCGAGCTCGGAGGTGGCCGGCATCATCCTGCTACTGACGGGTGTCGGCCTCATCTTTGTCTGCCTCTTCTTCATTACGAGGAACATGCGCGCCCTGCTCGCCGGTCGGATCGAGCGTTCGATGAATGCCGTGCTGGCCAGTGGCGCAGGCATCGCAGCAATGGGCGTCGGCCTGGTGATAACCGTTTCGGTACAGAGCTCGAGCATCACCACCTCGATGTTGATTCCCCTGATCGCATCCGGCGTTCTGCTGCTCGAGAACGCCTATCCGATCACGCTCGGAGCGAACCTCGGAACAACTGTGACCGCTCTGCTCGCATCGCTGGCAGCCACCGGTCCGGCGGCACTGGTCGTAGCTCTAAGCCACACATTGTTCAATCTGGTGGGGATCATTGTCTTCTATCCCATTCGACTCCTACGCCAACTACCCCTGAGATTGGCAAGAGGGCTAGCTGACGTGGCGATCGCGCGAAAGAGGTGGGCCGCTGTGTACGTCGTAGGAGGATTCATCGTCGTACCCTTGGTAGGGCTGCTGCTGCTCAGGTGAAGTAATGGTTAGAGAATTCTTCCGAGGTACGGCTACCGAGGGTCTTGACAACATCGAGTCTCTCATCTCGGACATGTTTTCGGAGAGCCGTCATACGTTCGACACCGCAGCCGCGGCGGTCTTTGGCGGAGCAGACCCAGCCACAATTGGAGATGACATACGTACTACCGACAGCAGGATCAACGAGCTCGAGCGTGAGGTGAGGCGCGAACTCGTCGTACACGCCTCGGTCCACGGCGCTTCGGCCGATGTACCCAGCATCATGATCTATATGAACGTCGTGAAGGACATCGAGCGCATCGGCGACTACTCCAAGAACATCTACGACCTCGCCGATCAGGGCGTTGACCTGACATCGGGCCCCGATCACGATGAGCTGCTGTCTTACCGCGATCGTATTTCGAGCCTCATCTCGGAGGTCGCGGCGACCTTCAGCCGGCGGGATACCACCGGAGCACACGAGCTCGCTAACGAGGGAGACGGGCTGCTCGACGAGTTCGACAATCACATCAGCACGCTCGTTAACTCCGAAGCAACTGCCAAGCAGGCCGTTCCCCGTGCGTTGCTGTACCGCTACGTGAAGCGAATCGTGGCCCATCTCCTCAACGTTCTCTCCGCCGTGACCATGCCAGTGGACCAGCTCGACTACTACGACGAAGACCGCGAGACAAGGGGATAGCCCGGCTACGTCACTAAATTCGCTTCCATGAGCGAAGTTCCACAAACCGAAGCCGAGTGGCGAGCCAAGCTCAGCCCGGATGAGTACCGGATCCTGCGTGAAGCCGGGACCGAACCGGCTTTCACGGGCAAGTACTGGCGGAGCAAGACTCCAGGCACCTATCTGTGTCGGGGTTGTGGCGAGGCCCTGTTTCGGTCCAATACCAAATACGAGTCAGGTACCGGTTGGCCCAGCTTCTGGGAGCCGATAGAACAGGATCGTGTATCTAGAGAGTCCGACCAGTCGTTTGGGATGGTTAGAACCGAGGTGAACTGTGGCAGATGCGGCTCGCATCTCGGGCACGTCTTTACGGACGGACCAAGGCCCACCGGACTCCGCTACTGCATCAACTCGGCGTCGCTCGAGCTGAAGCCCGACAACGAGTGACTGCTTCCGGCTGGTAACCTCAAGGTAGTCCCGGCGACTGCCGGGATTACCCGAGATCCCGAGCGGGAGAGCCGCACCGCGGCGCCGAAGGAGCAACAGCCCCGGAAACTCTCAGGCAAACGGACCGCTCGGGGAAGGTGAAACTGGAGAGCGGAGCTGAAGGCTCCCACCGAAGGGGAAAGCCCGTCAGGGTGAATCTCTCAGGTACGCGGACAGTGGGGCCCAATCCGACCGCGAGAGAGATGAACCCAAAGCGAACCTCGCTCTACGACCTACACATCGAGGCCGGAGCCCGCATGACGGTATTTGCGGGCTACGAAATGCCGGTTCGCTATGAGCCGGGCACGATCTCGGAGCACCTCCATACCCGCACCGAGGCCAGCCTCTTTGATGTAAGTCACATGGGCGTAATCGAGATCCACGGACCCGATCGCGCCCCGGCCCTGGAGCGCCTGGTCCCTTCCGATGTCTCCGGACTCGCTACGGACAGACTGCGCTACACCTTCTTCACCAACGAACAGGGGGGCATCCTCGACGATCTGATTCTGCGTAATGAGGGAGATCGCCTGGTTCTGGTCGCCAACGCGGCGCGGAAGCAAGATGACCTGGGCCACTTGCAGCTCTCGCTCGAGGGCTCGGCTCAACCCATCGCTCGAAACGATCTCGCCATTCTGGCATTACAGGGACCTAGGTCGGCGATGGCATTGAGCCGGCTCTTTCCTCCGGCATCAGAGCTTCGATTCATGCAGGGGACTCGCGGCCGGCACAGGGATGGCCAGGTTCTAATCAGCCGGTCTGGTTACACGGGCGAGGACGGATTTGAGCTGATCCTGGATGCCGAGGATGCCCCGAAGATTGCCAAAGAGCTCCTCGCTCAACCTGAGGTCGAATGGGCTGGCTTGGGCGCTCGTGACACACTGCGTTTGGAGGCCGGGCTTTGCCTGTATGGGGCTGATCTCGACGAGACAACGACACCCGTCGAGGCCGGGCTGGGGTGGGCGATGCAAAAGCGCAGACGCGAGGAGGGTGGTTTCCGCGGCTGGGACGTGATCCGCAAGCAGCTGGAGCGGGGTCCCGACCGGACCCGCGTCGGGATACTGCCCGAGGGTCGGGCACCGGTGCGCGAAGGAGGCAAGCTGGTGGAATCGGACGGCCGCACGGTAGGCGAGGTGACGAGTGGCGGATACGGACCCAGCGTGGGGGGACCGGTGGCAATGGGATACGTAGAGGTAGCGGCGTCCGACCCGGAGAGGCGCCTCGTTGCCATGGTTCGCAAGAAGGAGATCCCGTGCCGAGTTCACGACCTGCCTTTCGTGGCACACAGATACTGGAAAGCGCCGGCCGCATCATGACCAAACAAGAACGTTTCTGGCAACGGCACGTCGGCCCCGGAACGGCTGATACCGATCACATGCTGACCGCCATCGGCCTCGATTCCCTCGAGCAGCTGATCAGCGAGGCGGTGCCGGAGGCCATCCAAAGCCGGGAAGAGTTGAGCTTGCCATCTCCTCTGACCGAGACGGAGGTACTAGCCGAACTTCGCGGCTTGGCGGATCAGAACGAGGTGTATACGTCGATGATCGGAATGGGCTACTACGGCACGATCATGCCTGCGGTCCTGCAGAGGAACGTTCTGGAGAACCCGGCTTGGTACACGTCCTACACCCCATACCAGCCGGAGATCTCCCAAGGTCGACTGGAGGCACTTCTCAACTTCCAGACGATGGTCTCCGACCTGACGGCGATGGAGATCGCCAACTCGTCCCTTCTGGATGAAGGTACCGCGGCTGCGGAGGCCATGACGATGTGCCGACGAATCTCCGACCACACCTCGGATGCCTTCTTCGTGGATGCCGACTGCCATCCGCAGACCATCGCCGTCCTTCGCACCCGGGCCGAGCCACTGGGGTTGGAGCTCGTGGTCGGCGATCCGATTGAAGACCTGGAACCCGGCGAGGTCTTCGGGGCCATCTTTCAGTATCCGGGTTCGAGCGGAGAGATCCGCGACTTCCGATCCGCAGTGGAGCGGATACACGTGGGGGGTGGGCTGGCTGTGTTCGCGGCCGACCTCCTGGCGCTCGTACTGCTGGCTCCGCCTGGGGTGCTCGGAGCAGACGTCGTTGTCGGGTCATCCCAGCGCTTCGGAGTGCCCATGGGTTTCGGAGGTCCTCATGCCGCTTACTTCGCCACGCTCGAGAAGCACGCTCGATCTATGCCGGGACGCCTCGTAGGGGTTTCGGTCGACAGCGAGGGCCGTACGGCCCTGAGGCTCGCTCTACAGACCCGCGAACAGCACATCCGACGCGAACGGGCGACCAGCAACATCTGCACCGCGCAGGTTCTGCTGGCGAACCTGGCCGGGCTGTACGCGACATACCACGGACCCGAAGGCTTGAAGGCGATAGCCGGGCGAGTCCACCGGATGACTGCGGCTCTAGCAGACGGCTTGCGAAGCGCCGATGTCGAGATAGCGAACCGGTTCTTCTTTGACACGTTGACCGTCCGTCTACCGGGACAAGCGGCCAAGTATCTCGAGAAAGCCCGAGCTCGCAGGATCAACCTGAGAGCTATCGACGACGCAACCCTCGGAATCTCACTCGACGAGACCACCCGGCCCGAGCACATCGATGCGTTGTTCGAAGTGTTCGGAGTGGAAGCGACGGAAGTCGATGTCGCCGCTGACATGAGCGGGATTCCGGAAGGCTTGCGCCGTGAATCCGAGATCCTGACCCATCCGATCTTCTCGCGCTATCGCACTGAGACCGAGATGCTCCGTTATCTGAGGCACCTAGCCGATCGTGACTTGGCACTCGATCGCTCAATGATCCCTCTCGGTTCTTGCACCATGAAGCTCAACGCAACCACCGAGATGATTCCCATCACCTGGCCCGAGTTCTCGGATCTGCACCCCTTCGCTCCGCTCGACCAGGCATCCGGCTACATGGCTCTGATAGCGGAGCTCGAGCAGATGCTGGCCGAGATCACTGGCTTCTCGGCAGTTTCGCTCCAGCCCAACGCCGGCTCACAGGGTGAGTACGCGGGACTCTTGGCGATTCGCCGCTACCACGAGAGCCGAGGGGAGCCTCACCGAGACATCTGCCTGATTCCGGCCTCGGCCCACGGAACCAATCCGGCCAGCGCCATTATGGCGGGCTTGGAGGTAGTGGTCGTTGCGTGTGACGATGAGGGAAACGTCGGCGTTGACGACCTGAGGCTGCGACTGAAGGAGAACGGCGAGCAAGTTGCAGCGTTCATGATCACCTATCCGTCGACGCACGGGGTTTTCGAGGAGAGCATCACCGAGATCTGCGATCTCGTCCATGAGCACGGCGGGCAGGTCTACTTCGACGGAGCCAATCTGAACGCGATGGTAGGTATTGCCCGGCCCGGAGACTTCGGAGCTGACGTCGCCCATCTCAATCTGCACAAGACCTTCTGCATCCCACACGGTGGGGGAGGACCAGGGGTTGGACCCATTGGCGTTGCGGCTCATCTGGAGCCGTTCCTTCCGAACCATCCGCTCGCGCCCGAGGCTGGTCCTGACACGGGTATCGGCCCGGTGGCATCCGCACCGTGGGGATCAGCGGGGATCCTCCCCATCTCCTGGGCCTACATCCGGCTGATGGGACCAGACGGACTTACCGCTGCCACGCAATACGCGATCCTGGCCGCTAACTATGTCGCCGCCCGGCTGGCGCCGCACTATCCGATCCTCTATGTGGGAGCCCGGGGAAGAGTCGCGCACGAGTGCATCGCCGACCTTCGCGGCTTCAAGGCATCCGCGGGCGTGACGGCCGAGGACGTGGCGAAGCGGCTCATCGACTACGGCTTCCACGCTCCGACCTTGTCCTTTCCCGTAGCCGGCACCTTGATGATCGAGCCGACCGAGTCCGAGAGCATGGCGGAGCTTGAGCGCTTCTGCGAGGCGATGATCTCGATCCGCCAGGAGATCGCCGAGATCTCGGAAGGGGAGGTTGCCTATGAGGACAGCCTCCTCGCCCATGCTCCCCACACCGCCGAGGACCTGATCGCAGGGGACTGGGACCGGCTCTATTCGCGTGAACGCGCCGCTTTTCCGGTTCCGTCACTCCGCACCGCGAAGTACTGGCCGCCGGTCAGTCGAATCGATGCCGGACACGGTGACCGCAACCTGATGTGCGCCTGCCCGCCGATCGAGGCCTACTTGGAATAGATCGGGCTCCCCCTCCCACATGTGTGGGAGGGGGTTGGGGGGAGGGCGAGCTGCGTAGCAGCGAGCGTTAGATTGAGCCCCATGCGCAGAGACGAGCGAGACGCCGCCGAGGGTGCCCTCTTCACGGACATGTACCAGCTGACTATGTCCCAGCTTTACCACCGCGCGGGCATTCACGAGAAGCCGGCTCTGTTCGAGTTCACTTTCCGCTCCTATCCCGACTACGGAGAGCACCAAGCGGGCTACTGCGTGTTTGCCGGTCTCGAATGGCTCTTCGACTGGATGGGGGAGGTGGCTTTTGGAGAGAGCGAGATCGACTATCTCCGCAGCCTCCGGGGCAGGACCGGGAGACGACTGTTCGACGAGGAGTTTCTCGCCTGGCTGTCCGGCCACCCGGGGTTCGATTCGCTGACCTTGGAAGCAGTGGCCGAGGGCAGAGTTGTTCACCCGCACGAGCCGGTCGTAGTCGTGCGCGGCCCGCTGGCGCATGCGCAGCTGCTTGAGACTCCTCTCCTCAACCACCTGAACTACCAGACCCTGATCGCCACCAAGGCCTCACGAGTACACGAAAGCACTCGGCGTGGTCCGGTCCTCGAGTTCGGACTGCGCCGGGCCCCTGATCGAGGGGGGAGTGCAGGCACCCGGGCGGCGGTCATCGGGGGCGCCGACTTCAGCTCCAATGTGGGGATGTCGAGGATGCTCGAACTCGATCCGAAGGGTACGCATGCGCACAGCATGGTCCAGGTGTTCATGGCACTGGGAATGGACGAGCTCGGTGCGTTCAGAGCGTACGCCCAGGCATTTCCCGACGACTGCCTGCTTCTCGTAGACACCATCGACACGTTGGGAAGCGGTCTGCCCAACGCAATCACCGTTTTTCAGGAATTACGAGATCAAGGCCACGATCCGGTCGGGATCCGCCTCGACTCCGGCGACCTCGCCTTCCTCAGCATCCAGGCGGCACGGATGCTCAACGATGCCGGCTTCACGGACACCACCATCGTCCTTTCGAACCAGCTGGAGGAGCTGAGCATCTGGCAGATCCTGGCCCAGATCGAGGAGGAGGCTCCGCACTATGGCGTGGATGCCTCGGGTCTCATCTCTCGCCTGAGCTTCGGCGTGGGTTCAAGGCTGATCACATCCACCGGAGCCGGGTACCTCGACGGCGTCTACAAGGTTGTGGCAGTGGAGGATGGAAATGCTTGGGTACCGGCGATCAAGATCACTGACAACCCGGAGAAGTCGACCGTCCCCGGGTACAAGCAGGTTTGGAGGGTTTACGACCAGAGAGGACGGGCGACTGCAGATGTGCTTGCGCTCCGGGATGAGGATATTCAGTCGACCTCGGAGCTCCCGCTCTATCACCCGACGGACTACGGCGTGAGACGCCGCCTGACCCGCGACG
>JBHICV010000093.1:0-9679 GCA_046759765.1 Acidimicrobiia bacterium
GCTCCGGTCAGAAACCGGAGACTCAGCGCCAGGGGGAATTGGGAGCCGTCGAGCGTCACCAGGATGGCGTTGGCGGTGGCCCCCGCCAGCGCGGCGATCACGAACAGGCGACGGCTGGGAACTATGTCGGGCACGTTGAGGATGGCGAGCCCCATAGCGCCGACTACGAAGCCGATCTGGACTGCCAGCGTGAGCCCGGCCGTCTGTCCGGCGCTCAGATGCCATTCATCTTGGAGTTGGGGGGCAACTGCCGACGCTGAGAACCACAGCGTGAGGGCAAACAACTGACCGGCTGCGATGAACGTCAGAGCACGACGAGCATCGGGGTCCATTGGCGCGACGCTAGCCATTGGAAAGTCCGGCTCTCAGGCTTCGAGCAGCAGCTCCCCGATCTTGTCCTCTAGTGCGGAGGCGAAGATCGCACCGTTCTGGCGGCCGACGACGTTGCCGTCGGCGTCGATGAAGATCGTGGTCGGCATCGAGATGCCCTGAAAAGCGCGATAAAGCGAGCCGTCCGGGTCCGCAAAAGTCTCATAGGTGATGCCGGTCCTCGACCGAAGCTCAATAGCGGCCTCGGGAGATCCCAGTGGAGGAACGTCGCTCTGCGCAACGCCGATGAAAGTAACCGAGTCACCCAGCTTGGCGTGGACCTCTTCGAAGTCGGGCATTTCGGCGACACAGACAGGGCACCAGGAGGCAAAGAAGTTCAAGACGACCGGAGTGCCGCGGAACTCGGACAGCGTCACCGACTCGCCCTCGAAGGTCTGGAAGGGAACGTCGGGAGCCGGGTTTTCCTGCGCTCCAGTCGGAGAGCCGTTCGATCCGCTCAGCCCTCCAACCGCAAACAGCGCGATCAAGGCCACGGCCAGCACGGCACCCGCCAGCGCCCACACTGATGAGCGTCTCTTGGGCTCCCGCTCCGTGGCACGCCTCATCTGTCTCGTTTGGGTTCTGACCACTAAACCCTCCTGTCACGCATCCAACGACGAGTCCGGGATTATCAGTCGAGATGTGTCGGGGTTCCGACAGAGCTCCTCAACCGGCCAAGCGCTCTCCGGCCTCCACACGCACACCGAGCGCGTTGTCCGCCGGCGCCAGCGGGCATGACCAGGAGGGATCGTGGACACACGACGGGTGATAGGCGTAGTTGAAGTCAATAACGACCCGTTTGCCTTCGTGGCCTAGGTCGGCCCCCTTGGCGGAATCCAGTAGGTAGCGGCCACCGCCGTACGTGCTGTCGCCGTTCGTGGCATCCCGAAAAGGGAGGAACACCCCGCCGCCGTAGGAATCGAGCCAGAAGAGAGTCAACCGGAACGTTGTCCCGGCATGTTCGAAGTCGGCGGTTCCGAATCGCACGAAGCGGGTCGCTCCCACGTCGCTGTTGGCCAGGTCGATTTCGGCGGAGGGCACTGGGGCGACCTCGACCACTCTTCTCCACGTGGGGTCGTAGTCGAAGTAGCTCAAGCCCGTGAATGTGGCCCTGGCGGGCTCGGCCAGAGGGCTCTGGGGGTGGCTTCGGAAGAGCTCGTCCCGAGCTTGCCGCCATTCGTTCCAGGTGGAACTCCCCGCTCCCTGGCTTATTGCCCGTTCATAGATCTGCTGCACACGGCGTCTGTAGTCCCACAGAGTGAGGGTGGCGAAAGGTTCTTCCACGGCGGCAGCTCTTCCCGACACCCAGCCTACGGCGGGCTCGGTCGCTCCCAGAGCAAGGAGCCAAGGCCGAGCAGACCTCCCACCAGCGCGCCAGCGTACGACTCCAGCGCCGCACCACCGATCGGAAGGAGCGATGGTCCGTCCAGCAAACCCGCCACTGCCAATAGGGTGGTGGTGGCAGCGGCCACAGCCAGTCCGACAGCGACCATGATCAGTCTGTCCTGCTGGGTCGCCTGGCGGCGATGTTCCGCAACGAAAGTCCAGGGAACCGCAGCCGCAACGATTACTGGAGCAAGGTGGTAGGTGACCGTGGGGCGCAACAGGGCCAGCACTGCCCAGAGAACAGACAGGCCGGCGCCGTACGCAATCCCACGCCGGGACAGGAGGGTCACGCCAGCCTCAACCTCACTTGCACCTACGCTGTTCCTACCGATCCGATCAACTGTCGTAATTCCGACAGATGGCGGAACGCCGAGGTCGGCGACCCCGTTCAGGGCGACAGAAGGAAGTTGAGATAGTGAGACTTATGATCGTGAGCCTCGCTCTCGTCGCCGCGGCCTGCTCGGCCGCCACCGGCGACGAGACGGTGGTCACCGGTCCGACCGAGGAGACCTCGGCGCCATCGACCGAGGCTGTGCCGGTAGTTCCGCCCGTCGCCGGCGAGTTGCCCGAGGGGCCGTCCGCGCTCCAATCGCCCCTCCACGAGGACTTCCCGCCGGCCCTGATCGACGTGTTCGAGATCATTGCCGTTCTGCCGCCCGACTCCATTCCGGCAGTGGACGAACCCTTCTTTGTATCGATCGCGGAGGCCGATGAATACCTCGCCCCCGATGAGCCGGTCGTTGTTGTAGACGTGAACGGCGACGCTCGGGCCTACCCGATCCAGATCCTCGCCTGGCATGAGATCGTCAACGACACTGTCGGCGGAGTTCCGATCGCCATTACCTACTGCCCGCTGTGCAACTCGGCGGTGTCGTACGAACGGAGGATCGGGGGAACCGAGACCACGTTTGGCACCTCTGGCACGCTTTTCAACTCGGCGCTAATCATGTATGACCGAGCCACCGAAACAATGTGGACGCACTACGACGGCCGCGCCGTCTTAGGACTTCTCACGGGACACCAACTCGCCCCGGTCGCATCCCCGTTGCTCGCCTGGAGCGACTTCGTCGATGCCTACCCGGACGGCCTGGTCCTCGATCGGGAGAGAACCGGAGCAAGCAGGCCCTACGGCACGAACCCCTACGCGGGCTATGACAGAGCCGCGTCGGGCACCTTTTTCCCGGTCGCCTCGGAGGATGAGCGGCTCCTGGTCAAAGAGCGGGTCGTCGGCGTGACGATCAACGGCGTGGCCCGCGCCTGGGCGCTAGAGGCTGTGAGCGGTGGAGAGGCCAAGGCCACCAACGGCGAGCTCGGTGGAACATCCCTCGTTATCTTCTGGAAGTCCGGACAGGCTTCTGCTTTTGAAGGGGCCGACAACCCCGACGTCGGGTCTGTTGCTGTCTTTCGCCCCGTCGCCGAGGGACGACAGCTGACATTCGAGACGGAAGGCGGCGAGTTCCGAGACCGCGAGACCGGCTCACTCTGGGACATGACGGGTCGTGCTATCGGGGGCGAACTCACGGGCCTATCGCTGGAGCGCATCCACCATCTCGATACGTTCTGGTTCGCCTGGTCCAGCTACCAGCCGGATACGGAGCTGGTCGAGGCCGGCTAGGAGAGCCACAAGTGACGAGCGCCCCAGAGGACGGCGCGGCGAGCCCCCCTAAAGGGGGGCTCGTTTGAGTCCACCTATAAGCCGGATTCTGTCGGGGGCGGTCATCTATCTGGGACCGGCGTCGCCGCCGGCCTCGTGCGGCCTACCCGGGATCACTTGAGCGGGTCACCCATCCCTGCTTGGCCTTGCTCCTGGTGGGGTTTACCTAGCCGTCCCGATCACTCGGGACGCTGGTGGTCTCTTACACCACCGTTTCACCCTTGCCGGCGCGCTAGCGCGTAGGCGGTCTCTTCTCTGTGGCACTTTCCGTCGGGTCGCCCCGCCTGGGTGTTACCCAGCACCATGCCCTATGGAGTCCGGACTTTCCTCACGCTCTTGCGTGCGGCCGCCCGGTGGACTCAGTTACAGGGTACAAGGCGCGACCGACGAGAGAGCTCAGCGTCGGCGAGAGGCGAGGGCGCCTCCCGCAGCGCCGAGCACGGCGCTTATCACACCGAATGCCAGGAAGGTGAACAACCCGGCCCGGCTCCCGCCGAGGACTTGAAGCGCAGTTGAGACAGCAAAGAACCCCAGACCGGCGAGGGAGCCGTTGAATACTGCTCCCTGGGAGGAGAACCTCCCGGCGACGTACCCGGCCAGGATCTGAGCTGTGAAGTTGGCAATCGCCAGCACGGCAAGCTGTATCCCCTCGCCGCCCTCAACGAGGTTCACCAGCAGAAAGCCCGCCAGGGCGAGCAGGGCCATGACCAGCAGCCCGCTCGTGAGCCCGAGCAGGACCGCACCCCATCGGATCGACGCGAAAGCAGTTCCGGCCCGCACGGTGCTCAGGACTCTAAGTCCGTGATCCGCCGCCGGAGCCAGTCGATGTGGTTGGATGAGGACCCGAAACCAAATCCCGCTCGGCGGAGTCAACTTATAGGAAGGCTTTCGGAGGGAGGCTTCAAGTGGCCATCAACAAGTGGCTGGCCGAGCTGGTCGGCACGTTCATTCTCGTGTTCGTTGGATCCCTATCGATTCTGGCCGCGGGTGCGGCAGGGATTCATCCTTTGCTGGTGGCTCCCTTCGGGTTCGGTCTCGGTCTGGCCGCCGGGCTATACGCGGTCGGTCACGTGTCCGGAGGTCACTTCAATCCGGCCGTGACCCTGGCTGCTTTCATCGATCGGAGGACGAGTTTCACTGACCTGGTTGGTTACTGGATCGGCCAGATCGCCGGTGCTCTGCTTGCTTCGCTCCTGATCCTGGCGGCCAGCAGCCAGGACGCCGTGGCAGGTACAACCACGGCGCCCGGGCAAGGAATCGAAGACTCCTCAGCCGTGCTCCTGGAACTGGCGTTGACCGCAATATTCGTGATGGTGATCCTCGCCTCCACCCGGACGTCACCGAGGGTGGCGCTGATCGCGATCTCGTTGACACTGGTCGCCATTCACTTCGCGGCTGTATCGGTTACCGGTGCCTCGGTGAACCCGGCGCGGTCGCTAGGACCGGCAGTAGTCGGCGGATCGCTAGGCGACATCTGGATCTATATCGTCGGGCCGTTGGTTGGAGCGGTCGTGGCATGGGGCCTGTACCGCCTGTTCCCTGCAGAAGAGACCGCCTGAGGAAGCACTGCGTGTACGAAGAGAAGAGCCGGGTCTTCGGACCCGGCCTTTTCTTCAGAGGAGAGGTTCTTCGACGTACTCCTCGAGGCCTGCTACCCAGCCGGTGGGTAGGCCCCAGTGGCGTCCTCCCTCGACGACCAGCGCCATGTAGTCCCGCGAGGGAGTGAATTCACCTCCAGCTGCGCCGTTGTGGACATGAGTCAGGACCGCGTGTCGGTGACCCTCACGGTCCACTGCCCTGAAGTCACGGTTGGCAACCCGGCCTTCCGTCTCCTCCACCGAGTCGATGGCTTTGCGGGCCGGCTCCGGGAGGTCGAACACAGCTCCCCAAACAGTGTTGCCGGGCTCAGCGATCACAGACGGGAGACCTCCCTGCCATTCCGAGTCCTCGAAAGGAAAGATCAGCTTGGTCTCGGGCAAGTGGGCGATGAATCGAAACTCGGCCCCAGGAGCGACCTCTCCGATTCGATCGGGGGAGATCATTGCCGTGTAGGCGAAGTACAGCGTGGTCAAAACCTCCAAAGGTTCGAGGGACAATTGTACTAAGACTTCGCGTTCCTTCCGAGCTAGGAGCCCAGAAATGGCCGGTGAACATTGAATGAACAGTCCCGACATAGCCGGCACTCGGGCCTAGCCTGACCGACCGGCATGCGCGCATCCCTCGCCCTTTTCGCTCTGTCGCTGCTGGCTTCTGCCTGTGGAGGGGGTGCAGAGCCGGCGCCCACTCCGACCTTGGCCGCCACCGCACCGACGTCTTCTGTTACAGAAGTCCCACCTGCCACGGAGGCCTCCCCGACCACCGAGGTCCCCGTCCCGACGGAGCCGGCGACCGCGCTGGGACCGCCGGCGCCCGACTTCACGCTCGCGCTCTCGAATGGCGACTCGTTCGTCCTCTCGGCCCAGGAGAAGCCGGTCTACATGGTCTTCTGGGCCGAGTGGTGACCCATATGTGCGCTGGAGTTACCCGCGCTGGACGCCATAACAGCGGACTATGTCGACGAGGTGACCTTCCTCGCGGTCGCCAAGCCGGAGCGAACCACCTTTGAGAAGACCGCCGCCAGGGCGCCGGTGTTGATGCCGTCGGGCCGGATCCTGTGGGGATTCGACCCGGAGTTCGAAATATGGGACCTCTACGGCACTCGCCGCCAGCCGGTATCTGTGCTGATCACCAATCGCGGCGAGATCATCGACTTCTGGTACGGGATCCTCGGGGAGGAAGAGACGCGGGCGCGGATCGAGCGGCTGGTCGAGGCGAGCGCCTAGGTCCGCGTTCCTGTCAATCTGAGCCGCACTTTTCGCGGCTGAGATTGACACGAACCAGTTAGGCCTCTGGCGACTGGGTCTCACCGACCGTGCGCTCGCCGGGTCTTTCCCCGGCCAGGATCCGATCGAGGGTCTGGGCCAGGATCAGGGTGTCGGTCGGGCCGTAGATCTTGGCGACCACCACCCCGTTGGGGTCGATGAAGAAGGTCTCCGGGGCGCCGAAGACTCCGAAGTCGATGACCGCCCTCAGATCGCGATCGTGCGCATAGGCGATGTTGCCCCAGCCGTAGCGATCGAGGAACTCCACCGCGGCGGACTCGGTGCTGCGCCACGCGACTCCTACAAACACCACGCCGCGGTCGGCGTACGCCTCGGCGGTCGAGAGCAGCGCCGGGTGCTCGTCGTCGCACCAGACGCACCACGGACCCCAGAAGTTGACGACGGCAACCTTTCCGTCGAGCTCGGCCAGGTTGATCGATCCTTCGGCGGCCAGCAGGGGGATGTCGCGGTCGGGAGCCTCCTTGTCGAGTAGTGGCGACACGGTGAGGTTCGGGTCGCTCCCGAACCGGCCGGCAAAGACGAGCGCCAAGACGAGGGCCGCCGAAATGGCGATCGCAATCAACCCTCGAGTCAGCCAGAGGCGCTGAGTGGCGGTCATGGAGCCACCTGAGCGTCCGCCATCACCTCTTCGACGACCGACCTGATGTCGGGCGGAAGGTCAGGCTGTTCGGCCAGCTCGGCGAGGAGTGCCAGAGCGGAGGGGCGATCCTCCACCCCATAGAGATATATGGCGGCCAGATAGAGCTTCGCCTCGTCGTATGCGGGCGCCCGGGCGAGGCTCTCGGTGAGGTAGTCGACGGCAACCTCCGGCTCGCCCCCCGACTGGTAGAACATCCAACCCACTCGGGCGAGAGCGATCGGGCCCTCGGGCGAGTCAGGGTCCGATTCCAGTACGGCTTGATAGTGAGGGAGGGCGGCCCTGAAGTCGCCGGCAACGAAGTACCGGTCCGCAAGGGCCATGCGCATTCCGTTTATCTGAGGATGGTCGGCGTTGGTCGCGATGACCGCCTCGAGGGCCTCGTCCGAGATCGTCTCCGGATCGACCGCCTCGGCCGCCAACCCCGTCGCGACGCCCTGGTCGCGCGGACTGACGAACTGGGCGGCCAGCATCACGATGACGACTACCGCGCCCAGAAACAGCAGAGTCCCGGCGACGACGCGGCGGGGCGAGCGCCCGCGAGAAGTGTCATCGCTGAGCCCGTCCAGTTCCGCCTCGAGGTCCTCTATCTCCTGCCGGTAGCCGGCTTCCAGCCTGCCGGCCGTCTTCGAGTCGATCTCGCCCGCGGCCACCTGCGACGCCAACTCCGAGACATCGCTCCTGGCTTGGGCCAACCGCTCCTCCAGCCGTGTGCGGGCGACTGCGGTGTCGCTCATCTGTTGTTCGTCACCTTTACCCGGAGCTGTCCTGCCGCCAGCGCGATCCCCACCGCCAAGGCAGCCACCGGGAGCAGCCACAGGATCAGGTTGGCACCCCGAGGTGCAGGATCGAGGAGGATCACTTCGCCAAAGCGAGCCTGGAAGAAGTCGAGGATCTCCGCGTCGCTGCGGCCGCTCTCGACCTGCTCGGCGACGACCTCCATCATGGCTCTTGCCGTCTCGGAAGGAGAGTCGGCGATCGACTCGCCGCTGCAGACGGGACAGCGTATTCGGGCGCCGAGGCTGGCGACCCGGTCCGGCGCCGTGTCGTCACCGATCGCTACACCCAGCACGATGATCGTCGCCAGAATCACGAGCAGCACACCCCGCAGAACGGATCGCGTCGTCTCAGACACGAGCCACCTCCGGCCGGCGCTCCCGCTGCTCGGATCGCGTGCGACGGCCGGCCCGCGCCAGCAGCCCTCCGGCGGCGGTGGTCAGTCCTCCGAGCCAGACCAGCCAAACCAGCGGGAACCACGACACCTCCATCACGACACCGCCGGAGTCGATGGCCCGCAATGACAGGTAGAGATCGCCCGAAGGCAGAAACGTGGCGACGGCCGGCGTCGTTACGGGCGCGGTACCGAAGTATTGGTTTAGTCGAGGTCGCAACTCCGTGAGCGTCCGTCCGTCTCGGCTGACCTCGATCTGTGCACCAACGACCGACCGACTCGGCTCTTCGCGGGTGAAGCCCGAACGGTACGTCAAGTCGAAACCGGCCGCCTGGGTGGTCTGGCCAGGCTCCAAGGACACGACCTGCCTGGTGGCCTGCACGGTCGAGAAGGCAATACCTATTGCGATCAGAGCGACCCCGACGTGTGAGAGCTGACCACCCCAAAACCCCGGATCGGACCTCACGACGGCCGCCACGGCCTGCGGCGGAGACTCTTGCTTCTTGCGTACTCGGGACCGCGCGGTCACTACCAGCAGCCGAGAAATAACGGACACGACGAACACCCCCGCGACAACTGCCCCGACGACGCTCACGTCTCGGTATCCGGCCAAAACCAAAAGAGCGCCGGTGCCCAGGGCCACCTCAATAGGTAGGCGGATGCGCTCCCACACCACCGATGGCCTTGCTGAACGGTAAGGAGTAATCGGTCCGAGCCCCATGGCCACGAGCAGGGCAAACGACAGCGGGATGGCAATTCGATCGAAGAAAGGCCGACCGACCGAGACCTGATCTCCGGAGAAAGCCTCGAGGAAGAGTGGGAACAGCGTGCCGGTTAGCACCGCAAACGCGAACACGGAGAGAAGCAGATTGTTTGAGAGGAACAGCCCTTCTCTGCTTGCGAGAGAGTCCAGACGTGGAGGCGCGGTCACCAGATGGGCGCGGAGAGCGAAAAGCGTCAGCGAGCCGACGAGAACGATTAGCAGGAACCCCAGCAGGGCGGGTCCGATCGCGGACTGCGTGAAGCTGTGGACGGAGGCGATAGTGCCCGATCGGGTGAGGAACGTGCCGAGAATCGTGAGAGAGAAGGTGGCTATGACGAGTATCACGTTCCACGCACCGAGCATGCCGCGCCGCGCTTGGACTATCGCCGAGTGGAGGAAGGCGGTGGCCGTCAACCACGGTAGGAAAGAGGCGTTCTCGACCGGGTCCCACGCCCAATAGCCGCCCCACCCGAGGACTTCGTAGGACCACCAGCCGCCCAGGACGATTCCAGCCGTGAGGAATGCCCAGGCCAGAAGAGTCCAGCGACGGGTGCGCTCGAGCCACTCCGCACCAGGATGTCCAAGCGCCAGCGCCGAGATGGCAAACGCAAAGGGGACGGTCATACCCACGTAGCCCAGGTAGAGCACGGGAGGGTGAACCGCCATCAGCAGGTGGTTCTGCAGCAACGGGTTCGGACCTCGCCCGTCTGGTGGTGGGTCGGGTGCGGCCCAAGGCAGCGAGGAAGAGGCAGAACAAGACGCGGTGGCTGCGTCAGTGCACACCTCGAAGGGGTTGGCGACGATGGCCATGAGCCCG
>JBHICV010000094.1:0-9507 GCA_046759765.1 Acidimicrobiia bacterium
GCGCTCGCGGTGGTGGCAACGCTGCTGGTCGTGTTCCTCGTCTGGACCATCTTCTCGCCCAATCTCCGCCGAACGACTGCCGACGCGCTACTGACCATGATCGTGATCTTCTTTGCGATCTCGTGGATGAATGGGATCGGGTCGCTCTTCTTTGAAGACCAGAATCCGATGGTTCAGATCATCCCGATCCTGCTGATTGGGCTCGGCGTGGACTACTCGATCCACCTCACGTCTCGGTATCGGGAAGAGGTGGCCTGGAGCGCCAATGTGGACGGCTCGGTGTCGAAAGCGATCACCACCGTTGGGGTCGCTTTGGTGTTGGCCACCGTCACGACCGCCGCCGGCTTCCTGACCAACGTGACCAACGATCTTCCCGCGCTGCGCGAGTTCGGGTGGCTGGCCTCGATCGGGATCGTGGCTTCCTTCCTTCTCATGTTGACGTTCGTGCCGGCGGTGAGAGAGTTGCTCGATCGCCGAGGCATGCGGCGCGAGACCATGGAGCCCGAGTATCTAAAAGGAACCCAGTCGCGCTTCCTACCCAGGATGGCCGGTCAAACCTCGTGGTTGGCGAAGAAGGTACCCGCGGTTGTCCTCGTCGTTGCGATCACACTGGGCGGGCTCGGGGTCTACGGGTGGAGCCAGCTGGAGGCCAAGTTCAGCTTCCTCGACTTCATCCCCACCACGTCGCCCCTTCGCGGGACGTTCGAGACCCTGCTCGATCGTTTCGGGGGAGGCTTCGGTGAGAGCACCCAGGTCCTCATCGAGGGCGACGTCGCCACCGCCGAATCGTGGAACGCGATGATCGACGCTAATCAGGCGACCACTCAGGTCGATAACGTAGTTCTGTTCGGCGGGCAGCCGGCCGCCAGGTCACCTATGGCGATCATCGGTCCGCTGCTGACTCAGGACTCCCCAACGTTCAATCCGGAGGTGGCCCAAGCCGCCCAGACGGTCGGGATGGACCAGTCCTTCAAGGTGACCGGGAACGTAGATCCTCTCTATGACGCCGCTTTTGCGGTGGTTCCGGAGGAGCTGCGGACCGTGATCAGCGTCTCGGAGACCGGGTACAACGCCGCTTTGTTCGACATCACGACGCAGGGCGGTGAAACAGGGGCGGCTCAGCTAAGCGATGACCTGAATGTGGCCTTTGCCGGGGTCGCCGTGGCGGGCAACGACGTTGTGGTCACGTCCGATGAGATCATCAGCGATGTCATCATCACCACGCTGCGCGACTCGCAGACTCAGTCGCTGATTCTCACTTTGCTCGTCGCGCTGCTCGTGTTGGTTGCCAACTTCTGGTTCGAGGCCCGCCGCCCGGTGCTGGGTGTAATAACAGCCCTGCCGGTCGTGCTCGTCGTCTTGCTGACTTTCAGCTTTATGACCGTGTTTGGCATACCGTACGGACCGGTTACCGCAACGATCGCGGCTCTGGGTATTGGTATCGGGATTCCTTACATGATCCACATCACTCACCGCTTTCTCGAGGATCGGATTCGGTGCGATACGGGTGAAGAAGCAGTCGAGTCGACCCTCGGGTTTACCGGCGGTGCGCTGGCCGGATCGGCGTTGACGACCATCGCCGGGTTCGGAATTTTGGTGACGTCGACGACGATTCCCTTCCAGCAGTTCGGCCTGGTGACAGCCGTGACGATCGGCTTTGCCCTGCTGACGGCGATCCTGATCCTGCCGAGTCTGTTGACGCTGTGGGATCGCTATCACCGGCGGCGCGGTGACATCCCAGTCGAAGCCGATGTGGTGGAACGTGCCCTCCAGACAGGGGGCGCCGACTAGCTCGACTATCGAGCCAGGATCCGCTCGGAGATTATGTCCTGAGCCTCGATCGTCACGCTCTGCCCCGCCATGGGGTAGGGCGCCGTAACCAGAATTGTGACCGTGTGGTCGGTACGTGAGACCACGTGCCCGGTGTAAGTCCGCGTCCGCTCGCGGTCCTCGGTCGTGATTGTCACCGTCATCCCGCCCTTTCGGATTGCCTACCTTTGATATCGGCATCAAGCGCATCGATCCTGAGGCCACTCGGGCAGCCGGGATGGGGCAACAGGTACCATGCGCGGCCGCGGATGACGATCGCCGAGCTTCTCGAACGGCTGGGAAATGTTGCCCCCTGGGACAAGGCAGCCGACTGGGATCCCGTAGGCCTACAACTCGGTGATCCCGCGGCTGAGGCAACATCGGTGGCCGTGTGTCACGAGATCACCGACGAGGTCGTCAGGCTCGTGACACAGGAGCCTTCCAATCTGGTGGTGACCTACCACCCCCTGTTGTTCGAGCCCCGGACGACGATCACTGCTGGGCCGGGACCGAGCGGCAGGGCGTACCAGCTGCTGACCAAGGACATCGCCGTAGCCGTTGTACACACCAACTTCGACGCGGCTGCCGGCGGAGCCGCAGACGCACTTGCCGAGACGCTGGGTCTCGATGACATCCGACCGCTTGCACCGGCGGCCACATCCCCGGCGGTCAAGATCGTCACCTTTGTTCCCGAGTCACACGTCGGCCCGGTTCGCCAGGCGATGGCCGATGCCGGCGGCGGCGTCATCGGGAACTACACGAACTGCTCCTTCCGCGTGGCCGGGTTGGGCTCATTCTTTGCCAGTGAGGCGACGAGTCCCTCGGTCGGCCAGGAAGGTCAGCTGAACGAGGAGCCCGAGAGTCGGCTTGAGATGGTGGCACCGAAAGCGCGGGCGGATGCGGTTCTCGGGGCCATGGTCGCCGCACATCCGTATGAGGAGCCTGCGTTCGATGTGTATGACATTCGTGGTGCGGCCTTTTATGGACGAGTGGGACGGCTCGTCAAACCGACTCCGCTCGCCGCGCTGGCCAAGGAAGTCGCCGAGCGTCTCGATGCGCATCCTGTTCGTTACGTCGGGCATGAGGGCACCCCGCTGCAGGAGTTGGCAGTGGTGCCAGGATCCGGAGCCGAGTTCATAGACGCTGCCCGGGCCGGCGGGGCGGAGGCACTCGTAACCGGAGACGTCTCGCATCACCGTGCGGTTGGGGCGGCGGAGCGCGGTTTGGCAGTCATCGATCCCGGCCACGCAGGCGGAGAACGTCCGGGCGTGCGACGCTTGTTGGAGGTGGTGAGGAAGCTCGTTCCCAGTGTCCGCGACCTGACCGGGTGGACGACTGATCCGTGGAGCTGGACGCAGTGATGGAGGAGCTTCGCAGCCTCTCCGACCTGCTCGAACTCCAGCGTCTCGACTCCGAGATCGATCGGCTGTTGGAGCGACGCCAATCTCTTCCCGAGCTGGAGGAATATCGAGAGGCAGCCGCGCAAGGGGAGAAGGCGAATGCCGCCCTGGCCTCACTGCAGGAGCAGCTGCGTGATACCGAATTGGCGGCGGACAAAGCCGATGGCGAGCTCCAGATCATGGAGGAGAAGGTTCGTCAGACCGAGAGTCGTCTGTTCGCCGGGGGCATGTCGGCTCGTGAGACCGAGAACATGCGTCTCGACGTGGAGCAGCTTCGCCGGCAGCAATCGGAGCTCGAGACGGCGGTCCTCGAAGGTCTCGAACAGCGTGACCAGCTCAGTGCTGAAGTCGACAGCGCCCGCCAGGAGGCCGAGGAACTCGACGGCCGCAAGCAGGCCCTCGATCAAGTCATCAAAGCGGCCTGGAGCGAGATCGACGCCAGGCTGGCAGCCCACGAAGCCAGCAAGAGCGAGCTCGTGCCCGGTATCGATGCCGAGTTGCTGGAGCTCTATGAGCAGCTTCGCCCTCTCAAGGAAGGAGTCGCCATCGCGGAGCTCGAGGCGGGCGTGTGCGGGGGATGCCACTTGAAGATGTCTGCGGCCGAGCTCGAAGAGGCGCTGGCCGGGGACCCTCCTCGGTGCACCCACTGTCGCCGGATCGTGGTTGTTTGAGTGTTCTTCTGGCACATCTCAGGGTCAATCGCAATCTTCCGCTTCGTCTTCCGCGACCCAAAGGTCGACGTCCGGCTCCTGGCCTTCGGCGCTATCGCGGCCAACCTCATCGACAAGCCTCTGACCCTCCTCACCCCATTGGCGCCTCGCTCGGTGGGACACACCTTGTTGCTTCCTCTGCTCCTGATGGCGATCGGACTCCTCGCCACCCGGAGGGGTCGACCTCGCCGCGCCTGGATGGCGGTCGTCATCGGCATGCTGCTGCATCTGGTCCTCGACGGGATGTGGTTTGACACCGAGACGCTTCTCTGGCCCCTCTTTGGCCCCTTTCCTGCCTACCACGGACCTGCGTTTCCCGACCTCACCAGTCCAATTGCCTGGATCATGGAGGCGGCCGGGGTCGCTTATCTCCTGTACCTCGTTCGCAAAGCAGGCCTCTCCGATCCCAGCCGCCGGGGCGAGCTACTCCGAACCGGCCTTCTGGGACTCTGACCAGCTAGCCGACCCGGCCGGGTACGCTCCCGAGGTGCGGTTACACCGCGTCTCGTTCCTTCTCCTTCTGTTCCTCCTGGCAGCCTGCCGGGCCAGTCCGGCCCCGACCACCCTGGCACCGGTCGAGGGAGCCGACACACCCAAACAGGCGGTAGAGGAGCTGATCGGGGCGCTAGCCGCCGGCGACTGGCAGGCGACGGCGCCCTACGTCGATGAGACACAAATAGCTCTGCTGACCGCCATCGAGGGAGTCCCCGCCTCCGAGACGGCCGAGATGCTGCGCGCCGGGCTCACCAATCAGGTCCGGGCCAACTTCTGGCAAGGGTTTGTAGAGGGTTTCCTGATGTTCTCCCAGGAAGAGGCTTCCCAGCTTCTCCTGGGTGATCCCACCCACTTCGAGGTAGAGGGACTCAGCTTCAGCGCCGTTGCGCTGAGTCTGCGACACCATCCCGGCATTGGCTCGTGGATCGTCAGAAACACCGACGGTGACTGGTGGGTTGATCTGTTCGCCACGATCGGGCCATCCTTCGCCAACCCACTTCGGGACTGGTTGGAGAGTCTGCCGGATGACGACAACGGCAGGCTCATACGCGCGGAGATGGTTGCACAGGAACCGAGCTTCACGGCGGCCCTCACCCAGGAGCCTCTGGGCGAGGTCTCCGACGGCGCTCGTTTCGAGGTTCGGCTGCTGATGATCGAGGCCAAGAGCTGACGGTTAGACGCTCCCTCGCTCCTGCAGCGGACTGATCAGCTCCGGGAGGTTGTTATCGACGGAGTTGACGAGGCTGGAGACAGGGTGGGCGATCATCGCCTCGGCCGGGGCGGGAGTGAGCATGGCCAACAGGGCGTCGGGCTCGACCCCGTCAGTCTCGAGCCACGCTTCCCACTGGGAACGCTCGAGCACAACCGGCATCCGGTTGTGAAGCGCCTCGACGACCTCATTCGGGCGACCGGTGACGATCGCACACGTCGTTAGTCTCTCGCCACTGGCCGGGTCCCGCCAACGTGACCAAATGCCGGCAAAGCCCATCGGCTCGCCGGACTGCAGACGAATGTAGTGGGGGAGCTTGCCCTCGGGGCGCTCCTGCCACTCGTAGAACCCGTCGGCGGGAATCAGACAGCGTCGCCTGCGGAACGCGTCTCGAAAGGCGGGGCTTGGTAGCGACGGTCTCAGCGCGGGCGTTGATGTGGATCCCGCGGCGGTCCTCCGCCCAGAAGGGAAGCAATCCCCATCTGAGGCTTCCCAGCCGGCGCTTGTCATCGGCCGCGACGATCGCGTAAACGGGATCGGTCGGCGCGACGTTGTAGCTCGGTTGCAGCGATTCGCTGCGGATCTCAGACACCCCGAAGTGGTCGACATAGCGGTCGATATCGCCGGTGAGCGTGTAGCGCCCGCACATGCGTCGCAGCGTACTGTGAGCGGCGATGTCAGCTGGCGAGGGTCGCCGGCTCTCGTTCCTCCGCTGACTCGTCTACAGGGCCACTCCGCCGGCCGTAGACCAGGACCGCCACGAGCGCGGCGGCCACAGTGAGTGTGAGCGGAATCGGGTAAGAGCTGATGACCTGCGTTGCCCAAGCCGAGGCCGTTTCCACCAGCCGGGTTACCCCGAAGTTGTTCAGGTTCTCTGCACCGGAGAAGAGCACCACGCTCCAGTAGAAGACGACGAAGCCGCCTGCCAAGACGAGGATCGCTCCCGAGGCCCGATTGACGAACCGCGCTGATCCGCGAAGCCTGCGGACGAGCGAGTCCTTGCCGAGTGCGAGCGCCATTGTGATTCCCATGAGCACCACCGACATTCCGAGCCCATAAGAAACGAAGGCGGCGAATCCTGCGATGAACGACTGTGTCGTGAACGCACCCACGACCACGCTCAGGAACACGGGCAGCGTGCAGGAGAGCGAGGCGACCGCGTACGAGACTCCGAACAGGAACACCGACGAGAGGCTTTGATCCTTCGACACACGCTTGATCGTGGGAATTCGGAGGTTCACGTACTGTCCGCGTAGCAGCACCAGTCCGAGCCCGGCGACGCCGACGCCCACGAGTAGAGCCACCCAGGGAATTACAGACTGCACTGTGCGGACACCGACGACCAGCAACGCTCCGGCCAGCCCGAAGATGAGAAAGAAGCCGCCGGAAACAACGAGTCCCGTGGCCAAGCCCCGTATGGCCGGGCTCCTGGCCGAGTCTGCGTTTTCGTCCAGACCCATGAAGTAGCTCAGGTAAGCCGGAAGCATGGCGAAGCCACACGGGTTGACCGTGGACACGAGCCCGGCCGTGAACGCCAGACTCAGTGTGACGAGCATGGGGTTTCGTTCATCGATGGGTCTAACGCCCGCCGCCTTACCGTCGTCACCGCGACTGTCGGAGCGCCGACACTTCAGCAAGCGCCCGGCCGCTTCAGCGGGCGGCCGCGACCAACCCCTCCCGGTCGATGACCTTGACCATCCGGTAACCGGTCTCGACGACTCCCTCGGATCGAAGCTCCGAAAGTGCCTCGTTGACCGACTGGCGACTCGCTCCGAGCAGTGTGGCGATGGTTGCCTGGGAGAGCTTCACCTCGCCCGAAGAGTCACTCTCTTCCGTCAGGAGGTCCGCTACCTGGGCCTTGACCGTCTTGTGCATCAGGTGGATGACCCGTCGCTGTGTCTCCTCCAGCTGCCTCAGGCCCGCTACCAACCAGCGCAGGCACAGAGCGGGGTGCTGGGCGAGTTCGGGCAGGAGGCGGTCCCGTTCGAACTGCAACGCGGTGACGTGGGATACCGCCCGCGCCGAGGAAATGTAGGGAGCGCCCGAGAACATGGCAATGTCTCCGATTACCGCTCCCTCGCCGACCCGGGTGACAACCCGCCGGTCACCCTTGTCGCCCCGGTAGATCTCGACCTCGCCTTCCCGGATCAGGAACGCCGAGGAGGCCACGTCGCCCTGGTGGAAGAGGTGGGTGCCGGGATAGCGCCTGACCAGGGAACCGGCCGCCGCCAGCGCTTCGAGGTCGTCGTGGGTCAGCGGAAGGTAGTCCGGGCGGCCAAACGACCTCGCCACCCAGGCGAGATGCTGCTGGTCGGCCAGATCGAAGGAATTGCCTGCCATCTGACCTTGGAAAACCTCGAATGGGCTGGCAGGATTCCCGCAGGCCCGCTTGGGTCCTTGCTCGGACCATGCGGCGGCCGCAGAATTCGCGCTTTCGGGGTAGGAGATCGATGGCGAAGCGGGTGTTGATCCTGGGCGCAGCCGGACGCGACTTCCACGAGTTCAACATGGCTTACCGGGACGACCCCTCCTACGAGGTGATCGGCTTCACGGCCACCCAGATCCCCAATATCTCCGAGCGCCGTTACCCCCCCGAGCTGGCGGGTGATCTGTACCCGGCAGGCATACCGATCTTTCCGGAGTCCGAGCTCGAGTCCATCATCCGGGATCGGAGGGTCGACGAGGTGGTCTTTGCCTACTCCGACGTCTCCCATATATATGTGATGCATCTCGCCGCCCGCGCCCGAGCGGCGGGAGCGTCTTTCGTTCTGCCCGGCGACGTAAGCAGGCTCACCTCTCGTCTGCCCGTGGTGGCTGTGACCGCGGTCCGGACGGGCGCCGGAAAGAGCCCGCTGGCTCGACGCATACGCGATCTCTTGGTCGAGGCCGGTCGGCGCGTCGGAGTGATGCGGCATCCGATGGCCTATGGAGATCTCAGCCGGCAACGGATGCAGCGATTCTCGAGCTACGAGGACCTCGACCTCCACAGTTGCACTATCGAAGAGAGGGAGGAGTACGAGCATCACATCGCCGCGGGGGCAGTGGTGTTTGCCGGCGTGGATTACGTCGAGATTCTCCAGGCAGCCGAGAGCGAGTCGGATCTGATTCTGTGGGACGGCGGCAACAATGATCTCCCCTTCCTCATGACCACCATCCACTTCTGTGTGGTCGACCCGCACCGTCCCGGGCACGAGGTGCGGTACTGGCCGGGAGAGGCAAACCTGAGGGCCGCTGACATAGTCGTCGTCAACAAGGTGGGCACAGCTCGGCCTGAGGACATCGACACGGTTCTGGCCAACGTCGGAGATGCCAACCCGGAAGCCTTGATCATCAAGACCGAGTCTCCGATCCAGGTAGCCGATCCCGACCTCATCGCGGGGAAGCGGGTGCTGGTAGTAGAGGACGGCCCGACCGTAACGCACGGAGACATGGAGTACGGGGCGGGCGTCCTGGCCGCCAAGGAATATGGAGCTACGGAGTTGATCGATCCGCGGCCATATGCGGTGGGCACTGTCGCCGATGCCTTTGCCGAGTACCCACACATCGGTCCGCTGCTCCCTGCGGTCGGTTATGACCGTGAGCAGATAGCCGAGCTGGCGGAAACGATCACCCGAGCCGAGCCCGACTCGGTGCTGGTGGGTACTCCGATCGACCTGTCACGGCTCCTGGACATAGACGTGCCTACGACCCGCGCGACCTACGGGATCAAAGTCGTCGACGGCCCCTCATGGGAGGAGATCCTGGCGCCGGTGCTGTGAAGACATTCTGTGACATTTCCGAGTCGCATAGACGAGTGGGCGTCACAAACGTGTCAACCCCGGCCGCCGGCCAGCTGGGCGGCGAACGGCGATCGCTTCAGCCGCACCATCGCCCAGATTCCGAACACAGGTCCCAGGGCCAAAACCGTGAAGGCCCACTGCCACCCCCAGCTTTCGGCGATGAGCGCCACTCCTCTGATCGTCACCAGCGTCAAGAGGAAGCCCGTTGCCGTCTGGAGGGCAAGGGCAGTCCCGCGGACCGCGTCGTCGGAGGTCTCAGTCACCATGGTGGAGAACTGAGCTGAGTCGGCCACCACCGAAAAACCCCAGACCAGGAAAAGCGGAGCGACGATCCACACCGAAGCCCCGAATACGAAAGGCGTGAGCAACGCGCATGTACCGGACAATGCCAGTGACCCTCCGGCCACCAGGGTTCTGCCGTATCGATCCGCCCACTTTCCCGCCAGCCAAGCTCCGACTCCCCCGGAGGCGATGACAAAGAAAGTGAGCACCGAGGTGTCCCCGTATGAGCTTCCCGCGGCGAGGGCGGACGCGGCAAGAAACGCCGCGGTCCAGGTCCACATCGCGTACAGCTCCCACATGTGGCCGAGGTATCCGTACGTCGA
>JBHICV010000095.1:0-9309 GCA_046759765.1 Acidimicrobiia bacterium
GGAGGTGCTCACCCTCTTGCGCTCCCCGAAGCTCGTGCGAGCACGGAAGAGCTCGAGGTCGTCGAGCAGGTGGGAGCATCGGCCGTCGAGCGCCTCGGTCACCGGGACTTTGCGGAGCTGGACGACAAAGAGGTCGAAGACGTCAAGAGGCTGATTGGCCAGATGGTCTGGCAACCTGCGCTGACTCGGTCGCGCCGATGGATCCCGGCCGCGGGTCGCGGTCCTCGGCCTGATCGCCGGCGATCCCTGCGAGGCCTGGTCGGACCGACCGGGGACCTTCTTCCTTTGGTCTGGTCGGAGCGGCGCCGGCGACTTCGCCCACTTCTTGTGGTGGCGGACGTCAGCGGGTCGATGGAGCGTTACGTGGAGATGTTCCTTTACTTTGTCCACGCGGCTCGTGATCGCCTCGGTCGGCTCGAGGCTTTCGTGTTCTCCACCCGTCTGACGCGTATCACCCGCCAGCTGGCGGCTCGCGACGTCTCAGCCGCCTTGGCACAGGTTGGTTCCAAAGTGGACGACTGGTCCGGAGGAACGAAGATCGGCGACGCGCTCGAGCAGTTCAACGTGAGATGGGGCCGCCGCATGTCGCGAGGAGGGCCGATCGGCCTGGTCATCTCGGACGGATGGGACTGTGGCGATCCGGTGTTGCTTGCCAAGGAGATGGGGCGCTTCAGCCGAACGATGCATCGCGTCGTCTGGCTAAATCCCCTGGCCGGCCGTCATGGGTACGAGCCCAGCGTGCGCGGAATGCAGATCGTGCTGCCATACGTAGACGATTTCCTCCCGGCTGCGACCGTCGCCGACCTCGCGGGAGTCGTTGAGCTACTGGAGTCGATCCCGGCTCGGGTTTGAACCGATATGGCCGATAGAGTCCCCTAGGAGGAACAACCATGGACGAGCTGGACATCTACGAGCATTGGAGCGACCAAGGCAAGGACGTTGCCGTCGCCACGGTGGTCAAGGTCATGGGCTCGGCCCCGCGTCCCGAGGGAGCCAAGTTCCTTGTCTCGTCGGCCGGCGACATGGAGGGCTCGGTAAGCGGTGGCTGCGTCGAGAATGACGTTTTCTTGCACGCCCAAGAGGTCATCGACTCCGGCGAGCCCCGCCTCGTGACCTACGGCATTGCCGACGAGGAAGCGTTCGAGGTCGGTCTGGCGTGCGGGGGAACCATCCAGGTATTCATCGAGAAATGGTGAGGCCCGTCCCTTCGGAGATGCGGCGCCTCGTTGACGAAGAGCGCCTTGGATCTGTTATCACGATCGTGTCCGGGCCGGACGCGGGGGCCAAGTCGGTGATCGATGACGAGAAGGGCTATGTTCTCGACTCCCTGCCTGCCGAGATTTCCGAGGATGTCTTGGCGGATGCCCGGGAGCTGATGCGGCACGAGCAGAACCGCACGCTCACGTATGGGGACCGCGACGTCTTCATCGAAACCATCGCTCCGGCCCCTCATCTGATCATCCTTGGCGCGGTTCACGTGGCCCAGCCCCTCGTCCGTATGGCCAAAGAGCTCGGCTTCGTGGTGACAGTCTCCGATGCCCGAGAGACCTTCACGACGCGGGAACGCTTTCCCGAGGCCGACCGGATCCTGGTCGGCTGGCCGCAGGATCTAATGGATGACCTGGAATTCGACGCTCGGACCTATGTCGTCATCCTGAGCCACGATGCCCGTTTCGAGGATCCTGTGTTCCCAGTGCTACATGAGAGCAAGGTGCGCTACATCGGAGCCATGGGAAGTCGACGGACCCATCGTAAGCGGGCCGAACGTCTGTCCGCGGCGGGATGGTCCGACGACGAGATCGCCCGCATTCACGGCCCGGTGGGACTGGACATCGGAGCAGAGGCGCCGGCTGAGGTTGCGGTTTCGATTCTCGCCGAGATGATCCAGGTGCGTTACGGGTTCGGAAGTGGGGTCTCGCTCCGGGGGCGAGAGGGAAGAATCCACCTCCAGCGCACCGAGGACAAAGGCGACCTTTGATCTCGTTTCGTCTGGGAACGCTTCCGATTTCGGTTCGACCCGTTTTCTTTCTGACCGCCGTGTTTCTCGGGCTCGTCGGGTTCCGACAGCCGGCGAGCCTGGCGATATGGGTGGCGGTCGTGTTCGTCTCTGTTCTCGCGCACGAACTGGGCCATGCCCTAACCGCCCGGCGCTACGGGGCTGAGGCGGAGATCGAACTGTTCGCGCTGGGTGGATTGACCAAGTGGCATCGCGATCCTCCAGTCTCTGCCGGCGGTCGTGTAGTGATCGCAGCCGCCGGATCAGCCGTAGGGATAACGATCGGCCTGGTGGTGCTGGCTCTGTTCGGGGACGATCTGCGCAGCTTCTCGCCGATCCTCGGAACGGCGCTGTTCGACTTGATATGGGTCAACCTGGGCTGGGGCATTCTCAATTGGTTGCCGATTCGGATGCTCGACGGGGGCCACATCCTGGGCGGGGTCCTCGAGATCTGGTTTCCCAAGAACCACGCGCGGATTGCCGATGTCGTGTTTCTTGCCTCGGCGGTCGCCTTAATCGGAATAGCCATTTACCTACAGCTGTTCTGGCTTGCCTTCCTTTTCGCCCTTTTCGGGTTTTCTGGGCAGAGCTCGCGGGCGAAAGCCGTGCGGCGCGACGACGATCTTCAGGCTCGCCTCGTGACAGCCCGACAGGCCCTGTCTTCTGGTGAGTATGAGACGGCGGAGCGGGAAGCCCGCTCCCTGCTTCGCGCCCTCAGCTCCGCCGACGCTCAGACCACGGCCAGCCGAATTCTGGTCCGGGCGCTGTTGTCTCAGGGCAGGGTCTCGGAGGCGGCCCAGCTGATCGAATCGCCTCCCGACGGTTTTCATCCGGGGCCAGCGGACACTGGCCGCGTTCTGCTCGCGTCTGGCCATCTCAAGCCGGCCATCGAGATGCTTTCGGTGGCGGTCGCCGCCGGCAACACAGACGCTCTTCCGGTCCTCGTTGATGCCTACGGGCAGGCTGGCACCTTCACGGAAGCAGTGGCCTTCTTCGAGCAAGTCGCACCGGAAGCGCTGCGCCCTGAACCCCTCCGGGCCCTGGCTACGGAAGCCGATCGGGCTGGATGGTCGACGGATGCGGCCGAGCTCCGCCGACTGGCCGACTGGCTCCCTATCTCCCAGACGGAGCCGCCTGCTCCCTATCCCTCAAGCGAGTAGGACAGCCAGTCGATCTCGTCGAGGGTGTCAAGGTCATTGGCCTTGAGGCCCAGATCGGAGACCGTGTAGAGCACGTCGCCGATCACGATTGACCTGCGGATCTGAGCACCCCAGTCGTAGCCCTTGGTCTTCTCATGGGAGATCATTCCGACCTCGGAGATGCCGTCGTTGCGGTCGACGGTGAAGCCGATAGCCCCGAGGAAGATGTCCTCGCCATGCTTCTCGTCCCATCGGTACCGCTGGATCGGAATCACCGTCAGCCCCGTCTGACCCCAATGGAGGAAGGCTTTGTGATCCCACTCGACCTCAGAGTTACCGTCTGAGATCGTCCTCTTGAAAAGGCGGTCAGGGTCGCTGAGATCGGACACGTCGAACACCGAGATCTGGGTGCCGAGGACCCGACCCTGCTCGGTGGCGTCTTGGCCGATTCCAAGCAGCAGGCCGTCGCCCAGCGGGTGCAAGTAGGCCGAGTAGCCGAGGATCTTCAGCTCACCCTCTACCGTCGGTCGTGAGGGATCGGAGAGATCGATCGTGTAAAGCGGGTCGGTCTGACGGAACGTTACGACGTAGCCAACGTCGTCGATAAAGCGAACTGCGTAGATCCGCTCTCCTTTACCGAGGCCCCCCACCCGGCCAACCATCACGAGCTCACCGTTGCTCTCCCTGAGCACGGTGACGAAACTCTCGGACTCGCCGCCCCAGCCCCACCAGTCGGGCTGATTGGTGGAGGCAACCCGTAGGTGGCCTTCGTGCTCGGACATGGACCACTGGCTCAGGAGAAACCCGGGTACCTCGCCGCTCGCCCGATACAGGGTGCGGTTCGGATCCGAGATATCAAAGCGGTGGATCTGACTCGTCAGACTGTCGGCATGATCGCGTGCATCGCTTTCTTCCAGGAACGCCCACGGCCTCCATGGCGTGGTGGCCACGTACAGGCTGTCGGCGGAGGCGTAGATCGTCTCGCCATCGGCCAGAACCCCGGCCGTGCCTGACGGCCGAAGCCGCCTCTCGAGGTCGACCGTGATGACACTCACCATGTTCAGTCCCGAGAACTCCTTTGGATGAGCGGCGCTCTCGCAACTAACGAGCGTGCCCTCGAAAGAGCGGCCGGTGACTTGGTCGTCAACGACGTAGTAGGGGATCCAGTTCTCGACCGTCGAGTTCCGAATGATCTCCTTGTTCTTCTCGAGCGCCTCGCGCTCGGCTCGCAGGCCTCCGCCTTCGGGGTACACGAACTCGAGTCCGGTCGGTACCGAGCGAACCACGATCCGCGCAATGTCGTCGACTAGACGGGCGCTGAGGTAAGCGCCGTCGATACGCAGCGTGCGCACGACCTCCATACCCTCAGGATCGGAGAGATCGACTTCCTGTATCAGGGTGATCGGTGTGGCCGGGTATGGACTCGGCGCGATACCGATCTCGGCGGCGGGATAGATGTCGTAGCTGTGGAGCGTGGCCATGAGCAGGAGGCGGTCGCCGGAGAGAAGCATCTGCTGGCCCCAGCCCTGCTCGAGGTTTAGTGATCCGCGGAGCCGAGGCTTGCTGCCGGTGACGTCAATGTAATGCAGACGCCCCTGGGCTATGGCCAGGATCCTGTTTCCGTCCGTCTTGACGAAGTCCGGTTCATCGACCCCGAGTTCCTGCACGTTGGTTCCCGAGAAGTCGACTCCTTGGACGGGCGCGGAACCGCGGGCCGCTTCCTCGGCTACCGCGGCAAACGGAAGGGCCATGTCGTCAGCGATGAAGAATGGGCCTCCGTAGTAGTAGCCGGGCAGGCCATAGGGCGTGACCAGCTCAAGTGCGTGCTCGACCACGTAGTCGAGGAAGTCGTCGCACGCCTCGAAATTCTGGAGGCCGGATCCCGCAAAGAGCAACAGCGGGTGATTGCGCCGAAGCTCGGGGCTGATGGTTGGGTTCGATGTGATTGGCTCGCTGGTGCAGGCGGCTGTCAGGACAGCCAGTCCCAGAACTGCAACGATGGCTCGTCTCATGTCGCTCCGTCCCTGTCGGTTGTGGTTGGGACGCAAGTGACTCCCCGTGAGGTTCCCACCGCTTTCCGTGCTCGGCTTCGATCCTTCGTGTGACGTTCACTGGTCGTATAGACGTGTGGGCGTCACGAAAACGCGAAAGGACGGCCTCTCAGCGGTAGACGACGAAGATTCCCGACCGCGCCTTGGGGTCGAACCAAGTCGACTTGGGAGGCATGACCTCGCCGGCATCGGAGACTGCCATTACGTCCTCGACGCTGGTGGGAGCCAGCACAACGCCGGCGGCCCCTTCGGCGCGGCAGCGCTGTTCTAGAGCTGCCGGTCCGCCGACCCCCGGCACGTAGCTGACCCGAGGGTCAAAATCGGGATTGGGACTCTCGAGCAGGGGGCCCAGGACCTCGCGATGGAGAATCGAGACATCCAGATCTGCAGCTTTGGCGATAGGTTGCACGAGCTCGGTTCGAATGAGCCTCCACCATCGCCCCTTCGAGTAGAGGCCGAACTCTCCCCGGCGGCGGGGCCGTGCATCCTCATAAGTGGATGCCGACTCCACCTCAAAGTGTCGCCCGATGACCTCGATCAGGTCCGGCCGGCTCACCTTCACACAGCGGTTGTAGGGAAGGATCCGGAGCTGGTCGGCGGGGAAGAGCACCGCCAGAAACCTTCCTGCCTCAGGACGCTCTGCGGCAAAGCGCGCCGCGGCGGCGACTCGATGGTGACCGTCGGTCAGATACAGAGCATCGATGGAGGAAAAAGCCTGCACCAGCTCATCACCGGTTGCGCCATCGACCCGCCAGATTGTGTGCCGGACCTCATCGTCTGTCTCGAACTCGAGCAGGGGCAGTTCCTCGGCGCCGGCCGCCACAGCCGCGTCAACAGACCCGAGGGCTCGGTGTGTGAGACAGACAGGGCTCGAGTTCACGCCAACATCGCGCAGGAAAGCGACGAGCTCCGCCTCCTTCTCCTCGCGGGTGTTCTCGTGACGTCGTACAACACCTCGCTTGTAGTCCGAGACGTGCAGATCGGCCACTACTCCGGTTTGGATGTGCCCGTCGGAAGAGAGCCGATAGAGATAGAAACCAGTTGGCCGTGCTGGCTCGAACACGCCATCATCTATCCAGGTGCGGAGAAGTTCGGCGCTCTCGAGTCGAGCCGCGGCCGGGTCGGTCCCCGGCGGTAGGTCGCTTGCCGACCTCGTGATTCTCAGGAAGCTCAGGGGGTTCTCTTCCGAGATACGCCGACGCTGTTGGGGGGTTAGCACGTCGTAGGCGGGTCCGACGACGGACGCGGCCTGGCTCGCGCCAACCAGGTGGGCCGACACGGGTTCGATTCGGGTCACCTTGTCGACCGAAACTCGCCCATGAACTCTGCGAGGGCTTCCACACCTTCCGTTGGAATGGCGGCATAGAGACTGGCCCTGCATCCGCCGACTTTGCGGTGCCCCTTGAGGGAAACCATGCCCCGTGTCTCAGCGTCGGCTAGAAAACGGGCCTCGAGTTCTTCAGTCGGCAGCCTGAAGACGACGTTCGTGACCGATCGGCTTTCCTCCGATACCGGTGACCGGTAGAAGCCTTCGCTCTGGTCGATAGCGTCGTAGACCAGCCCGGCTTTGTACTCGCTTGCGTTCTCTATCCCGGGCACGCCCCCCTGCGACTTGATCCATCGCAGCACTTTGCCCATCAGATAGATCTGGAATATCGGTGGCGTGTTGAACATCGAGTCGGAGTCGGCATGGGTCGAATACGAGAGGTAGGCGGACAGTTGCGGAGCCTCGCCAATCGCGGATCGCCGTACAAACACGAGGGCGAGTCCCGAGGGTCCGAGGTTCTTCTGGATGCCACCGTAGACAACGCTGAATCTGTCCCACGGAAGGGGCCGTGAAAGGAACTCCGACGAAACGTCTGCTACGAGCGGCACGTCGGCCTCAGGCCACGTCGGGTAGCGAATGCCGTTGATCGTCTCGTTCGACGTGATGTGGAGGTAGCGCGTGTCGGATGCCAGTTCCAGCTCCTGCGAGGAGGGAGTCCGCGTGAACCCTGTCGGCTCACCGTCCCAGGCGGAGTAGACGTCGCCGTGATATCGGCCGTCTTCCAGAGCGCGCTGGGCCCAGGCACCCGTCACGGCATACGCACCGGTCCCGCCACCTCCCAGGAGATTCAGTGGAACCATGGCGAACTGGAGCGTGGCGCCGCCCTGGATGAAGAGCACTTCAAAGTCGTCGGGGGCGCCAGAAATCTCACGCGCCAGTTCCATCGCCTCGAAGTGCACTCTCTCGTAGGGAGGAGTTCGGTGGCTCATCTCGATAATCGACATGCCCGTGTCTTGGTACTCGACGAACTCGCGTTGGGCTTCTTCGAGGACCTCGAGGGGAAGCGTGCACGGCCCGGCCGAGAAGTTGAACACCCTGCTCATCCCGATGCCTTCTCCGTCATAGATACGTTGATGACCGGCTTGATCGCTTCGAGCTCGGCGAGAATCTCTGGCGTCACCTCACCCGTCACATGAATGGTGGCTACTGCCGCCCGAGCGCCGGAAAAGACCCGGTTCTCCATCTGCTCCACGTTGATGTTGGCGGCGCGTAACACCGCGAAGACATCAGAGAGGACACCTACTTCGTCGTGGTGGCGAACCGACAGGGTGGTTGTCCCAAGTAGTTGGTCGGCGAGGTTGACGCAATTCAGCACTGTGCCCTGCTCGAACAGTTCGACGATGCGGACCACCTCGTCGGAGATCGCCTCCTGAGCTTGTCGCGTAGAGGCGCCGATGTGGTGAGTGCCGTACACGTTCGGGTGTTCGGTCAGCTGCGAACGAAACTCCGACTGTCCCTCCTCTGGCTCATCCGGGTACACATCGAGTCCCACGCGAATACCCTTGTTGTCCATCGCCGCGATGAGTGCCTCGGAGTCGACGAGCTCGCCCCGCGAGGTGTTTATGACGATGGCTCCGGGACGGAGGCGCTCCAGGAAGCCGGCGCCAATGATGCGGCGCGTGCTCTCGGTGGCCGGTAGATGGAAACTGACTACGTCGGCGCGTTCCGCGATCACTCGAAGATCAGAGACCATCTCGATCGGGACCGACTCGGCTCGATCTAGGACGTCAGGCGATCGGTCGAGCTGATCGATAGCCAGCAGCTTCATTCCGAACGCCGCCGCTCGCTCTGCCACAGCAAGTCCGATCTCGCCTAGACCCACGATGCCGAGCTGGCGCCCATAAAGGCCGTCGGCCTGGGAGAAACGCGTCTTGTCCCAGCGCCCGTTGCGCAGCTCCACAACACTTTCAGGAATGGAGCGATCGATCGCGAGGATCAAGCTCATGGTGAGTTCAGCAACCGCAGCCGCGTTGCGTCCGGGGACGTTCGATACGTAGATGCCTCGGCGGGTGGCTGCGTCGGCATCGATCGTATTAGTACCGGCGCCGGCCCGAACGATGAGAGCTAGGTCGTCTGAGGCGTCGACGGTGGCCGCGGTGACGGGGGTCGAACGGACCACAAGCACTTCGTACCCCGATATGGCGCCGGGGAGGTCTCGGCCGGCTAGGTCGGGGCTCTCGTCGACTGCATGGCCTAGCTCGCGCAGGCGCGCGATAGCACTGGGGGAAATGCGATCGGCAAAGAGAACGCGCATGACCTGAAGTTAATTGGGTCCGGATGCGATAGGACCCAGAGATACTTCAGCGCTCGCGCGCCGCTGCGAGAGGACTAGCTCGCAGATCTCCAGGTCCCGGTGGTCCGAGTTGGAGTCGCCACCTGCTCCCGACTGGGGAGGAGCGGCTCCAGCAGCCGCTCAGCGCTCGGCCACCTCCCGAGTCCTATGAATACTTTCACTCACTGTCGGACCACCTCCTTTCTCGGTGATCTGATTCTGCCACAGCGCCGGGGGCATTGGCGCGTACTCAGTGGAATTTCGGGGACCGGCCGGCGGTTGATCTCGTCAGCATGCCGCGTGCGACATGGAACGGAGCCGTCCTCGCCGAGAGCGACGAAACGATCGTCGTCGAAGGCAACCACTATTTCCCACCCGACGATCTCAATTGGGATTACTTCTCGCACAGTGACCGTCACACCACCTGCTGGTGGAAGGGGGTCGCCAGCTATTACGACGTCGTGGTGGACGGTGAGACCAACCCCGGCGCGGCCTGGTTCTATCCGGATCCGAGCAAGAAAGCC
>JBHICV010000096.1:0-9286 GCA_046759765.1 Acidimicrobiia bacterium
GTGTTCCAGCGGGAGGGCTTGCCCACCGGTTCCATCCGAAACCACTCCCGGCCCTTGTAGTGGTTCTGTAGCGGCCAACGGCCGTCCTTGGCCTTCTTGGTGACTAACTCGATAGCGCCAGCGGCGCGGTCGTCCCTCGGAGCGTCGACGTTTTGGAAGTGGTCGAGGCCGCGTAGGACGTCGTAGTGCCAGCGAGGAGGAAAGGAGAACCGGGTGAACTCGGGTTTGGAGACCTCGCCCGTGCGGTGGGAGCGATACAGCCGGTGTTCAAGGAGAAACTCGCGGGCCGCATCGGCCAAGTATCGAACGGCGGGTGCTCGGTAATCGTCGAAAGCCTCGAGCACGGTGATCGTCGTGTGGAACGAACCGTGGCGGCTGCCCCACGGCCGCTCGCAGTTCCAGCCCGCGTCCGGCTGTATCTCCTCCAGGAGCCAATCGACGAACCGGTCGACCTCGGCGTTTCGAATCCCGAAGTAGCTGCCGAGCATCACCATCATGCCGGTTACGCAGGCATCGCCCAGCTTGGAGGACGGTCGGAAGGCCACCCCGCCCTCGATTAAGCGGGCTCCTTCGAGCAGGCGGGCCACACCCGCATGTGCCTGCGCATTGTCGGGCGCAAGGCCCATCCGTCGTAGGAGAAGCAGGGTGTACGTGGTCGAGATCCACTTGGGGTTGTAGAGGCCGCCGGCCCACGTTCCCTCCGGGTCCTGGTGGCCCAACAGCTCGGCCCCCCAGCCCTCCTTGGCGACCTTGGCCCGTTCCTCAGCCGCGCTTTCCTGGTCATCAAGCAGATCGGCGAACACCTGCCAGCGCACGGAGGGGTCCCCCTCGAGAAGCCAGCTAAGCGTTTCTTCGCTCATGCGCGCGTTTCTGTCAATCGCAATGTCGCCAGGCGGTATTCAGATTGACAGAAAACCTATCCGTCCGTTCCCAGCTCCGCGTCCCGGCCCCAGAACTCGATCTCCTGGATGGCGAGCTCCAGGTAGGGCACCTCCCCGTTGAAGGCTTGAGCCGGCCAGGTGCTGACCACCTCGATCGTGACTCTGGTAGTGCGAACGCTCTGAAACGACACGCGTTGCTCACCGGGTACGTCCTCGAGCTCGCCGGGCAAAGGCTGATCGGGCAGATCGTCGGCTGTTATCAGGAATCCGCGGACCCGGAAGTTACGGAAGAAAAGCTCGTCGTCCTGGTAGTGGGCGACATTGACCCAGTGAATCTCCACCGGGGAGATGAACGTGAACGTTATCGACGCGTCCTTTCCTCCGAGCGAGTCGTCGTTCCAGGCGGTCGTCGGATCACGGTCGGTGAGGTTCTCGGGGCTCCACTTCTCTCCGAGGCTGCTCGATGCGGTCACCGTGAGGGGCGTTATCAGACGTGCTCTTCCACGGCTCGTTGTCGTAGTGGCAGCAATGGTGGTCTGCGCCGCCGAAGGCTCCTCCTCCCCACCGAATGCCCGAAAGACGAAAGCCGCTACCACGACCAGAAGAATCACCACAAACGCAGCTACGAGTGCCCTGGCTCCCGCACTGGAACGGAGGAGCGGAGGCGGAGCCACGGGAAGCATCTCCTGGCTTAGGCGGGCTCCGCATTCCTCACAGTGGCGATTGTGAGCCGGATTGGCCGCGCCGCAAGACGGGCAAGACACGTAGTCGACGTCCTGTGGGACTGGCGTTATCGGCTCATCCTGAGAGGGAGGGCCTTCGTCGAGGCTGAACTCCTCGAACATGTCGTCGCCGAGCGGATCGACCCATTGCCCACACTCGGGACAGAACTGCGAGTCTTCAAATGAAGCTCCGCAGTTCGAGCAGGTGTGTTGGGTCAAGACTCCTCCGTGGACGCTCGGTATTGTGCCACGCCCATGATGCTGGGGGACATCCGCCAAGCAGAGCCCTGGACGTTTATGAACATCCTGGGCCTCATCGTTCTGATAGCCATTGTGGCCGTGGTGATATGGCTGATCCTCCGTGTCATTGCCCGCAAATAACGTCGCAAGCCTGTCCGTCGTTCCGCATGAACCGACGTCAAGGCCACGAGTAGCCTACGGCCGGAATGAACCGGCTCACGATGCACGAGGCTCTCGAGCGAGTAGCACCGGGCACGCCTCTTCGCCGGGCTTTCGAGCGGATCATCCAACAAGGCAACGGCGCCTTACTCGTGCTGGGCAACGGCCCTGAAGTTGTCGCATTGTGCAATGGAGGCTTCGTGCTCGACGGCGTCGATTTCGCACCGGCCCGGCTGGCCGAGCTGGCCAAGATGGACGGAGCGATCATCCTCGATGACGAGTGTCAGCGTGTGTTGAGAGTGAACGTCCATCTGACGCCTTCTACAGACATACCGACCAGGGAAACGGGCGCTAGGCACCGCACTGCAGAGCGCGTGGCCCGGCAAGCGGACACCGCGGTCGTAGCGATCAGCGAGACACGACGAATCGCCACTCTGTATCTCGGAGATGAGCGCCAAGAGCTGCAGCTACCCACCGAGGTGGGAGCCCGCGTCAACCAGTCGCTGCAGACGCTCGAGCGGTTTCGGCGGCGACTCGACGAGGCCGTCGAACGTCTGACGAGATACGAGGTGACGGATGTAGTCGTTTATCGCAATGTCCTCGAGGTGCTCCAGCGTGCAGAAATGGTTCGAAGAATGGGCGTTGACATCGCAGAAGAGGCGGTGGCGCTCGGTCGGGAGGGCGAGCTGGTCAACCTCCAGCTCGCAGACCTAACCCAAGGAATCGACGAGACCACTCAGCTGGTGCTCCGCGATTACGTCCGGGGCCGGGGCCGAAGGCCGGAGAAAGCTCTCGCCACGCTCCAAGCATTGTCGACCGACGAGTTATCTGATCCGGAGCGCCTGGCGACGAACCTGCGCCTCGGCCATCCGGATTCGTCGGCCGAGCCTCTTGGCTATCGCCTCCTTGCCCAAGTGCCCAGGCTTCCGACGAACGTGCAGGAAGCATTGGTGCAGAGGTTCAACGGTCTGCACGGTATGGTCGAGGCGTCGGTAGATGACTTCGACTCGGTCGCCGGCGTGGGTTCGACGAGAGCAGGCCAGCTGCGTAGCTACTTCGATCGTCTCGGGGCGGCATCCCACGGTTGGGAAGGTTCTTAGGAGCTCTGACGGCTGCTTCGGTTCGGTACACTCGTGATCGGTAGGTGATCAATGGCAACCAAGAGCAGCAAGGCCGCGTCCAAGAGCAAGTCCACGTCGGAAGCAAAGAAGGTACCGGCGAAGAAGACCAGCGGGAAGAAGACAACGAAGAAGGCCACCGCCAGGAAGCCGGCTGCGAAGAAGACGACAGCTAAGAAGCCGGCGGCGAAGAAGACGACAGCTAAGAAGCCGGCGGCGAAGAAAACGACAGCTAAGAAACCGGCGGCGAAGAAAACGACAGCTAAGAAGCCGGCGGCGAAGAAAACGACAGCTAAGAAGCCGGCGGCGAAGAAGGCTCCGGCGAAGAAGAGCGCCGCCAAAACGGCAGCCAAGAGGCCTCCTACCAAAAAGACCAGCAAGAAGAAGGCGCCGGCGTACGGCGTTGGCGACCGGGTCGTGCACCCCCACCACGGCGCCGCCACGATCGTCAAGAAGACCCGCCAGGTCGTTGATGGCTCCCGTAAGGATTACTTCGAGCTCGAGATCGCCACTGATCAGCTGACTGTGTATGTCCCGATTGACAAGATCGATGTGGCGATTCGACCCGTCATCTCCCAAAACCAGGCTCGAAAGGTTTTTTCGCTGTTCAAGGACGAACCGCAAGAGGCAGGCGCCAATTGGAGCCGCTGGTACAAGGTCCTCAATGAGAAGATGACGAGCGGCGATATCTATCAGGTGGCAGAAGTAGTAAGAGACCTCACCTTCGCCCAGCAGACCAAGGGCATCTCGCCTGCCCTGAAGCGAATGCTCTCTCGGGCCAGGCTGACCCTCACGAGCGAGCTTCAGTTCGCGCTCGACATCTCGGAAGAAGACGCCGTCAAGCGGCTGGATCGAGCACTGCCAAAGGTCGAGGTCGTCGAGACCGAATAAGAGGGAGTCGTGCTCGTAGAAGCAGTGCGCCTCCTGATCACGTTGACCGCCACTGCCATTGGCCTCGCGATCGGTAACGCGGCAGGAGAGGGTGACACCAGCAGCGCTCCCATTCTCGGCGCGGTTATCGGCGCCGGAATCGGGTATGTGTTAGGCGGAGCCGTTGGTCGCGCCATCCGCAGCCGGCTCGACCAGGCTCCTCAACGCTTCGCTCCCAACCGATCAGGCTCGGAGCTATTTGCCGGAGCGTTCGGCTTACTCATCGGTCTCGTCTTCGGCGTAGTCGTGGCCGTTCCCCTTGTGATCTTTCTCCCCCCGATGGTGGGTTGGTCCCTCGGGGCACTGGTTGTCCTTCTCGCCACCGCCTTCGCGGCCCGGCTGTTCGAATCAAGAGCGGAGGATCTGGTGGGGGCGGCAGGACTTCGCGCCAGGCAGCCGCTCGTGACCAAGAGCCTCAACGGCGATGGCGCCGGATACATGCTCGACTCCTCCGCCGCCATCGACGGAAGGGTGCTGGAGCTTGCCCGCGCCGGTCTCGTCCAAGGGCGGCTGTGGGTGCCGGTGCTCATGCTCGATGAGCTGCAAGCTTTGGCCGACGCCGCGGAGGTCAGTCGGAGGCGCCGCGGCCGCCGCGGGCTCGATGTCGTGCACGCGCTGGGGGACGTGCCTGGACTCGAAGTGGCGGTTTTGGAGGAAACGGTGCCTGAGTTCGAGGACGTCGATGCCAAGCTGGTCGCGCTAGCCGATCGCGCGTCGGCATCGCTCATAACCACGGACCACAATCTGAGCCGCAATGCCGAGGCGCGGGGCATTCGGGTCCTGAACCCCCAGTCGGTGGCCGAGTTGCTGCGGTCCCCCGTTTCCGTAGGCGACCACCTGGTGGTGCCGCTCAGCCGTTCCGGAACCGAGCCGGGACAAGCGGTCGGCTACCTCGAAGATGGCACCATGGTGGTGGTAGACAGCGGCACCGAATCGATCGGTCGGGAGGTGGCCGTAGAGGTGATAGGCGCAACACGAACCTCGGTGGGGAGGATGCTCTTCGCCCGACTCGACGAATGACCGCTTGGGGGGTCGTAGTGGCGGCTGGGGAGGGCCGCCGGTTCGGAGCTCCGAAGGCGAGCATCGAAATGGCGGGTCGCCAGCTCTGGCAATGGGCGCGGCAGGCACTGCTGGACGGTGGCTGCGTCGACGTTGTCGTCGTTGGTCCGGTCCAGGGTGGCATTCCCGGAGGGAACCGCCGGCGTGACTCCGTGGCGGCAGGGCTTGCCGCAGTACCCGAGGTCGAGTTTGTGCTCGTCCATGATGCAGCAAGACCGGTTGCCTCGTCCCAGCTGACGGAGCGCGTCTTGCGGCGGCTGCAGCGGGGAGATGCGGATGCCGTGGTTCCCGCGATCCCGCTAGCCGACACCGTGAAGGAGATCGAGGACGAGCGCGTACGTAGGACTCCGAACCGAGCGACGCTTCTGGCGGTGCAAACCCCGCAGGGCTTTCGAAGGTCGAGGCTGATCGAGGCACACGCGGCGACCTCGGAAGAGGCTTCCGACGATGCAGTTCTCATAGAACGCATAGGGGGAGTCGTCGCAGTGGTTGAGGGGGAGGTCGGCAACATCAAGATCACCTATCCGACGGACCTACAGATGGCGGAGGCTCTACTCACATGAGGGTAGGTCAAGGCTATGACGCCCATTCCTTCGGGGGAACACCTCCGGTTGTCCTGGCCGGGATCACTGTTGACTCGGAACGAGGCGTTATAGCCACCTCCGACGGTGATGTAGTCGCCCACGCGGTAACGGATGCTGTCTTAGGTGCCGGGGCGCTGGGTGACCTTGGCGAGTGGTTTCCGTCAGACGACCCGGCCTCGGAGGGAGCCGACAGCATGGCCATCCTCCGTCTCGCTTGGGAGGAAGTTCGGCAAGCAGGCTTCGCCGTTTCCTCGCTCGATGTGACGGTGGTCGCGGAGACCGTGCGGGTGGCGCCTCACCGGAGCGCGATGCGGAAAGCGCTAGCGGAGGCCTTGGAGTTGCCTGCGGCGGCGGTGTCGGTGAAAGCGACCTCGACGGACGGGCTGGGCTTCGTGGGCCGCGACGAGGGAATAGCCGCCCTGGCCGTAGCCGTCCTGGAGGAAACCTCTTAAGGCGAGGCTCGCGGGCCGCCACTTACAATCGCCCCGATGCGCGTTTTCAACACCCTGGGTCGCCGGCTCCAGACGTTGGAGCCACGCGAGGAGGGCAAGATCTCGATGTACGTCTGCGGTGCGACTGTGCAATCGGAGCCCCATCTTGGCCACGGTCGCTATGCGGTCGTATTCGATGTCGTCCGTCGTTACTTGGAATGGCAAGGATTCGAGGTCACCTACATCCGCAATATCACCGACGTCGAGGACAAGATCATCCAAGCGGCCCGCGAGCGCGGAGTGGACGTGTCGGATCTGGTGCCGGAGATGATCAGGCGCTGGGACGAGGCTTATAGCGCGCTGGGCGTAATGCCGCCGACGGTCGAGCCAAAAGCCACCGATCACATCGACGGGATGATCGCCCTGATCTCCGACCTGATCGAGCGGGACTTGGCCTATCAGGCCAACGGGGATGTGTACTTCGCGGTGCGTGAGTTCGAGCCTTACGGGCGTCTATCCGGCCAGAGTCTCGACGACCTCATCTCCGGAGCGCGCGTCGAGCCGGGCGAGCACAAGCGCGATCCCTTGGACTTCGCGCTCTGGAAGGCGGCTAAGCCAGGTGAGCCGCAGTGGGATTCACCCTGGGGCCAGGGCCGTCCCGGTTGGCACATCGAATGCTCAGCGATGTCGCTCCACTATCTCGGCGAGGGTTTCGATATCCATGGCGGTGGCTCCGACCTCATCTTCCCGCACCACGAGAACGAGATTGCGCAAGCTGAGGGCGCCGGGTCCCGGTTCGCCCGGTACTGGCTCCACAACGGGCTGCTTTCGCTGTCGGGGGAGAAGATGGCCAAGTCCACGGGCGTCCTCATCGATCTGCAGACGGCATTGCATCGGTACCCCGCCATGGGAATCAGGCTGTTCTATCTGCGAGCCCATTATCGGACTCCGCTCGAGTTCTCGGAGGCGCAGCTGGAGGATGCCGTCGCCGCGTATCAGCGGCTGTGGGCGTTTCGGCGTCGTGTGGGTGACGAGCTGTCCGCGGATTCGGACACCGAGGCGCTGGAGCGCTTCCGCGCGGCGATGAACGACGACTTCAATACTCCCGAAGCTCTGAGCGTCTTGTTCGATGTAGTCCGCGAAGGAAACCGGTCTCTCGACGCCGGCCAGGATGCAGATGCGTGGGCGGCAACGTTTGACGAGGTCTCCGGAGTCCTCGGACTCGAACCGCCGATCGGGAGAATCGAGGACATCGAGGACCAGCTCAACGAGCTCGCTGATGAGTTCGGAATTGCGTCCGCGGATCCCGAGACCGTGGTCGAGGGACTGCTGACCAGACGTGAGGCGGCTCGCGACGAGGCTCGCTTCGAGGAGTCGGACGAGCTAAGAAGTCGGCTCGAGAGCCTTGGCATCGCGGTCGAAGACACCCCAGATGGCCCCCGCTGGCATCGGCGATAGGGTCGAGGGGCTGCACGCAGTTCGAGCCGCCGTGGCTGCCGGACGGGTGACGCACCTCTTTGTGTTGGAGGCGGTGGCGAAGAAGGAGACCGAGCTTCTGCAGGCGGTCCAGGCACGCGAGGGCGTAGTCGACGTGCTTGACGATCTCGCCGGTATCGCCGAGACGTCCGCTCCGCAGGGAGTGGTTGCGCGAGCTCGTCCGATCCCAACCGTAGAACTGAGGGCTCTAGTAAAGGATCGCCCTGCCCTCGTGGTCCTCGATCATCTCGAGGATGTGGGAAACGTGGGAGCAATCGCCCGTACAGCAACGGCCGCTGGCATGACTGGCATGGTGGTCGCCTCGCGCCGAGCGGCGCCCTTGGGACCGGGTGTCTTTAAGGCTTCAGCTGGCGCGCTCGAGTCCTTGCCCGTGGCGACCTTGTCGTCGGTGGCCGATGCAGTTGTGGAGCTGCGCGACGTAGGCATCTGGACAGTGGGTCTGGAGGCACGTGCCGAGGCGTCGATCTTTGGGCTGGAGCTGCTGGCCGAGCCGGTGGCGCTGATCATCGGAGCCGAGGGGAGCGGGCTCGCCCGGCTGGTGCGAGAGCGCGTCGACGTACTGGCACGGGTCCCCATGGCGACCGAGACCGAAAGCCTCAACGCCTCGGTGGCAGCGGCCATTGCTATGTACGAGGTGCTTCGGGTCCGGAGCGAACTCGACTAATCAGTTCCTCGTTCAGGGTCCGGCGCCCTAAGTTGTTATTGATCGCCGGGTCAGCTCAAAAGCAAAATCGTCAATTTGGGAAAAGCCACGGCGCGTAGGTTGCTGACCCCGATGAAACCGGTTCCATGGGTATTGCCACCGGGCACGGCAGGCTTCCCATCAGTCCGAACAGATCGGTGAATTGCTGGTGACTCTGGAAGAGATGCTCGCGGAGTCCGCGTAAGGAGAGTTCAATGCCGACTGAGATACCCTCTGGTCAAAGGCCGGGTTAGCTCAGTTGGTAGAGCACTGCTCTTGTAAAGCAGATGTCGCCGGTTCGAGTCCGGCACCCGGCTCTGGATCTACCTGGGGTTTTGCCCGCTTAGCTGGCGGCTCCACCAGTTCCTGTCCACATTTTGTCCACACGCGACCGCTGCCAGACGTCATCGAGAGCGTCAGCGGCGGCCTCGTCGAGACCGTCGTACAGGTGTCCATAGACGTCGAGAGTGGTCTTGATGGACGTGTGGCCCAGCCGCTCCTGGATCACCTTCGGGTGCTGACCGTTGGCGATCAGCATCGCGGCATGGGAGTGGCGATGGTCATGGAACCTGACCCCATGCGGGGCAGGCGGTCTCCAAACTCGTCGGTAGAAGTTTGAGCGACGAGGCGGTCGGCCCTCTGCGCTCGAGAAGACGGAGGCGCTTGGAAAGCGCTTGATGTGGAAGGCCAGCTCGTCGACCAGGAACGCTGGCAGTTTGATAGTTCGCCGCGACGACTTTGTCTTGAGGATCGGGCTTAAGGTCAGCTCCCCCTTGACCTCTGTGAGTTGGTTGACAACTCGGAGCTGGCGATGAAGCAGGTTCAGATTGTCGACCGTTAGCCCGGTCACCTCCCCAAATCGGAGCCCCGTGTAGCCGGCGCCGAATGCTCCATATCGGCACGTATCGAGCGGTCGCTTCAACCCGCCCATATGTGCTGCGGTCTCAGGGGGTCATTGCAACGTTTCGGCGAGTTTCTCTGAG
>JBHICV010000097.1:0-9267 GCA_046759765.1 Acidimicrobiia bacterium
TGATCGACCACCGGACGACCGGTGTCAGCCATGAGACGCCTTCTCGATCGGCCCACGGCCGCACTAGATCGGCCACCACCGAGGCAACTGCGCCGGCTACCAAAATGACGATCGCTGCCACGAACACGAGTGGCAGATACGCGATCAGCTCTCTCAGCAGCGCGGTCAGTTCACCGATGTCCAGAGTCTCCGCAGCCAGTAGCAGCGTGATCAGGACCGCGATCCAGTAGACCAAAAGCGCCAGCAGCCCGGAGACGGTGTAGCCCGCGTCGGTCAAGGTCTCTCCCATACCGGCGCGTTCGAGCAGCTTGTCCAGACCGATCGCCTTGAAAATCCTCTCGAACACGCGTCGTAGGAATCTGGCGATCAACCAGCCGACAAGCAGGATGATTAGCGCACCGACCAACTTCGGCGTGACCTCGACAATGGCCTCCCAGGCGTCGTCTAGACCCTGTTGGACCCCGTCGAAGAAGCCCTCCTGAGCAAGGAGCAGCATGCAAACCCCCTTCGTGGTTTCCCCTTAGACCGTACTCCGTCCTTTAGGGTTTCTCCGGCTTCTTGTGACGTTTCACGACCACATAGGTAGTCAGGAGTCACACAAACGAGGTGATTCTGTTCTCGTGGCGTTTCACGACCGCATAGGTAGCTAGGCGTCACAAGAACCGCTCGCTACCGCCTATAGGTCGCTGGGCGATAGCCTTCCGGGGACATGACGCCGGCCATCACCTATAGCCCCATACCCATCCTTGAGCTCGGGCCGCTCAATCTCTCACTGCACGGCGTGGCCGCCGCGGTGGGCTTCGCCTTAGGGTCGGTGTTAATGATCAGGGAGGTCAGGCGGCGGGGCTTCTCGGCGGAGCAGTATTGGTCTGTGCTGGCGTGGGCGCTGGTCGGGGCGATACTAGGAGCCCGGCTGTTAACCACCCCTGCGCACCTCGGCGATGCCGGCTTCGACCTGGCTGCCGCAATTAGCCCCAGCGGTTCATACTCGATTCTCGGAGGGTTCACGGGCGGAGTCCTGGGTGGTTGGCTGAGGGTCAGGATGCTCAAGCTCGACATCTGGGTATCGCTGGATATGGCCGCTCCCGGCATGGCACTCGGCACAGTGATCGGCCGGCTCGGCGATCTGGCAATCGTCGAGCACCTTGGTCGCAGCACCAACTTCTTCTTGGGTTTCACCATCCAGCCCGGCCACGACGTCGCTCCTCAGCATGACGTCTTGGAGTGCACTGTGGCCGAAGCCGTAGACGGAGTCTGCGGCACCTATCACCATACTGCTCTCTACGACATGCTCGGTGCAATCGCTCTGCTTATCTTTCTGCTTTGGATCAGACGAGCGTGGACCTCACTGCACTACGGCCAGGTCTTCGCTGTTTGGATGCTCTGGTACGGCACCCAGCGGTTCTTCATCGACTTTGCCCGCATCGGGGTCGCCAACGCGGACCGGATGGCGGGCGGCCTGACCTGGTCTCAGTGGGCGGCCCTGGCGGCAGCTCTAGGCGGGATCGGTCTCTATTACTGGCTCCGGCGCAAGCCGCTTGTGTCGCCCGAAGAGGATCAAGCGCGGGGAGCCAAGGCGCTTACGGCCGACAGCTGAAACTGATAAGTTCGGCCGATGGACACGGCGCCGATCCGCTCCGAGGAGCGCTTCGACGAGTCCCGGGTCGCTGATTACCTCCGCCACAGCCTTCCCGACCTCGTCGGCAAGCACGAGATCAGCTTCGAGCAGTTTCCGGGAGGGCACGCCAACCTGACCTACCTCGCCCGGGCCGGCGACGTCGAACTGGTACTTCGGAGGCCACCGCTCGGGCCCGTGGCACCGAAGAGCCACGACATGGTCCGGGAGCACAAGGTCCTGTCGCGACTGCACCAGGCCTTCCCGGAAGCTCCCCGCGCTCTACTTCTCTGCACCGACGAGTCGATCATGGGCAAGCCCTTCTTCGTAATGGACCGCCACCGGGGCTTCGTGATCCGGGAGTCGTGGCCCGAGGGCCTAGCCGACACGTCCGCAGTGCGGAGGCAGCTCGCCGACACCTTCATCGGCGCTCTGATCCGTCTCCATCAAGTTGACTACGAGGCGCTCGAGCTCTCCGATCTGGGGCACCCGGACGGCTTCGTCGAAAGACAGGTAGCGGGCTGGACGAGCCGATGGGACCGCGCCAAGACCCGTGACCTCGAGGACATGAATGCCCTTAGTAGCAAGCTGTCGTCCAATCTGCCGGCGCCGCCCGCGGCGACCCTGCTCCACAACGACTTCAAGCTTGACAATGCCATGGTGGACGAGACGGGAAACGTCGTCGCAATCTTCGATTGGGATATGGCCACGCTGGGCGATCCCTTGATCGATCTGGCCACGGCCCTGGCCTATTGGTCAGAGCCAGACGATCCTCCCGAGCGCATCTTTGGTCCGACACCCATGCATCAGGGAGGCTTTCCGTCGCGGGCGGAGTTCCTGGATCGATACTCCGAAGGCACCGGCTTCGATCTGGGGTCACTTGCCTGGTACGAGGCGTTCGCGTTCTACAAGGTGGCTGTGATCTGTGAGCAGATCTATGCGAGGTTCAAGGCCGGTCAGACCGGGGACGAGCGCTTTGAATCCTTTGGCGAAAAGACTGAACGCCTGGCAGCCGCCGGCCTAGAGCTTGCGAACTCTTAGACAGGAGGGCGGCTGAGGTCGCTCGGCTCGGATGATGGCGGCGTGCATCCCGTCCTCGACCTGCTGAGTTAGCTGAACAGAGACGTTCAACAAGCCCGTGTCTCTGAGCGACTCGCAATACTCACTGATAGACAGTGCACCGGCGGTGCATTCCGCCCATGAGCCCCGCTCGGCTCGATCGGCCGGGGTCAGATGGTCCTCCGCCACTACGTCGCTGATGGCCAGCCGACCTCCCGGTCTAAGCACCCGGGCGATCTCTGAGAAGACTTTGGGCTTCTCCGGTGAGAGGTTGATGACGCAGTTCGAGATCACAACGTCGACGGTCGCGTCCGGCAGCGGAATCTGCTCGATGTTGCCTTCGAGGAATTCGACGTTGTCGACCCCAGCCTCCGCGGCGTTCCTGCGAGCCAGGTCCAGCATCTCTCGGGTCATGTCCAGTCCATAGGCCTTGCCGGACAGTCCCACTCGCCGGGCCGAGAGCAGCACGTCGATGCCGCCCCCGGAGCCGAGATCCAGCACGGTCTCTCCCGGGGAGAGCTCGGCCATGAGAACCGGATTGCCGCAGCCGAGACTGGCCGAAACCGCAGCTTCCGGAAGCTCCGCCAGGTCGCCATCGTCGTAGCGGGTGGAGCCGAAGCAATCGTCGTCGGTGCAACACAAGCTGCCGGTCTTCACCTCCTGGGCGGCGCGGGCGTAGCGGTCCCGCACGTCTTCTCTGATCTGATGAGTGGTCATGCCCCTATCACCTCCACGAACTCGGATGGGACGGCTCCGCCCACGATGAGCTGGGCCGCCGAGGGAAAACACTCGAAGCAGAGGTCGTTGAACCGGTAGTAGCTGGCCGTGCCGATGTGGTCTACGAGCACGAATCGCACCTCGCCGAGCTTCTTGAGGTGATGCGAAACAGTCGACTGGCCGACGTCGACGGCCTCAGTTATCTCCCCGACGGTGAGCGGGCGGCCGGAGATGGCGAGCAGGTGAAGGATGAGTATCCGCGTGGGATCGGAGATGGCCTGAAACCAGTCGGCCCACTCCTCTGCGTCGCCGCGCTGAACATTCATCGATAATCGACGATAATCGATTAATAGCGATACGTCAACAGCAGAAATGAGCTCGACCCAACCCGCTCGCGATCACCCGCAACGACTCGCCGCGAGCCACACTCCGAGAGATCTCCTCTCGCTCATGCAGCCGACAAATGCCGCAGCGACCTTCTCCGCGGTGCCGGACGCACCCCACCAGCATCCTCGAACAGCCTCCGAATCGACGACGGGTTCCTCCCCAGCCGACGAGCTATCGATCGGGTCGGCTCGCCGGCCTCCCGTCGCTCCCAAACCTCCCAAACCTCGGCCTCTGTGAACCTTCTCGACACGCCACACCTCCCAACGAGACGACACAACTCTCGCCAAAGGTGTTGCGTTCACGCCTTGAGGCGGCAGCACATATGCGCTATCTGCGGCGAACGGCTAAGGAGTTGGGCTCTCGGCTGTCAGCATGTAGAAGCGATCCCCCCGATGGTCCATCGAGGTCCGCCAGCCGCGGTCTTGGAAGATCGCAGCGACGCTGGCGGGATCGTGACTCACTTTGACAAGCCGATACCTCCGGCCGTCACTCACCGTCCGGTGAGACACCCAGGGATCCTCATCATCCGCACCAACGGAAAGGCCCGGATCATCGAACTGGTGCTCATCTACCAAGACAACCGAACCGCCAGGCCGGCAAAGGCTATCTACCTGGTCAACGAACCCCGGTATCAGATCAGGGGGGACATGGGACAGCCAAAAAGACGAGAAGACAACGTCATGACGACGGTCAGACTTCCACTCGAAGAGATCGGCCACCACGTACGAGACGTTTTCGCCTCCAAGTCGCTGACGGGCCAACTCCAGAGCTTCTCCTGAGGCGTCCACCAGTGTCACCGAGTTGGCTGTGTCCCTCAGCAGCTCGGTCCAGAGACCGGTGCCAGCTGCTAGATCGACGACATCACCTGTCAGGGTCTTTCCACCAACCTTGGCCCTCAGCTGCTGCCACTCAGCGGCGTCGGGATCGGATAGATCTGGCACCATGCCTGCGTCGTACTCGGGCGCTCTGGCCTCGAAGTACGCAATCTGCTCCTGCAGCAACCGTTCCTGCCGATCCCCAGCCTCGCCCATGAGAGCAGGCTAGATAAGCCGCCACCAGCCGAGCAGAGGGCCACTCACCCATCCGCCCATATCGGCACATATGCGCTACCGGAGCCGGGCTGGGATCGGGTCTGGGGGTCGGCGCGTCTGGGCGGTTATGTAAGCGCGGCGCAGACTTCTGACCAGTCCGCGACCCGGAGGGCGTTAGGTGGCAGTGGCTGAGTCTGGTTCCAAGGGTACCGACCGAAGAGCAGCGCGCGGAGGCCCTCCTCCGCCGCTCCAGTGAGGTGGGCGACTTGGTCGTCAACCAAGACTCCGGCCCTGATCTGTCGGCAGACGCTCGCCTTGGTCACGGGCCTTTCTCCTCGCTCGGAGTGTCCGACCCCGAGAATCACTGGATCGAATACCCCTGCGAAGTACTTCTCGATCCACGCTTCCGTAACAGCGGCGAAGTCCGGATCTCTGGCGCTCACCACCGCCAGCTGGTACTTCGCTTGTAGACCCTCCAGGCATTCAACGGCCCCAGGGATGGGTTTAAGGCCGAGAACGTCTACCTCCCGGAAGAACAGTGCCAACCGCTCGATCGCCTCTTCCTTAGTGCCGCCCCACGCCTCGAATAAGTACTTCGCCGTAGCAAGATCCTCAGGGGTGAGATCAGTCCCGTATCGACGGTTATGCCACTCGAAGAAGGGCGTGACGAAGTCAAACAACACATCATCGAGATCGAAAACTACGGTGATCCGCTCCATACCTGGCACGGGTTTCCTTCGCCGTGGACGAACCTTCCAAGAGGAACCGGCTCGGGTTGGTTATACCCACCAACTCGATGCCGCCACCCACTCAGATCACTGCAACCGCACCAAATATGGGTGATATCACTCGGCGGCAACAGTTCACGATACCGGCACATCGCAGGCGGCCAGGCGAGAACCTCGGGTGAGTGCAGACAGCGCATATCGGCACATATGCGCTACTGATCTATGCGCAGCGGGGGGAGTGGCCAGCGCTATTGCATCTCTGAGGGCGCAGGTGCATGCTGGTCAGATCTGTCGAGTGGCGCCTCTGTCACGGTGAGGTGAGGAGCCGATGCCTGACCTGTCCGTTCATATCGACCGCCCGCTGGAAGATGTGTTCGCCTTCGTTATGGATATTCCCAGAACGCCTCTATGGCGGCCGCGGATTGTGGAAGCGGAATGGCTGGACAGCGGCGAAACCCGAGTAGGACGCCGGATAAATCTCGTCAGCAAGGTGATGGGTATCAGGTCCAGGTTCGTGTTGGAGATCACCAGGTGGGAGCCACCGCGGCGTTTCGCCTACGGCGTGGCTGAAGGCCGAGATCTGGGGCAGGTCGAGGACCGTTGGGACCCGGAGAACGGCGGTTGCCGGTTCACGATCGCGCTCGGGCAGGCCGCCCCGAACTTTCGTGGGGCCAAGTTGCTTATGCCATTGGGGAAGATGGTCTTGTTGAAAGAGAACTACGAGGACCTGGAACGGCTCAAGCGGATCATGGAGAGCGGAGCCGACCGGGATCAAAAAGCCGTGTGAGGGCCTTCGCGCCTAAACACTGAGCACGGCCCGTATCGGTACCTATGAGCTAGGCGATCTGTCTAGAGCCAACCGCGGCTAGTTGATCATTCACGTAATGTCGCGGTCCGGTGATCCGCGAGCAGCCCCAGTTCGGCATCGTGATCCACCGTCCTGTTCAGGACGTTTATGACTTCGTGATGGATCTGCCGAAGACGCCGCTTTGGCGACCGCGAATGTCGGACGTGGCTTGGGTGGGCGAGGGCGAGCCGGGCATCGGAAGCAGATTCCGAGTGACGGCGAGAGCACTCGGTTACAGCTTCAGATTCAGTTTCGAGGTCACAGAATGGGAACCGCCCGTCTGGTTTGCTTACCGTCAGGACCGAGGGCCGATCACGATGCACTCGGGCATGCAATGGGTACCTGAGAACGACGGATGCCGGTTCCTCATCGGCGGAAACCCACAAGCCGGGAACTTCCTCGTCAAGCTCGCAGAGCCGCTTCTGTGGGCGACACTCATCAAGCAGAACGCCGCGGACCTCGTTCGACTTAAAGAAATCATGGAAAGCGGAGCCGCCAAGAATCACGAAGCCCGCTGAGAACCTGCGCTCAGGAGTCTGCCAACCGCCCATATCGGCTGCACATATGCGCTAGCCACTCGGTTCAGCTGACAGTGTGGTGGCTTCTATGGAGACTATCGGTAAGCACAGTCACGGCAACCCGATTACGGCGCCGACGAGCATCAAGGCGAACCCCCCGCCGACAAACGCGGCTGTGCTCTGTCGGGATGTGATGCCCAGAGGCCGAATAGGGCGGGTCAGGCCCACGATGCCAACGATGAATCCGACCAGTCCCAACGGGATCAGCACTACGCCCATCGGCTCTCCCTTCGGAGCCACGCTAGCTGGAGGGTCCACGCCCGGAGCCGGTAGACGCTCGCTAGCCGAGAGTGTTCGCCAGTGGAAACACAAGCGGGTGGTCGATCCTCCTTCTGAGCCGCCGATATCGGCATCCACATATGCGCCGTCCAAGGCCGCTCATATTGCCGAGTATGGGAGGGCTGCTCACTGGTTGCAAAGCGTTGCTATGAGCGGCCAACCCCAAACTTTGGGGTTCTGAGCTTGTTCGGATCGGAATCACCTCATAGCAGGCTGGATAGGGTTGAAGCGAAGGCATCGCTGTGACCTGTGCCACCTATGGAAGGGGGAGGGTTGCGCTTGCTGGGAGGCTGGCTTCTTTCCGTTGCTCTGGTAGTGGCGGCCTGTGGCACAGCAGCTGGCCCACCTTCTTCTGAGGCGATCAGCTGGTCTCGGGTCCCCCACGACGAGGCGATATTCGGCGGAGCGGGTGTCCAGCGGATGGCGAGCGTGACCGCCGGGGGGCCGGGTCTGGTGGCAGTCGGATCGGTGGGGCCGGTCGACGATGCCGATGCAGCGGTGTGGACTTCTCTTGATGGGCTCAACTGGTCCCGGGTCACCCACGACGAGGCGGCTTTGGGCGGAGAGCGTAGCCAGCGGATGACGAGCGTGACGGTGGGAGGCCCGGGCCTGGTGGCGGTCGGATGGGACCGGTCCGGCGGCGATCAGGATGCTGCGGTATGGACTTCTCCTGATGGGATCGCCTGGTTTCGGATCCCCCACGACGAGGCGGCTTTGGGCGGAGAGGGTAGCCAGCGGTTGGCGAGCGTGACTTCCGGGGGCCCGGGCCTGGTGGCAGTCGGATCGGACCGGTCGGGCGGCGATGTCGACGCGGCGGTGTGGACCTCACCTGTTGGGATCGTATGGTCCCGCGTCCCTCACAGCGAGGCCGTTTTCGGAGGAGAGGACAGCCAGGATATGAGAGGGGTAACCGCCGGAGGCGAGGAGCTGGTGGCAGTCGGATCGGACCGGTCGGGCGGCGATCAGGATGCTGCGGTGTGGACTTCTCCGGATGGGATCACCTGGTCCCGGGTCCCCCACGACGAGGCGGTCTTCGGCGGAGAGGGTTTCGAGTTCATAGTGAGCGTGACTTCCGGGGGCCCGGGTCTGGTGGCAGTCGGACGGGACGGGCTCGGCGATGCCGATGCTGCGGTGTGGACCTCTCCCGATGGGCTCACCTGGTCCCGTGTCCCCCACGACGAGGCGGTCTTCGGCGGAGTGGGTCGTCATGGGATGCGCAGCGTGACCGCCGGGGGCCCAGGTCTGGTGGCAGTTGGAGAGGAGGGCAGTCGTGGTGCGGTATGGGTGATGGCTAGGGAAGATTGACAAGGGCGTATTTACTGGCGGACCCCCGCACCAGTCGACTGGCCGAGCCGGGGTCACACTATGGGGAAGTGCGGGCTCGAACACTCATACATGCGCTCACAATCAGGCCCAGCGCGGTCACCATCCGCCCATATCGGCAGCACATATGCGCTAGGTCGGGAGCCTGTTACTCAACCTCCGGGCGCTGTCTCGACCCGCACCCCGGCTGCGATCATCTTCTCCACTATTTGAGCGATGAGTTCCTCGGCGTCAAGGAAAGCGAGGCCGTATTCGCCGTCAGGCTCAAAGGGGCAAATAACCACTCCTCGGCGACTTCTCGCCACTCTCGGTCGACCTCCTAGTTACCGGGCCTGTCTGCTCAGATCATGCAAGGTCGAAGCGATCGAGGTTCATGACCTTGTCCCACGCAACCACGAAGTCACGCACGAACGACTGCTGCGAGCCGTCACATGCGTAGACCTCTGCAATGGCTCGGAGCTGGGAGTTCCAACCGAAGACGAGGTCGACACTCACCTGCATCCCGCCGCTGCAGGACAAGTCGCCTATACCGGCATCGAAGGCGACGGGCAGCTCTACTCAGTGATCGGTTCGGGCGCTAGTAGCCGCTCATGCTGCCGTTAATGGGCGGGTGAATCGTAAGGTCCACTGGTGACGTTGAGCCTCATAAGTCGGTTTCGATTCCGAGTTCGGTGAAGATGCGGCGTCGCTGTTCCGTGTAGTC